>CAZIFU010000237.1:0-15536 GCA_964539075.1 uncultured Verrucomicrobiota bacterium | reverse complement strand
CGCCAAACTGGTTTTCGCCGGCACGAATCGTCTCGGGTCGGTGCTCGACACGGATTGGAACATTTTCTCGCTCACGTTCAGCAACAACGCGGACGCCTTCACTCTCAGCTCGCTGGCCGGCGTCGCCCTGACTCTCCAGGGCGGCATGACGAACAATTCCCTCACCTTGCAGACCATCAGCATTGACATCATCAAACTCGGCGCGGCCCAGACGTGGCGGGCGAGCGCCGGCGCGCTGCGCGTCACCAGTGCGATCCAGAACCAGGGCAACGCGCTGACGGTGGACGGCAGTTTCGATGCGGCCCTCAGCGGGGCGGCGAGTGGTGCCGGCGGCCTCTTCAAGAATGGCACCAGACTGCTGGCCCTGGAAGCGAGCAACTCGTTCTCGGGCGGGGTGACGCTCAACGCCGGCACGCTCGCCTTGGGCCATGACTCGGCTCTGGGATCGGGCACGGCCACAATCAGCGGCGGCACTTTGCGGGGCAACGGCATCGCCCTGTTCCTGGGCAATGTGTTTGCCGCCTCGGGCGACTTCACCATCGGCGGCTCCGACCAGCTTACGTTCAACAACGCCATCAATCTCACCGCCGACCGCATCATCACCGTCACCAACCTGGGTCTTACCATTTTCGCCGGCCAGCTCGGCCAGACCTCCGGCTCGCCCAAATTCACCAAGGCCGGCGCCGGCACGCTGGTGTTCAGCAGCTCCAACTCGCTGGCCGACATCATTACCGTCAGCGCCGGTGTGTTGAACGTGCGCCACAATAACGCGCTAGGCGCAACGGCAAAGGGCACCATCGTCAGCAGCGGTGCCGCGCTCGAACTCGAAGGCGGCATCTCCATCGGCGCCGAGACGTTGACCCTCAACGGCAGTGGCGTCTCCAACGGCGGCGCGTTGCGCAACATCAGCGGCAATAACTCGTTTGCCGGGGCGATCACGCTGGGTTCGGCTTCCACAGTCTCCAGCGCCGCCGGCACGCTGACGCTCAGCGGCAACTTTGCCAACGGCGGGTCCCTCGCCACTTTTGGTGGCGCGGGCGACATGATTCTCAGCGGCGTTATGGGCGGCGCAGGCGGTTTCACGAAAAACGACGCCGGTACGCTCACCCTCAGCGGTACGGCGAACAACACGTTCAACGGTAATGTAAACCTCAATGCCGGCACGGTCGTGTTGAACAAGACCGCGGGCATCAAAGCGCTGAACACGACCGTCATCATCGGCGACGGCGTCGGTGGCGCCAACGCCGATATCCTGCGCTGGGCGACCAACAGTCAGGTTACTTCCGCCGGAATCACTGGCGTCACGATCAAAAGCTCGGGATTGCTGGACCTGAACAACTTCTCCGACATCGTGAACCTGACCACCCTGGAGGGCGGCGCAGTCAGGACCGGGACCGGGACGCTTACCTTGGTCAACGACTTTTCCGTGGCCGCCACGGCCACGAACACGTCCACGATCAGCGGCCAGCTCAATCTGGGCGCCAATCGCACTCTCACCGTGAATAACGGCTCCGCGGCCGTGGACCTCGACATTTCGGCGACCATCTCCAGCGCAAACAGCCTGACCAAGGACGGCACGGGCACGCTGTCCGTCTCCGGTGCCAACACCTATTCGGGCGGCACCGTGATCAACGCCGGCACGCTCCAATTCAACAACACCAGCGGCAGCGGCCTTGGCACCGGCCCGGTCAGCGTCAAGGCCGGCGGCACGCTGGGTGGGAACGGCTCGATCACGGGTGCGGTGGATGTCATCGGCATACTCTCGCCGGCAGTAGGGCCGGGCCGTTTCACCACCGGCAGCCATATCTGGGAGAATAGCGGCCATTACCTCTGGCAAATCAACGACGTGGACGGCGGCAGTGGCGTCAACCCCGGCTGGGACTTCATCAACATCAACGGAACGCTCCTGTTCAAGTCCCATGTCAACAACTTGTTCTTCCTCGACGTCGCCTCGCTGACGCTGGCATTGACCCCGGGCGACGTCCACGACTTCGACGCGGCTTCCAATTACGACTGGCTCATCCTGCGCGCCTCCGGCGGCATCAGCGGGTTCAACACGAACATCGTGAGCGTGACCACGAGCGGCTTCTCCAACGACACAATGGGCGGCGTCTTCAGTCTCACCCTGGAAAACGGGGGCGATGATCTGGTGTTGCACTTCAACTCCGCCGTGGCCGTGCCGGAACCGCATCCGCTTCCGCTGCTGGGCATCGGAATGTTAGGCGTCTGGTTCGGCTGGTTCCGTCGCCACCGCGATGGCGCGGGAAAAATTCGGAGTTAAACTGAAACTGTCGGAGCGCGGCTGTCCATGGCGCATGTACGCCAGTCGCTGGGGCATACGCGACGCCACTTCAAGCACTCGTGCCTGCGGTTCGCCGCGCACTATTTTCGCAGGCATCGCTCCGGTAGAATTGAACCGCCGGACGGGAGAGTTTTCCGCCCGGCAGGGCGACGCTCTCCGAGCGCGCCGCGGCGGATGGTTTCGCGACGCTGCTTCTATCACTGTCAAAACTCTTTAGAAATGTCCGCTAGCCCAGCGACTGGCCCTGGTGCGGCCCAGGCGGGTGCGCCGAGCCTGCGCCAATAGTGCGCGTTGCTTGGCGTGCCGCGCAGCCAGTACTACTACGAACCATGTCACGAAAGTCCCGAGAACCTGCGACTGATGCGGCGGTTGGATCTGCTCCATCTGAATTGACCCGAATACGGGCGACCCCGCCTGACGATCGAGCTGCAACGGGACGGTTGGGCGGTGAACGAGAAGCGCGTTGGCCGGTCGATGGGGGTGATGGGACTGGAGGCGATCCACCCCAAACCGGGTACCAGTCAACCGGGGCCGGGACACGAGATCTACCCGTATTTACTGCGTGGCAAGGAGATCAGCGGCCCGGACCAGGTGTGGTGCGCCGACATTCCCTACATCCCGATGCGCTACGGATTCATGTATCTGGTGGCGGTGATGGACTGGTGGAGCCGGTTCGTGCTGGCGTGGCGACTGTCCAATCCGCTGGAAGCGGCGTTCTGCGTGAACGCGTGGCGGTCGGCGCTGGGCACAGGCAATCGGACGCCGCGGATCGCCAACGCCGATCAGGGCGCGCAGTTTACTTCCGCCGAATACATTGCGACGGTGGAAGCAGCCGACGTGCGGGTGAGCATGGATTGGCGCGGGCGATGGGTGGACAACCGGTTCATCGAACGGTTGTGGCGGAGTCTCAAGTGTGAGGACATCTACCTGCGCGATTACGAGCACGGGCCGGCGTTGGCGCACGGTTTGGGCCGGTGGTTTCGCCGCTACAACCAGCAACGACCCCATCAGTCCTTGGGCTACGCCACGCCGGCGGAGGTGTATCGCTTCCCGGAATCGCACGGACCCACGGGGCCAAACCCGCACAATGGACTTGAAGTCAGACCGCTTGCGGTGGTAAGAGAACGAAGCACCCAGCAAAACGGGAGGGAGGAAGGTGCGGCTGCGGTCGTGATTTTCTCCTTTCCGAAAAGTGGAACGGGCGCAGAACGGAAACAAAAATCCAGCGCCCAGCAGGCTGGAAAGCCTTGCTTTATTTCTGCGCCCCGTGGTTCGAGAATGGGGACAAGCGATGTACTCGCGCGCAGTATCCCCCCTTCCATCAGCTCAAAATCCGGCGGCCCTCGTCGAGGAAAATCCCCTTGAAATTCATTTCCAGCGCCTGCGGGTTGGTGGCCTTGGCCATCGCTTCCTCCTTGGATACCACGCCGTCCTTGACGAGTTGGAAAAGCGCCTGATTGAAATTCAGCATGCCGTCCTCGGTGCCCGTTTCAATGGCGGCGGCCAGTTTTTCCAGCCGGTTTTCTTCGAGCATTTTTCTCACCGTGACGGTGTTGATCATGATTTCGAGGGCAGGCGTGACGCCGCCGGTGACCGTGTTGACCATGCGCTGGCAAACGACGGCCTGCAAGGTGGCCGCCAGTTGCCGGCGGACCTGGTCGCGCTCGTCGGCCTTGAAGAAATCCAGAATGCGGCCGACCGACTGCGGGGCGTTGGTGGTGTGCAGGGTGGCCAGCACCAGGTGGCCGGTGTCGGCGGCACTGATCGCGGCGGAAAAACTCACCGAGTCGCGCATTTCGCCGATCATGATGATGTCCGGGTCCTGGCGCACGATGTGTTTCAGCCCGTGCGCGAAGGAGACGGTGTCCAGCCCCACCTCGCGCTGTTCGATGACGGACTGGTTGTCTTCAAAGACGAATTCAATCGGGTCTTCGAGCGTGACGATGTGTTTTTTGAAATGGGCGTTGATGTGTTCGATCATCGCCGCCAGCGTGGTGGATTTGCCGCAGCCGGTGGAGCCGGCCACCAGCACGATGCCGCGGGGCGACTCGGCAATATTCCGGACGATGGGCAGCAGGCCCAGTTCCTCGAAGCTGGGGATCTGGGTTTTGACGTAACGCATCGCCAGGCAGAACTGGCCGCGTTGCTTGAAAAGGTTCGTGCGGAAACGTCCGACGCCAGGCGAGAGGTAGGAAAAATCAACCTCGCCCTGTT
Organism: uncultured Verrucomicrobiota bacterium; assembly: GCA_964539075.1. Taxonomy (GTDB): domain Bacteria; phylum Verrucomicrobiota; class Verrucomicrobiia; order Limisphaerales; family CAZIFU01; genus CAZIFU01. The sequence goes on along the minus strand of CAZIFU010000237.1, from coordinate 11,020 downwards.
CCTCGATCCGTTTGCGGGCGTGCGGGGGGACCATGGCTTCCACCACGCCGGCCATCCATGCTTCGGTGGGCGGTGGGCAGTCCATGGCCACCAGTTGGCGGCTGATGCGGAAAATGACCGGCCCGCCGATTTTGAAGTGAACGTCCGACGCGCCGTTCTCGATGCCGGCCTGCAAAATCCTGGCAAATTGTTCCATGCCGAAACTTAACCGGGGGAGGGATCCTCAGGCGAGCCGGGAATAAGCCAGCACACTCAACTGCTCCTGGGACTGGCGGGAGAGGTTCATCAACACCATCGACACCTGGTAGCCGGCGTGCCGATTGCCGGTGCACGCCACCACGACGCCGGTGCAGTGGATGGTTTTGTTGTCGCGCGGCGATTTCATGGCCACGGACATTTCCGTCCACGCGGGAAAGGCGTTGGCGCTTCGGAATTCGATGCCGCTTTTCCGGATGCGGACGGCGTCGGCTGGAAGCGTGAGTTTGGTTTGCGGAGCGGAAACGGTGAGAGGTTGAAATACGCCGGAGGTGTCAAGCTTGCTTGTGCTCATATCAGGTGAGGTAAAGCTAACACAGTTGGAGCAGACGTCAATTTGCGATCTTCACCATTCGATCACCGCCGCGCCCCAGGTCAGACCCGCGCCAAACACGACCAGCAGGATCAGGTCGCCGCGCTGGATGCGGCCGGACTGCACGACTTCGTCCAGGGCGATCGCCACCGAGGCGGCGGAAGTGTTGCCGTATTTTTGCAGGTTGATGAACACCTGGTCCGGCTGGGTGCCCAGCCGTTCGCTGACGGCTTCGATAATGCGGCGATTGGCCTGGTGCGGGATGACGCAGGCGATGCGGGAAATGTCCAGTTCGCACCGGCGCAACACTTCCTGCGCCGCGGTGAGCATCGCGTTGACCGCGTTTTTGAAGGTCTCCTTGCCATCCATCCGCAGGAAGTGCAGGCGGGCCGCCACCGATTCGGCCGTCGCCGGGCATTGACTGCCGCCGGCGGGCATGGACAGGAGATCGGCTTTGTTGCCGTCGGCACCCATGCAGACGGCCAGCAGGCCGTGTGAGTTGGGCCGGTTTTGCAGAATGGCCGCGCCCGCGCCGTCGCCGAACAGGACGCACGTGTTCCGGTCGGTCCAATCCACGATGGACGAAAGTTTTTCCGCGCCGATCACGAGCACCGTGTCGTAGGTGCGGGACATGATGAATTGCTGGCCGATTTCCAGGCCGTAAATGAATCCTGAACAGGCCGCTTCGATGTCGAAGGCAGCCGCGCGGTAGGCGCCAATTTTCCGCTGGACCAGGCAGGCGGTGGAAGGAAAGGGCATGTCAGGGGTGATGGTCGCGACGATGATCAGGTCAATCTGTTCGGGCGTCACGCCGGCGCGCTCCATCGCCTTGAGGGCAGCCTTGGCGCCGAGGTCGGAGGTGAATTCGTCTTTGGCGGCGATCCGGCGCTCTTTGATGCCGGTGCGGGTGGTGATCCATTCGTCGCTGGTCTCGACCATTTTTTCCAGTTCGGCGTTGGTCAGGACGCGCTCCGGCACGTAGGAGCCGACGGCGGTGATGGAACAGGTGCGGCCATTGAAGTCGTGTTTGGCGCGCGGATGCTTGAGAGATTTGGCGTGCGAAACGCTCATTCGGCGACGGGAGTTATAACGGGGCGGGCGGCGGCATTCAAGCGTTCATTGGCCAGGGAGACTTCGTTCACGATCATTTCCGTGATGTGATGCTGGACCTCCTCGGTGGCGACGCGGATGGCGTTCATGATGGCGCGTGCGCGCGCCGAGCCGTGGGCCTTGATGACGATGCCGTTGAGGCCAAGCAACGGCGCGCCGCCATAGGCCTCGGGGTCCATGCGGTGTTTAATGTTGCGGAACGCGCCCCGCGCCAGCAACGCGCCGAACTGGCGCAGCGGGTTGGCGGTCATTTCGCGCCGCAACAGGCGCACGATGCTTTTGCCCATGCTCTCGCAGGTTTTGAGCACGATGTTGCCTGTGAAACCGTCGGTGACGACCACCTCGACGCGATCAGCGAACAGGTCGTGGCTTTCGACGTATCCCAGGAAATTGAGGCCGGCCTGTTGGCAGAGGCGGCAGGCCTCGCGGGTCAGTTCGGTGCCTTTGATTTCCTCGGTGCCGTTGCTGAGGACGCCGACGCGGGGATTGGAGCGGCCGAGGATTTCGCGCGAATAGATGCTGCCCATGATGGCGAACTGGAGCAAGTGGACCGGCTTGCATTCGGAGTTGGCGCCGGCGTCCAGCAGTACGAATTCATTTTGCAACGAGGGGACCACGGTGGCGATGGCCGGGCGTTCGACGTTTTCGAGCCGGCGGAGTTTGAAGGTGGAGGCCGCGACCAAGCCGCCGGTGTTGCCCGGCGAAATGACTGCGTCGGCCTGCCCGTCGCGCACCAGTTCGATGGCGCGCACCATCGAGCAATCCTTTTTCTTGCGGACGCCCTCCAGCGGCTTGTCTTCCATGGTCAGCACTTCGCTGGCGTGGACGATTTGGAGGCGGGGATCGTGAAAATGCTGGCGGGCTAGGGCGGCCTGGATGTCCGGTTCGTTGCCCACGAGAAACAGGCGCGTGATTTTTCCGTTGCCGGCCAGCGCCAGCTTCACCCCGGCCACGATGACCCCGCAACCGTGGTCGCCACCCATGACATCCACGACGATTCGCATAAAACAGGCCGCCGAAACGAACGGTCTCTGCGGCGCCGGAAACCGGATCAGCCCAGCGCCTGGACAGTGATGACCTGGCGCCCCTTGTAAAAGCCGCAAGCGGGGCAAACCCGGTGGGGAATATAAGGCGCCGCGCATTGGGGGCAGTTGGTCAGTTGCGGCAGGGTCAGGACGCTGTTGTACGCGCGGCGCTGACGTTGACGGCTCTTCGACGGTTTACGCTTGGGTACGCCCATAGTGGTCTTTCTAAAACTTTAACTTGTTCAATTCCGTCCAAGCCGCCGGGGTTTCTCCGGCCCGGCTGGCACCGCTCGGATTCCGGCTGCGGTCCGGCAGTGCGCCGGGCAGACCGCGACACTCAGGTTCACACAACGGATGTTGCGGAATCGTCAGGAGGATATCTTCCCGCAGATACGGCGTCAAGTCCACCGAATCGTGCGTGATGACGGCCTTTTCCTCGCCCGCCAGGGGCAAATGGCAGGTCCAATGCGGCAAGTCCAGGGGAAGGGCAAAACTTTTCAAGCAGCGGACGCATTCGCAATTGAAGGTAAGCTGCAACCGGCCTTGGACCAGGATGGCGTTGTCAAGCAGTTCCGCCTGCAACTCGTAGCGCAACGGCCCGCCGACCTTGACCAGTTCATCCAGGTCGTTCAAATCCAGTTCGCCGGCGGACACTTCCCCGCGCTGGTCGAGCGTCCGTTCCTCCAGTTCCATCAGATTGATCCGCAAGGGCATGGTGGTGGCGGTTGCGGAAAGGATATATTTAAGATCGTTTTCCCGCCAGTTTCTGAACGAGCGCGCTCTGGACATGCGGCGGCACGAAGCTGCTCACGTCGCCGCCCAGCCGGGCGATTTCCTTGACGATGCGCGAGCTTAAAAAAGTGTAAGTGTCCTTGGGCATCATGAAAATGGTTTCGATCTGTTCCTTCAACTTGCGGTTCATCAGGGCGAGCTGGAATTCAAATTCAAAATCCGAAACGGCCCGCAACCCGCGAATGATCGCCTGTCCGCCGCGCCGCTCCACGTAATTCACCAGCAAGCCATCGAAGGCGTCGCTCTCAACGTTGGGCAGATGGGAGATGGCCTTGGAGACCAGTTCCAGCCGTTCGGCCTGGGTGAAGAGCGGGTGTTTGTCCTCGTTTCTGGCGACCGCGACGATGACACGGTCGAAGAGTCTGGCCGCGCGTTGAATGACATCGAGATGGCCGTTGGTCAGCGGATCGAAGCTGCCCGGATAAACAACGGTGCGCATGACGTTACGTTCAGAGGTTCGGCGGGAAAATTCAAGGTTTAATCCAACATTCAACATTCAACATTCAACATCCACCGTCCAACATCGAACATCGAAATGATCGATCGCCGGGCACTTGGATGTTTGGTGTTCGATGTTTTCCGGTTGCGCTCCTACGGGCCTGGAAACGGTTTCATGAGGCCAACCTCGGTGGGGCGAGACTCCGTCGAGCCAATTCACTCCGCGCCCGACGCGGCTCGACGGAGTCTCGCCCCACATTGTGAAACCGTTCCTAGGCATTTGCGGCGGGCTGGCTGGTGGCGGCGGGCGGGAGGGCGGCATCGGTTGCGGCTGGCTCGGGGGGGTTCCAAAGCACTTCGTATATTTTCACCGGCTTTTGAAAACCTTTGACCCTCTCCGGCGGCTGTTCAACACAGGTGGCCGCCAGCGCCGGGTCGTCGCGCAGGATTTCGCGATAAGTCGCTTCCCCGATGATGATGCGTCCATGGCCGGAGACGCCTTCCAGCCGGCTGGCGAGGTTCACTTCGCGGCCAAACACGGTGTAGTTGAACGTGTGCGCCTCCGATCCCATCAGCCCGACAGTGACGACGCCGGTGTTGATGCCGGTGCCCAGCGAGAGCAAGGGCAGCAGCGGGAGCGGCCGTTGTCCGGCGGCGACACGGGCGGCATTCTCCTGCTCGCGCCGCCGGTTTTCGGCGGCGCGCTGCTGGTTCAAGGCGTGCATGGCGCGCTGGGCGTCCACGGCGGCGCGCACGCAGCAGAGGGCGTGTTGTTCGTTGGGCGTCGGCGCGCCCCAAAAACCCATCACACAGTCACCGATGTATTTGTCGAGCGTGCCGTTGTGTTTCTTGATCTGGTCGGCGATGGTGGCGAGGTAAATGTTTACGGTGTTGAGGGTTTCGCGGGCTTGCTCGTCGAACACCGTTTCCGCCGCTTCGCCGGAAAGGTTTTTCTCGCGGACATATTCGGCGGCTTGGGCCTGGTGGACATCGGTCATTTCGGTGAAGCCGCGCACGTCGGCGAAAAAAACGGTGATCTTGCGGCGCGCCCCGCCGAGGTTGAGGGTTTTGGCTTCCAACAGTTCATTGACGACATTGGGGGAAACGAGTTTTTCGAACACGCTTTTGACGCGGCGTTTGTCCTTTTGCTCGAAGACGACCTGGTAGGTGACGGTGGCGACGTGGGTCATGAGCAAGGAGCAGACCACCGGCAGCACGATGGGGATCCAGAGCCGGGATTGCGCGTAGAGCAGGAACGCCACGGCCACATAACCCGCGCAGATCGCGATCACCCAGATGGTGGGCCACGGGGCGCGCAAGTTCCAGGTCAACCCCGCGCCGATCAGACCCAGGAGAACAATCAGCGCCAGATCAACCGGCGTGCCGGCCAGCCGGACGAACCGTCCGGTGATGATGGAATTGGCCACGTTCCAGTGTTTGCTGATCAGGTAAGTGGTCTTGCTCAACGACGTGGCGCCGATGTCCGAAATGTTATTGCCCGCGCCGACGGAACCAACGACCAGGATTTTGTTCCGCCAGCCGGGCAGTTTCAGGTCTTCCGGCCCCAGCCCGATGACTTCGTGAAATCCGGCTTTGGCCAGGCGCGGGTCGTTCCAGGTCAGTGTCCAGTTGATGTAAAAGAATCCCTGCTCATCCACCGGGATGATCCGTTCCACGCCACCTTTTCCGCGCAGAATAATCCGGCGCAGCTCGACGATCGCTTTGGCGAGGTCCAGGTTCAGTTCCTTGGCCGCCAGGATGATGCCCAGGTGCCAGAGCCGGCCCTGTTCGGGGTCGTCCTTGAAGGCCGCCGCCCGGCGCAGGACGCCGTCGGAATCCAGGTCGCTGGTCACATGGCCGACCGCCAGCGCGTTGGTGGCGAACAAGCCGGCCGGCATGAGGGCGTGCCACCGGTTGTCCAGTGTTTCACCGAAGGCGCCCAGAACCACATTGCTCGCCCGCCGGAGTTGGAGGGCGAAGTATTCGTCCGAGGCGATGCTGCGTCCGTTGGGCAGTTTGATTTCGGTGTCGGGAGTGGAGGGGTCCAGTTCGGAAAAGAGAATGTCGAACCCGACCGCTTTGGCTCCGGCGGCGGTTAATTCCTGGAGGAGCGCCCCATGCAGCTTGCGGGGCCAGGCCCACTTGTAGCCGAAGTTTTCGTTGACGGCTTTCAAGCCCAATTCATCCACCAGAATGGCGCCCAGATTCGTGGCGGCCGGGGCGGGAAACTTAAAGGCCTGTCGCACCCGCCAGTCGTAGGTGATCCATTCCAAACGTTGCAGGAGGTCCAACGAGGGAAAAACCCGGTGCACGCCTTCCAGCAAGCACACGGTCAGGATGACGCTGGCGGCAATGAGCGCCGGGACGAACTTGACCGGTTTGAGTTTCACAGGCGTTTACTGAACAAAAAGACCCGGCGCCACACAAGGTCGCGCCGGGTTTTGAGCGAAAGGATTGATCAGTTCGGGGGCGGCGGCGCGCCGGTGTTCGGTGAAACAAAGATGAGCGCGCCGTTGTCCAGCGCCGCGGCGGGCTGACCGGTCGGCGGGAAAAGCCCCGTCCAGTCCGAGCTCTCGTTTTCTTCCGGAGTCATTGCCACGACGCCAACGCCGGGGACGAACTTTTGTCCGCCATTGACCACGTAGGTTGAAACCGCCCCGCTGGGGTCAACATAAACCACCACCACCGATGTCGGCGCGCCTTCTTTCTTCACTTTGACCACGCCATTGGCGCTGATGTCGAAGAGAGTGCCGCGGATGCCCGCCACGCCCGTGGGGGTCTTGATCTCGAAATGGGAGGCCACGGAAGTTTTCTTGATGTTGCCCAGGATCCGGCCCGACTTCAAATCCAACTGGGTCTCGATCACGGTTTCCGCGCCGGTGTTGTCAAAAATCAATTTGTCCAGGCCGAGGATCGTATCGGCGGTGACGCGGACGATGGGACCGTTTTCCTTGAGAAACAAATCCATCTCGGACTTGGACGCCGTTTTGACGATCGTGCCGGCGTGCAGAACCATGCCCACTTTCAAGGGCGCCCAAGCGCCGCCGCCGGTGGAAAATTCGGCCGCGCCGCGGAGCGCGCGCACCACGGCCTGGCCTTGCTGCGCGGCTGGCGCGGCAGAGGCGAGCGCCAGGACCAGCGCTAGGACGCCACCCACCACCATCGTCGGTAACAGATGACTAAAAGTTTTCATAAAATTGCTCCTGACTCTTAAACCGATCCACGATGAACATCCGTGACCAGATTAGAAAATAGGCGTTTAATGTCAACCGCATATTTCCAGACGCTTGGGCTGCTGAACGTTGACCGCTTTTTGCCCTGATCTGGTCAAAAAATCGTGCGCTCCCTTATCCAGCAAAATCAAAGCCACGACCGGAAAACGCCTTGGCGACAGGCCCTTTTCGCAAGGGAGGGCGGGGGGGGTGTCAAAATCGAGGAAGGTTCTGCTCAATTCGGGACAAAACCATCATGCTTCGGAGGGAGGGTTGCTTTGGCCGGCTCTGACGGCAATTCGGCCAGTTTCCGGCTGATGATGTCGAGGTAGGTCCTGGCAATTGGATTAGGGGTCAGGTAGGGAGTTAATTGGAGCGAACGCTCGAACCACGGTTGGGCGGCAAGGAACTGCTCTCGCGCCGCTTGAGATTCTCCCCGGGCGGCGTATTGCGCGCCGAGTTGGAAACGATGCCACCCTTGATGGGCCACCAGGTAATAACCGTTAGGATCCCGGCGGCCGGCTTTTTCGAAATACGGTCCCGCCTCGTCATGTCGTCCGAGCCAGTGCAGGCACATGCCGTAGCGCAAATAATTGTAAGGCTCGTAACGGTTGAGTTCGATGCCGCGCTGGAACCAGGGCAGGGCCGCCTCCGCCAGCGCGACATAATCCTCGTTCCCCTGCCAGCTTTGCGCGCGCAGCGTTTCGCCCAGCGCGTAGGTGGTCTCGAAATTCATCGGCTCCACGGCGTGGGCCAAAAACAAAAGGCCCGCGCGCTGACCGGGCATGGCCTTCCACTGTTCGGCCCGATCGAGCCAGGCGAGTTCCCGCACACGCCGCCAGCCTTGCTGGCCGAGATAGCCGACGCCGGCGAGGACGACCAGCACGACGATCATCCGGCACAACCGGCCCGGCGCAACCCAGTACCGCTCCGTGGCGAACCGAAAATGCCCGGTCAACAGCGCCATCAAGGTCACCGCCAGAATTGCATTGGCCGGCACGTGCAGGTTGAAGTCCACGAAGGAATGGACCAGCAGCGCGAACAACCCCAGCGCCGCGCCCAGAACGAACGCCGCCCGGTTGCTCTGGTAGGAAAAACGGTCGTCGGGATCCAGGACGATTTCGTTGGGCGCGCGCTGCACGTATTTCCAACTGCGCAGCACCCCCCAATACAGCAGGACCCAGGCAGCGGCCACCAGGACAAAGCCCGCCACGCCCCAATCGGCAAGCGTGTTGAGGTAATCATTGTGCACGCGGTCCGGCCGCCCTTGCAGGCCCTCCGGGCGGAATTCCCGGAAGCGGTAATCGAAATGCGCCGGCCCGACGCCCAACCAGGGGTTGGCCCGCCACATTTTCGCCGCGCCGTCCCAAATCTGCCGGCGCACGCCTGTCGAGTCTTCCTTTCCGGGATCGAAAATTTGTTCGAGCCGTTTCTGAACGAAGATCGTCTTCGACGCAAAACCGATGCCCGCCAGCAGGATCAGGCAACCGATGAGGAAGGCGGGCAGGCGGTAATTGCGGTGCCGCAACTTGACCAGCACGAACACCAGCGACGCCAGAATCGTGGCCGCCCAACCTCCGCGCGAAACGGTCACGGCGATCCCGGCCAGCATGGCCAGGGAAGCATAGCCGACGGCGACCCGCGTGAGCGTCCCCAGGCGCCCGGCCAGCGTGTAAGCCAGACCCAGTGGCAGGAGCATTCCCAGAAAACCGGCCAGGTGGTTGGGGCAAATATATGTGCCGGAGCCGCGCTTCGAGTACGTCGCCGGTCTGATGAAGTGCCAGACCCGGTCCGAGTCGGTGAGCCATTGGTAGAGGGCGTAAACCGAAATCGCCATCGCCAGAAAAATCAGCGCCAGCACCACCAGGTGAACCGCCTCCTTGCGCGTCACATTGTTTAACACCGCAAAAAAAAGAAGCGCATAGGCCAACACCCGGAGGAATTCCTGGCGGGCCACAAATTCAATGTCCGCCTGCAGATAGCGGACCAGCGCGTAACCCGTGAACAACAACACCGCCCAACTGATGGGCGGCCAATACAGCCGCCAGCCCGGCGCCAGCCCGACGCGGATGGCCCAAAGCAGCGCCACACCCATCGTCAGTCCCTGGATGACCAGAAAATCCTGCGGCCGCACCGCGCCGGTGGCCAGCGGACCGAACACCAGAATCGCCAGCACCAGGCCGAGAATGCCTTTTTCACACCAGCCATCCAGTCGTGCGCGGTCCATAGGATGGCTCACGCTAAGCCAAAGCCCCTTGGGCCGCCACGTTTTTCGTTTCGTTTTTCGTTTCGCTGGCCACGCTCCCCGCAACATTAACAACAAGCGGAGCCGGCAGTTGGAGTTCAAGCTTCAGCTTGTCCGGGCACACGTTTCAGGGGCCGTGTGAAAAACCCGTTGTGGCTTCCCGTCCTCGTCCTCGTCGTCGATTTTTCAAACGCTTTCGAGGACGAGGACGAGAACGAGGAGGAGGCAGCGTTTGGGTATTTTTCGCACAGCCGCTGAAGCGTGGACGCCAGCCGTCGACTGGTTCGCGGGTTCAAGGCGGGAGTGACGGGTTCGGGAAATTGCTTCGATGCACCGGCTCGCGGCGGCCTCCCAAACTGTGTCGCATATGCGACAAAGTTTGGGAGGCCGCCGGTTCAAGGTGCCGATGCGCGGTCAACCAACCGGGGAAACTCCGCTTGGTCAACTGTGCGGCACGCGTGTCGGGTCATGCGGCCTCCGCGGTGAAGTCGCGGCGGCGCGCGCTGAGGCGCTGCTGCCGTCGGGTTTGCGCAACAGCGGTCCGCGCCTTTTCCGCGAACAGCTCCGGCAGGAGCAACAGCGGATAGGGCGTCAACCACGCCAGCGCGGTGGCTTCGTTGGCCACGTGACGCAACGGCGGGTTGAACTCCGGCGCAGCATGGTCTGTCAGCGCCTGACGGAGCAACCGCGCCTTGAGCCGTTCCAGGTCGCTCTCCTGCCTGCCGCGGAACGGCACGGGCGGCCGGGTCGGCACGTCGAACCGGGTCTCCGGCCCGAAGTCCGTCGGGATTGTTCTTTTCGTGTTCATGTTGTCTTCTCTGTTTGGCCGTCACTACGACGGCGGTTAAAAACAAAAACCCACGATTGCCGGGCAATCGTGGGTCGCTGGGAAATTGGTTCGTCTATATCAGGAACTCACGATGCCGCGGGCGTGTTGCGGGCGGTGCCAGAGGGTCATGGCGACCCTGCGGCCCCGCGCCATCGCCGTGGAGGCGCCCAGGCTGAACTGGGTTGTATTCGTGAGTTTCATTTCCGACGGTGGGAAGAAACAACAGGTCAGGCGATTTGTCAAAAAGTTTTTCCGCGCAACTCAACTCAAATACTTCCGCGAACCGACAATCTTCCCCCCCCCAATCGCTCTTGCCGCCGCGGTCAGCCTTCCGGGTTGTCCAGCAATTCCTGCAAGCGTGCTCCGAGCGCGGCGGGCACTCGTTCCAGCCAGCCATCGTCCACCAGGCCCACTTCAATCAGGTCGCGCAATTGCACCCGGTCCTTGTCGCAGAAGGTAGTGAGTTTCATCCGCACCAGGGCATCCAGTGACAGCAGGCGGAACGTTTCCGTTTCCTCTGATTCGGAAACGTCGGGCACGGTTGCAGCGTAGTCAGGCCGGACTTTTTCGGCGGCGAAGACGATGTGGACCGCGTCGCGCGCCTTGGCCTCCGGCCCGTCGAGAAACATATCCATGCTGGCCGCGTGACGATAAATAAAGCCGGCTTGTTCGAGGGCTTTGCGAGCGGACGAAAGATCGGCGCGGCGCAAAACAATGTCCACGTCCTGCGTGTTCCGCACGGCGGCTTCATCCACGCGTGAAACCCCTCGCGGCCACGGCATTGCCGTCCGCTACCGCATA
>CAZIFU010000236.1:0-16466 GCA_964539075.1 uncultured Verrucomicrobiota bacterium | reverse complement strand
ACGGGCCTACCCAGACTTTTTGCCAGAGTTGGTCAGACTCACCAAACGGTGAGAAGTGCGAAGAAAGACCAAACCGTCCATCAGTCAATCGCATTCGTGTCTATTCGTGTCCATTCGTGGTTTTCAACTGCATCGACACGGTTTAGGGACTCGTGTAACTCGTCCCTCCGATCAATCCATGATGGGATGAGTTTTTGTGTGCGCAGTTCGCAGCCCACGCATCGGTCGAGGGCAGCCGGATGCAGCGCTTTCGCCTTTGTGGTGTTTTAATTTGTAATCGGCATCAATGCCCGCCCGCCGGCGTGCGCAGAAACTGGATCAAATCCGCCAAATCCTGCCGGCTCATGCCCGCCTCCAATCCTTCCGGCATCAGCGACAGGTTCGAGCTGCGCAGCGATTCGATGTCCTGGTGCAGCAGGGTGCGCGTGCTGCCGTCGGCCAGTTTGAGCACCAGACTGTTGGCCGTTTCCGCCGCGATGATGCCGTAAAGCTCCCCGCCGCCTGCGACGGTTGCAGTGTAGGCCACATAACCCGGCTCAATCGTGGCGTTCGGGTCGAGGATGGAAACGAGCAACCTCTCCGGCGGGTGCGCGGTAACACTTTGCAGGTTGGGGCCTATGTCGTTCCCCACTCCGCCCAGTTTGTGGCAGACGGCGCACGCCTTCGCAAAGACGCCGGCACCGCGCTTCACATCGCCTGGCAGAGACAAAGCGGGACGAAACTCCTCAACCACCTTCGCGCGGGTGGACGCGGCGCCGGCGTTGAGAACTTTCGCCGCAAGTTCCTTCACCCGCGCCGAGGAATGGCGCAACAGCCGACCACGGCGCGTGGGGCCGAGCGCGCTGGCGCTGATCTGGCCGGTCTCGACCCGCCTGACCAACTCGAACGCCCACGTCTCGCGGCCCAGCAACTCGTCGAGCACCATCAGGCGCGTTTCGGGGCCGAGCGCGGGCCAGGCCCGCGTCAGGAGGTCGGGCACACTCGCGTCTCCCGTCAACCCCAACGCCTTCACGGCGGCGCGCTGCACCTCGCCAGGGAACTGCGGCGCGAGCCAGCCGGCGAGCAAGCGGAGTGCTTCGCTGCGTCGGCCTTCGCTTCGACTCAGCACGGCAGCAGCGGCGACTCGTTGGGCTGCCGGCTGTTTTTTGTCCGAGGCCAGGCGTTCTGCGGCGGCGAATAAATCATCTGCCGCACTCAACAGTTTCGTCAGCGCGTCGCCCATTTTGGTAAACTCGCTCAAGGTCATCTTTCGCCGCGCCAACGCGTCGAGGAACTGGCCGAACGCTTCGATTTGCCGCGCGGTGAAGCGTCCGCCGCCAGCCGTGAGCGTCGGCCGGAGCAGGCGGGCCATCGAATCACGCTGGTTCAGCGCCAACGCGAGATTCAGCAGCGGCTCCGCGAGCGACGTGAGCACCGGCCCGCCGGCCGCGACCGCGGCGTCCACCAGCGCCAGCGAGTGTGGCACGGCCGAGCTCATCACCGCCGCCGTGATGAACTTGTCGCCGTGATTGGCCACCGCGAGCCGGCCCAGCGCTTCGCCCGCGTGCGGATCGGCCCATTCGCCGAGTGTGCAGGCCAGTTGCAGGCGGACCTTCGCGCTCTGGTCGTCCACGAGCTTGAGCGCAGCGCTGATGACGCCCGGGGTGGAGCGTGGCTCGCCGAGCCGCAGCGCATGGACGCGGATGCCCGGATGCGGGTCGCCCAGCGCGCGTTCGACCCACTCCGGCCTGAGGGCGTTGAGGCCGTCGAGCGTGCACAGCGCGTGCAGCCGCGCGAGCGGGTTGTTGCTTTCGTTGGCCAGTTTTTCGAGCAACGGCACGGCGGCCTTGCCGCCGCGCCACACGAGCAGTTGCTGGACTTTGTCGCGCTGCCAGCCGTTGGGCGAATCCAGCGCGGCGACGAGTTCGGCGGTGGAAAGTTTGTCGAGGCGCATAGGAGCGCGGCTGTCCCCGGCCGCAGCACGCTTTTTTGAAGTCGTGGTTGCTGCGGGCAAGGCTGCCCGCGCTCCTTTCGGAGAGACGCGCCAGATGCGGCCCTTGTCCTCGCCGGCGCGGTAGTGCGGCATCAACTCCGCGCGCCCTTCCGGCGGGAGCCACTCCGGGTGCTCGATCATGTAGCGATACATGTCCACGACCCAGAGGGCGCCGTCCGGCCCGGTGCGGGTCATCACGGGGCGGAACCAGCGGTCTTCGCTCGCGAGGAATTCGCTCGTCTGTTCCTGCGGCGCACGCCGGGCCTTGAAGCTCACACCGTCGTCGTCGACGAGTTCGTGGTGGACGAGGTTGTGAAACGGCTCGCAGGTGAACGAGTGCATCGCGCCGTCCGCCCCGAAGAGCCATTGGTCCTGATAAATCATCGCTGCGCAGGCAGACGTGAAGTGGCCCGACTCGTCGAAGCTGTGGTAGCGCTTTTCCAGCCTGCCGGCGGGATAAACCTTCGGGTTCTTCGGCGTGATGACTTGCTGCACCGGGTCAGGCGCGGGCACGTACGGGTTGCGGCGGAGGTAATGGTCCTGCAAAACGTAGTGCCAGAGTGGCCAGGAATTTTGCACGCCGAACCAGTTGCCCCAATTGTCGCGGTTGCGGCCGAATTGCGACGGGCCGGATTGCGGGTCCAGCTCGCCCGTGTCGGGCCGGAAGCGAAAGTCACGGCTCCCGATGGTGAATTCCTGGCCCGTGAGGACGGACTTGATTTTCGTCGTCGCGCCGTAGCCGCCGACGTGCGCCCCGTTCGCGCAATGGACCCGGTTGTCCAACCCCCACCGCAGCCCATTCACGCGCAACTGCTGGTTGCCCTGCAACAATCCGGTGTAGAGCGGCTGGCTCACGTCCGCGATGCCATCGCCGTTGGAATCTTCGAGAAACAAAATCTCCGGCGCGGCCGTCACGAGCACGCCGTCGCGCCACGTGAGCAGGCCGGTGGGAAAATTCAGTCCCTCGGCGAAAAGCGTGGACTTGTCGTAGCGACCGTCGCCGTCGGTGTCTTCGAGCACGCGGAGGCGGCCACCGGGCTTGCCCTTGCCGTCCAGGCCGAGCGGGTAATCCACCATCTCCACGACCCACAGGCGCCCGTGTTCGTCCCAATCAATCGCCACCGGCGACTCCAGCAACGGCTCGGCGGCGATCAATTCGACCTCGAAGCCTTCGCGCACGTGGAGCCGCTTGAGCGATTCGGCGGGTGAGAGCGGCGGAGAATCAAAAGGCGGTAGTGGTTTCTGCGGTGCGCTGTCCTCGCCCTTGCCCACTTGGGAAGTTGAGCCAGTCGGAGAGTTGGGTCGCGAAGTAGTGTCCGAACGCCCCCTCACCCCGTCCCTCTCCCCCGCTCCGAGCGGGGGAGAGGGTGCCCGAAGGGCAGGTGAGGGGGTTCCGCTGCCGCTCGTGGCGCCATTGCCGGGATTGTTTTGAGCTTGCAGACGCGGGGTAATCCCGCTGGCCTTGTAGTGCGCCGCGATTTCAACCGGTGTGAGCGCGCGGTCGTAGATGGCCACTTCATCCATCTTGCCCTCGAAGTTGGCGAAGTTGGAGCAGCGCCCGCCGAGGAACAATTCTGCTGTGGGGCCCACCAAGCTGCTCTCCGCCTCGCTGAAAATATCGGGCGTCGTGTTGCCATCGAGGTAAACCGCGACCTTCCGGCCATCGCGCACGAGCGCGACGTGGTGCCAGCGGCGCCACTCGAGGCCGGTGCGGCCGGCCAGGACCTGGTCGTTCTGGTTGTCGTTGAAGAAAAATATTTTTCCCGATGCGCCATTCGTGCCACTGATGCCAAGCTGGTCGCCGACGGCTTCCTTGTCGCCGTCCGCGCACCGCGAAAAAAAGCAACCCGTGACGGCACGGGCAGAATTCGACAGGCCGTTCCAGAACCACAACTCGACGGAATAAGCGGCGCCAAGCTCCGGCAAACTGGCCTTCATCCGACCACCGGCGAAGTGCGCGGCGCGATTGATTTGGTCGCCGGAAAAATTATTGGGCGCCTGCGGCTGATCAGGCTGGAAGCCGGTGGAATTGTCCGCGCCGGGCACGTAGAGCGCAACACCATCCTCGAAGATCGCGTCGTGCTTATGCTCCGTCGCGTCGTGCGCGATGGGGACAACGGCTTCGTTGAGCCGCCAGTAGGCCAGCGGCTTCGCGTCGAGGACGGCTTTCGCGTAAGGACCCTGCGTGTCCGCCATGTTGCGGCGCGGCTGTCCGGAGACTTCTTCGAGCAGGCTGAGCACGGTTTCGACGATGCGCGGCTCGGCCTGCACTTCGAGGCCGGCGGTGCGCGCGGGCCACGTCGTGTAGCCGCCGAGCTGGTGCTGCTCCGGCGGCGGAATGTAACCCTCGGCGCCGTTGGCGAGTTCGATGTTGAACGTGGGCATGAGCGGGCTTTGCGCCTTGATTTTCAACCCCGTGAGGGCATAGACCTCGTTCGGGATGGCCGCGATGCCAAGCTCCCCGATGCGCAGCGCCTGCAGCTTCAATTCCGTCGCGGGTCGCTCGTGCAGAAAAATGGCTTCCAGCGCATAAATCTCCGGATGCGTTTTCGGCAAACGCCCTTGCAGGCCGTCGGCGATCTGGCGCGCCCAGGCGAGCCGCGCCTCGTCCGGCACGCGGTAGTTGAGCGCCAGCGTTCGTTCCGCCATCTTCAGGGGTACCCAGTCGCGATACTGAATTTTCCGGCTAACCGCGAACGCCCGCTGCGCGACCTCCTGCGCGTAGGCGTCGTAGCCGATCTCTTTGCGTGGCGCGCCGTAATCCATCCACATCAAGTCGCCGCTCGTGCCTTGCGACATGATGCCGACGAAGGCGTTCGTGGCTGCGCTCGTGAGAGCGGGGCTGTTCTTTGTCTGGGCGCCGGGTTGCATAAAAGAAGTTTGCCGTGTTGTCACCAGTGCAGCCACGTGTTCGGCAAACTTCCCGCAGTAATCCGCCGAGAGAAGCGGCGAGCCGCAGTAGTGCTGCGAATAATTTGCCAGCAGCGCGATGGGCCGGCCCCCGGGGGACTGCACACCCAGCACGGAAAGCCCCGGATCAACCGGCCCGGACGGCCCGACGACATCCGGGCTTTCATAACCCGGGTGCATGTTGGCGCGGACGGTCGGCCTGCCGAACGGGTCGCTGATGATTTTGTCCGGCCGGCGAATCCAGCGACGATTGTGCGTGTGCTCCCAGTCGTCCACCACCGCCCAGCCGATGCGCGCCGGCGCGAGGTTCTTTGCCG
The DNA here is from genome assembly GCA_964539075.1 of uncultured Verrucomicrobiota bacterium. Taxonomy (GTDB): domain Bacteria; phylum Verrucomicrobiota; class Verrucomicrobiia; order Limisphaerales; family CAZIFU01; genus CAZIFU01. Next base: position 11,267 of record CAZIFU010000236.1, on the reverse strand, counting down.
CCTGCACGATGCCCTCGGCGATTTTCCCCGGCAGAAATGCCGCGTAGCGGATGTCCTGCCGGCTCCCGAGACAGCCCATCGCGGACGGCGCGGAGTGCGTATGCGTGGCCGAGACCAGCATGCGGTCGGTGGGGATGCCCGTCTGCTTGCTGGCGATTCCTTTCGCGCGATCAATCAACTCGCGCGGCATCATGCAGATGTCCACCACAACGATGGCAAGGCGCGTCGTGCCATCATCCAGCACGAGGCAGCGGGCGTGCAAGGGGTCCACCGCGTTCGTGGCCGAGCGCTCGGTGAACATGGCATTGACGATGACGGGATAGTTCGTCGGCGTGATGTCCACGGCAAAGGCCCCGGCCTGAAAGATTTTTTGTCCTTCGGCGGCGCGAACCGAAGGGCAGTGCGGCAAGCTCGTGAAAAGCGAACCCGCCAGCAGCAGACCCAAGCTGGGGAACGCGGCACCGGAGAATTTCGAGGGATGCGTTTTCATGAAATCCACGCCGCCATGAAAAATCAAAACGGAACCGCCTTCAAGACGGCGTTTTTGATTTTTTCCCTTCTCCCATCGGGTGACTGACGCTACGGTGCCCGGCGACCACAATGAAACCAAGTTGCTTTGCCAGGCCGGCGGGAGCGGCGTTGCTGGGCCTGCTGCTCGGCGCCGGCTGCTTCACCTCGCAGCTTGATTCCATTCACCGGACGCAAATTTCCATTGCCGGCGAAAATTTTCATCTCAACGGCCAGCCCACCTACGCGGGCCGCGTCTGGCACGACCAGGACATCCAGGGGCTGCTGCTCAATTCGCGCATGGTCCAGGGGATTTTCGACGACCGCAATCCCGACACCGTCAAGTTCTGGGCCTATCCCGACACCGGCCGATGGGACGCGGAACGCAACACGCGCGAGTTCCTCGCCGCGATGCCGGAGTGGCGGCGGCACGGACTGCTGGCCTTCACGATCAACCTGCAGGGCGGCTCGCCGCAGGGTTACTCGAAGGACCAGCCGTGGCACAACTCTGCCTTCGAGAGCGACGGCTCGCTGCGGGCCGACTACCTCGCGCGGCTGGAGCGCATTTTGAACAAAGCCGATGAACTCGGCATGGCGGTCATTCTTGGCTGCTTCTACTTCGGCCAGGACGAGCGGCTGAAGGACGAGGCCGCCGTGCTCCGCGCCACGGACAATGCGACGAACTGGCTGCTCGACCGCGGCTGGCGCAACGTGCTCGTCGAAGTGAACAACGAGTGCAACGTCGCGAAGTACGACCACGCCCTCCTCAAGCCCGACCGCGTCCATGAACTCATCGAACGGGTCAAACGCACGACGCGCGACGGCCGCCGCCTCCTCGTCGGCACTTCGTACGGCGGCGGCAAGGTGCCCGGGGAAAACGTCGTGCGCGCCTCCGACTTTTTGCTGATGCACGGCAACGGGGTGAAGAATCCCGACCGCATCGCCGAAATGGTGCGCCAGGCGCGCCTCGTGCCCGGTTACACGCCCAAGCCGATTCTTTTCAACGAAGACGACCATTTTGACTTTGACCAGCCGCGGAACAATTTCATCGCCGCCCTCAGCGAACACGCTTCGTGGGGCTGCTTCGATTTCCGCATGGCCGGCGAGGGGTTCGACGACGGTTATCAAAGCGTCCCGGTCAACTGGGGGATCAGCAGCGGGCGCAAGCGTGGTTTCTTTGGCTTGCTCGCGGACATCACCGGTGCCCGGCCCGCAGGCGCGGGGAAAATCTCCGTTCATCCGGTGAATTACCACGGCTGGCCCGGCTCGTACATTTTGAGCAACGGCCGCGTGGAGGCAGCCGTCGTCCCGGCCGTGGGCCGCGTGATGCAGTTCCGCTTCGCCGGCGAAAGCGACGGGCCGTTCTGGGAAAACCGCGCGCTCGACGGCAAAGCGCCCGATCCACAGGCCAGGGAGTGGGGCAATTTCGGCGGCGACAAAACCTGGCCGGCACCGCAAGCCAGCTGGCCAAAGATCACCCCGCGCAGCTGGCCGCCGCCACCGGGCTTTGACTCGATGCCGGTCGCCGCGGAAGTGAACGGCAATGGAGTGACGCTGGTGTCGCCAGTTGATCCGTTTTTTGGCATCCGCACGCACCGCCGCATTCGGCTCGAACCAGCAAAGGCGGTCATGACAATTGTCACGACCTACGAAAAAGTGAGTGGTGATCCGCAACAAGCCGCCGTCTGGATCATCACCCAATTCCAGGAGCCGGCCGGCGTTTTCATTCCGGTCCCCAAGGTCTCGAAATCTGCGCCGGGCTACACGGTGGTTTCCAAAGAGGCGCCGCCGGGTTTGAAGGTTGAAAACGATTTGTTGTCGCTGACGCGCGATCCCAGGACCGCCCACAAAATCGGCAACGACGCCGGCACGCTGCTCTGGGTCGGCGAAAAAACCGCAGTGCGCATTGATGCCCCGCGCCTGCCGGACCGGGAGTACACGCACAGCGGCAACAGCGCCGAAGTTTACACGAACCCCGATCCGCTGCCCTACGTCGAACTCGAACTGCTCGGACCGCTGCACACGATGAAATCCGGCGACCGGATTTCCCAGACCAACACCTACACGTTGTTTCGCCGCACGGAAGCGAGCGCCGGGGCCGAGGCGCGGAAAATCCTTCAGCGGTAACATCGGATGAACTGGAAGAACGCCACGCTGGACAATTTGCCGGAAAAAATCTGGCAGGTGCTCGCGCGCGCCTGCGCCAGCACGCGGGACCCGCTGCGTGCGCCGGTGCTGGGGACCCTCGGCACGCACAAGCCGTCGCTGCGTACGGTGATCTTGCGCCAGGTGGAGCCGGGCACCCGGACACTCACGGCCTACACGGATTATCGCGCGCCCAAAATCACGGACCTCCTGGCCAATCCGGACGTCGAATGGCTTTTTTATCATCCGCGGGAGCAACTCCAGGTGCGCGCCAGCGGCACGGCCACAGTTCACTGGAGCGACGCCGTATGCCGGCAAGCGTGGCGAAAGCTGCCACTGCTCAATCGCCTTGATTATTGCGCCGCGCAGCCGCCGGGAACGGCAATTGAAAACCCCGCAGCCGCCTTGCCGCCGGCGCTGCGGCACACCGCTCCAACCCGAAAAAATACGGAGGCCGGCTGGCCCAATTTCGCCGTCATCGTCACCACCGTTGAGCGGCTGGATTGGCTGTGGCTGCGGCCGGCGGGCCATCGTCGCGCGGCCTTCCACCGGAACGGCGAAAAATTTTCCGGCGCCTGGCTGGTCCCCTGAACTCGAGGATCTCAACTGAAGTTGAATTGGCCTGATGAAGCCACGCCAACGGCAGAAAAAAACAGGGGCGGATTCGACGTCCCTGTGTGGACAGTTGCTAAAGGGCGCATCTCAGTTTTTGAGCGCCTACTTCGCGGTCTATCCCGAAGGGATAGAAACCTCCAGCCCTGGGTTGCGAGGAGCGAGCTACCCTGGGACAAATCGAAGTGGTCCACAACCCCATCGGGGAAATGGCAGCTTGTTAAAGCACTGATACTAACCGACGATGAAATGCGGCACATTTCGGTGAACAAACGTTCCAGCGGAGTGGAAGATCGACGCATGGCAAGAACGCATTTCAAGATTGTAATGCCTGAGGCCCGGCGCCGTGCGTTGGAACAGCGCTTCCGGCAGGCCGACAACGTCAAAGACCGCGCCCGCCTCCAGGTCGTGCTGCTGGCCACCCGGGGCGATGCGGGCTGGCGTGACATCGCCGCATGGTTGGCTGCGCCGTCTCCACCTTGCAGGGGTGGATCGGCAAGTTCCAGGCGGGCGGAGTAGATGGATTGCTGGCGCGCAGAAAAGCGCCGGCAAGCCCAGCCCGTTGCAAGCCGCCGAGGTACGGGATCAACTCAAGGCTGGCTTGAAACAGGGCCACTGGCGCACTGCCGGCCAGGTTCGACAGTGGCTGGCCAAAACCCACGGCATCCAGCGGGCCGAGCGTTCTGTGTATTACTGGCTGGGAAAATTGCGGGAGGGGGTGCTGCGGGTTTCGCGCCCCGTGCATATCAAAAGGGACCCGGCGGCGGCGGCGGCCTTCCGCGAGCAGTTCGCGCAAAAACTCGTTGATTTGAAGCTGCCGCAAGGCCGTCGGGTCAAGGTCTGGGTGATGGACGAGGCGCGCTTTGGCTTGCATAGCCAGAGCCGGCGTTGTTGGGGACTGCGCGGCGTGCCGGTGGCGGTGCCGCGCCAGCATCGCCATGAGTGGGACTACCTGGATGGCGCGCTGTAAGTGGTCGAGGGCCAGAGTTGCTTTGCCTTTTTGCCCAGGGTGGGATTGGAGTTGACGCCGCTGTTCCTGGCGCAAATCGCAGCGAGCGATCCAGGGGGCCGAGCACGTGGTCGTCTACGATCAGGCCGGCTTCCACTTGCGACCGGGCGATGCGTGGGTACCCGCATCGGGTGCATCTGGTGCTCTTGCCGCCCTACAGCCCGAAACTCAACCCGGTGGAAGGCGTGTGGGACTACGCCCAGGACGCGGCGTGCAACCGGGTCTTTGAGCAACTGGAGCAGATGCAGGCGGTGGTGACGGAGCGATTGCGTCCGTTTTGGGAAGACCCCGCCCGGGTGTTGTTGCAGGCACATCACTGGCTGCACGCTCAAGCAAACAGTTTGTCCAGATGCATGGTGCCGGAAACCGGCTTTGCCGGCCGTGCCAGCCCCGGACGGAGTGCGCCCGTCCCCGGGCGCAGCCACGTTGGCAGGCCGATGGGCGTGGGCTTTCTGAGCGCACCCAGTAAACCCACCCTGCTGCGCCCGAGGACGGGCGCACTCCGACGAGGACTTTCCAAACCGGCTCCAAGCCAAGAACCTTGGCGCACTTGAAACACTTCGACTCGAATCGGCGGAACAAATCTTTCAAATCGAGCGGCTTGTTTTCTCCTTCAAGCAAAAGATCTGCGATGCGGCGTTTCGCCGACGCTTCATGCAGCTGCTGTCTGGTTCTACGCGGATTTAGAACGGCGTTGATTGCTCCCTTGCAACTGCGACATCCCCTTTGCCGCCCCAAAGCACCCCAGCCAGAATGTTTGCTGAACGCACTGAAGGGCAAAACGCGCCCACAAGTATTGCATTGCTTCCAGTAAGATTCGGGGTGCCCGGTCGCAATCCGAAAAAAGCCAGGCCGGAATCTTTCCGCTCGCACAGATTCGTGGTTGGAAAACTCGGACGGCCAATCCTTGAACGGCAGATCGGAATCTTTGCAGTGAACGTAGCCGCATTTCCCACACGGCCGGTTTGATGATTCAAAAGCTGTTTGCGGTGCAATCACCTTCCCGTCGATGTCTATCGTGGTCAGTTCCCGGCACTTCCAGCAAATGAACCCAAACATCGTGGAATGGGATTCCTTCAATTCTGGCAAGTCCGGTTCGATTTTGGATTTTCGTCCGGCCACGCTGAATTTCTACAAATGATCGCTGCCGGAGGCGAGACGAAATCAAAAACGATCCCGCAGGCGAGGAACGCGCCCCCCCCCGCGATCCCACTTTGCGGGACGACCATTGATTATGTTATCACTCATCCTGCCATTTTGGGACGCGCTTTGCCTTCGTGAAATTCCCGCAAGCCGACCCCACGCTCACCACGCAGATGAAAAGCGTGGGCGAAGCGACGGCCCTTGGCTGCACGTTCAGGGAAAGCCTGCAAAAATGCCTGCGCTCGCTGGAGATTGGCGGCAGCGGCCTGGGCGGCGACGGTCCCGCTTTGCGGGAGCGCATCGGCACGGAAGTCTATGGCGGCCGCGACTCCTCCCGCGCGACGTCATCAGCCGCAGGTTGACATCGTGCGAAAGGGACAAGCGGACGTTGTGGTGCTGGCGCGGGAATTCTTGCGCGATGTTTACTGGCCGGCGCACGCCGCGCGGACACCAGGCCACAAGGACAAACTGCCGCCGCCGATTCAATATGCCCGGGCGTGGTGAGCGAGCGGGCGTGAGCAAATCAACGCCGGAAGGATGGCGAGCGTTTCAACCTTCTTCTGTTAATCCAGCTGATTTTGTCTCACCTTGTCCATGCTGTGAGCAAAGCCGCCTTGCCATCTTCAAACAATTCCCCGCCTGCGACGCCGCATCGCCGTCGCCTGCGTTATGCTGGCAAAAATCCGCGCCGGTTCGAGGAGAAATACAAGGAGCGCGATCCGCAGCGTTACGCCGACACCGTCGCGAAAGTGCTCGCGTCCGGCAAGACGCCCGCCGGCACGCATCGGCCCATCATGGTCGCGGAGGTGTTGGAAGTACTCTCGCCCAAGCCGGGTGAGGTGGCCGTGGATTGCTCGCTCGGTTACGGCGGCCACGCGCTCGAAATCCTCGCACGACTTCAGCCCGGCGGACGTCTGCTCGGCTTTGACGTTGACCCGATTGAATTGCCGAAGACGGAAGCCCGCCTGCAGGCCGCCGGTTTTGGCCTGGAGATTTTCACGGCCATTCGCAGCAACTTCGCCGGTTTGCCGCAGACGCTCGCCAAAATGAATTTGGCGGGCGCGGATTGCATCATGGCCGACCTCGGTGTTTCTTCCATGCAATTGGATGATCCGACGCGCGGCTTTTCCGTGAAGACCGACGGCCCGCTCGATATGCGGATGAATCCGCAACGCGGCTTTCCTGCGTCGGCACTGCTGGAAAAGATTTCACCCGATGTGCTCGCAGGATTGCTGCAAGAAAACGCCGGTGAACCGCGCGCCAGCGAACTGGCTGTTGCGCTGGCCAGGCACAGTTTCGCCACGACGACGGAACTGGCTGGCGCCATCCGCGCGGCGTCGCCGCGACTGAACAAGGACGACTCCGACCTCACTGTACGCCGTGTGTTTCAAGCATTGCGAATCGCGGTGAACGATGAGTTTTCCGCACTCGAAATGTTGTTGCGTCATTTGCCTGGGTGCCTGAATCCGGGCGGGCGCGTGGCGATTCTCACGTTCCATTCCGGCGAGGATCGGCGCGTAAAGAAATCATTCGAAGCCGGTCTGCGCAATGGGGTTTACGTGGACATCGCGCGGGAAATTGTTCGTCCCACGCCCGAGGAGCAACGCAGCAATCCGCGCTCCTCGCCCGCCAAACTTCGCTGGGCGCGAAAAATTGAGCGCTAAGGGAACGCGGATGAATTCTCGACGCATTGTCATCGCGGGTGGTGGAGCGGCGGGATTTTTCGCCGCGCTGGCTTGCGTTGATTCCGGCTGTACCGCTGAAATTGTCATCCTCGAGAAGTCGCCGCAGCTTCTTTCGAAAGTCAAAATCTCCGGAGGCGGGCGCTGCAACGTCACTCATGCATGTTTTGACGCGCGGGAGTTCGCCACGCGCTTTCCGCGCGGCGAACGGGCGTTGATCGCGCCGTTCAAACAATTTCAGACGAGCGACACCGTGGCCTGGTTTGCGGCCCGCGGCGTGAAGCTCAAGACCGAGAGCGATGGCCGGATGTTTCCCACGACGGATTCGTCGCAAACAATCATTGATTGTCTGCTCAACGCGGCGCGCGCAGCCGGTGTAGGATTGATCACGAATTGCGGTGTTGAGCGTGTCGCGAAAAAGTCAGGCGGTGGATTTGAACTGACGCTGGCGACTGCCATTCAACGAACAACCGCGAACCCTCACCCCGGCCCTCTCCCTTTCCGAAAGGGAGAGGGAGAATTTTCCTCCGCCGCTCCAATCTTTTGTGACCGACTGCTCCTGGCGATTGGCGGATGCCGGACGCCTGCGCTGGGACAACTGGCTGTTTCGCTGGGTCACACTTTGGAAGCACCCGTGCCGTCGCTGTTCACGTTTCACGTCGCGACGCCCTGGCTGCGCGAACTGGCAGGGGTGTCGGTGGAATCAGTCGAAGCCTCCGTGCCGGGCGCGGGCCTTCGCGAACGCGGCGCGTTGCTGGTGACGCATTGGGGCTTGAGCGGCCCGGCGATCCTCCGATTGTCGGCATGGGGCGCACGAGCATTGCACGGACAAAACTATCGCTTCCCGCTGCACGTCAATTGGCTGCCGCACTTGAACACGGAGAAACTCGCGGCGGAAATTCAAGCGCGGCGTGATTCGCAACCGGCGCGGTTGATTGTGAATTCACCGATTGCAGCATTGCCCGCGCGACTCTGGGAACAACTGGTCCTCGCCTCCGGCGTGACGCGAGATGCGCGCTGGCCTGCGCTCTCGCGTTCGGCGCAGCATAAACTCATTCAGCAACTGATCCGCACAGAACTTCCTGTCACGGGAAAGAGTTTGAACAAGGATGAGTTCGTGACCTGTGGCGGTGTTCGTCTCGGCGAAGTGAATTTCAAAACGATGGAGAGCCGCATTTGTCCGGGATTATTCCTTGCCGGTGAAGTGCTCGACCTGGACGGCCTCACCGGCGGCTTCAATTTCCAGGCCGCCTGGACCACGGGCTGGATTGCCGGAAGAGCCATGGCTGGGCGGTAGCGGCGCTCAGTGAGCGCCGGTGTGCAATTTCTCCGAAATCCGCCTCCTCACGTCGTCGGCTACACAGCGGGGGCGGTTTTTCAACGGTCTGCCAGACCGCCGCTACCGTCTCACTTCATCGCCACATAAACGCGATGCACGTCGTCGTGATCGTCGAGGACGAGCAGGAAATCAACGACCTCCTGGCGCGCCGCTTCGCTGACTTCAGGAAAATTCTTGGCGAGGTAACGCATCTCGGCGGCGATGACGTTCCACCCCGCGGCTTTCAGCGCTTTGGAAACGTGGTCGAGGTCTTTGATTTCCGTGAGAAAGCGCGCGCTCTTCGTGCCGGCGGGTGTTTCATCGGCTTCCAGCGGTTCGATTTCCTGCGCGCCGGCTTCGATGGCGTCGCCCTCGGCATCGCGCTGGGCGTCGGGGTGCGTGGCCTCGACCACGCCGAGATGATTGAAGAAGAACGCCACGCTCCCCGGCTGGCCAAGGGAACCGGCTTTGAACAGACTGCGGATTTCCGGCGCGGTGCGATTACGATTGTCGGTGAGACATTCGACGACGATGGGCACTTTGTGCGGCGCGAAGCCTTCGTAGGTGACGAGTTCGAAATTGACCTTTTCGTCGTCGAGGCCCGCGCCCTTCCTGATGGCGCGTTCGATGGTGTCGCGATAGACGGACGCTTTCCGCGCTTTCTCGACGGCGGCGGCCAGACGCGGGTTGAGGTCGGGTTCAGGTCCGCCGAGTTTGGCGGCGACCATGATTTCGCGGACCAGCTTGGCGACCATCTGGCCCTTTTTCTGCGCGCTGGCTTCGCGCCCGGCTTGTTTCCATTGTGCGCCCATGGATTTTTTCCAGTGTGAGAAAGCCCGCCGTCCGGATCAATGCAAATTGCGCCCCGGCCATCCCCCTTGAGTTTCCCGCGGTTCATGCCAGACTCTGCCGTTTCATGTTGACACTTTCGGACATCAGCAAGGCGTATGGCGGGCGGATCTTGTTCGCCGAGACCGCCTTGCAGGTGAATCGCGCGGACCGCATCGGGCTGGTCGGTCCGAACGGCGCGGGGAAGACCACGCTTTTTTCCATCATCCTCGGCGCGGAATCGCCGGACCAGGGTCAGGTCAGCCACGAGCGCGGCGTCACCCTGGGCTATTTGCCGCAGGAAAGCGCGCCCGCCGGCGACGAGACCGTGATCGAACTGGCCACGGCCATCACTCCCGACTTTGTGAAGCTTCGTCGCCTCATCAAGGCTTGGGAAGCCGATCATCCCGTCGAGACGTTGCACCCGGAGGAAATCCACGACAACGCGCACGACCGCTTCAACGAACTGGGCGGCTACCGGCTCGAAGCGAAGGCGAAGCAGATCCTCGCCGGCCTGAGCTTTCGCGCGGGCGACTTCGAGCGGCCCGCGCGCGAATTGAGCGGCGGCTGGGTGATGCGCGCCCATCTGGCGCGGTTGCTCGTGCAAGAGCCGGACTTGCTGCTGCTCGACGAGCCGACGAATCATCTCGACCTCGAAGCGTTGCTCTGGCTGCAGGATTATTTGCAGAATTATCCCGGCGCGATTGTCGTCATCTCGCACGACCGCGAGTTTCTCAACCGGCTGGCCGGCAGCATCGTGGAAATCCGCCAGAGCAAGCTCATCCGATATCGCGGCAATTACGATGATTACCTGGAACAACGTGAAGCCCATGAAGAACAACTCCTCGCCGTGTTCAAGAATCAGGAACGCGAAATCGCGCGGCTGATGGAATTCGTCACCCGTTTCCGCGCCAAGAACACCAAGGCGGCGCAGGCCCAGGCCAAGCTCAAGCAGATTGACCGGATGGAGAAGGTGGCCGCGCCGGTGAATGACGAGCGGAAGATTGATTTCAAATTTCCCCAGCCGCAACGGAGCGGCCAGAAAGTCATCACACTCGAAAACATTCATCAGGCCTACGGGGACAACGTGGTTTATCGCGGCATGGATTTCCGGGCCGAGCGCGGGCAGCGCACCGTGCTCGTCGGCCCGAACGGCGCGGGGAAATCCACGCTGCTGAAAATTCTGGCGGAAGTGGTCCTCCCGCAAAGCGGCGTGCGCACGCCCGGCCACCACGTCAGGTCGGGATACTATTCGCAGAACCGCGTCGAGATGTTGAATCCGGCCCACACGGTTTTTGAAGAGGCGATGAACACGCCGCAGCGCGTGACCGAGCAATTTATCCGCACGTTGCTGGGCTGTTTTCTTTTCTCGGGCGATGACGTGTTCAAGAAGGTCAGCGTGCTCAGCGGCGGTGAAAAGAGCCGGCTCGCCCTCGTGAAGCTGTTGCTCGACCCGCCGAACCTGCTGTTGATGGACGAGCCCACCACGCATCTGGACATGGCGAGCATTGACGCGCTGGCCTACGCGCTCGATCAATACCAGGGCACGCTCATCTTCATCAGTCACGACGTGTATTTCATTCGCGCGCTGGCGAACCACGTCGTGCACGTGAACGCCGGCCAGCTCACGCACTACCCCGGCGGCTACCAGTATTACCTCGACAAAACGAAGGCGCAGTCCGAACGGGCGGCCTTGACTTCCAATGGGAAGGACGGCGTGTCGCCGTCCCAAAATAAAAAGTCAGGGACGGCTGCAAGCCGTCCCTCCCTTGACCGCAAAGACCAAAAGCGTCTGGAAGCCGGGCAACGCCAGACCCGTTCCCGCGAACGCAAAGCGCAACAGCAGGTGGTTCATCGTTTGGAAAAGGAAATCCAGGAACTGGAAACGCGCCTGGGCGAACTCACCGCCGAATTGGAGAATCCAACGACCTACGAAAAGCCGGGCCGCGCCGGGGAAGTGAACCGCGAGTTGTTGCACGCGCAGGGAAGACTGGCGCAATTGAATCCGGAGTGGGAAGCCGAG
>CAZIFU010000235.1:0-4437 GCA_964539075.1 uncultured Verrucomicrobiota bacterium | reverse complement strand
CATGGCGTTCCTGCGCACGCACCTGGAACCAGCGCTGGCTCCGGCAAAGTTTCAGCAGCAGGCGCAGGACCATGTGCTGCGGGAGAAGGAGCGGCAACGGGGAGTGTTCGCCAGGCCGTGCGAGTAGGATCTGCACAATCCGGTGAAGGCGGAACTGGTGACGAAGCCCAACGATTGGCCGTATTCCGGTGCGGTCGTGCCGGGGTATCCGACTTTGCATCCGCTCCAGTCGGGTTACTGGCCGAAGTTCTGGAAGATTTACGGGCTGATGAAAGCGCCGGATGCGGGGATGATCCAGAGGCCGCCGATTCCGTAGGAGACAAGGTGAGGACTTTATCCTTTCTTCTTCGGATTTAGAGTGAGCCTCCTTACGTCGGCTCCTACGAGGGGGACTGGTTTACCCCTTTCTTAGCAAATGCCGCAGCGCGCCTTCCAGTTGCGGATGCGCAAAATGAAAACCGCCGGCCAACAACCGCCGGGGTTCAACCCGCGCGCTGGCAAAGAAAAGTGCCCCGGCCATTTCGCCAAAGAGCAACCTGGCGAGGACGGCGGGCAAAGGAAACAAGGCGGGGCGCCGCAAAACTCGCGCGAGTGTTTGCGTGAACTCCCGGTTGGTCACCGCCTGCGGCGCGACCACATTCATCGGCCCATGAAGCGACTCGTGCGTCAGCGCGTGCCAGACCACGCCCAGCGCGTCGTCGAGCACGAGCCACGGCCAGTATTGCCGGCCATCGCCCAGCCGGCCGCCCAGACCCAGCTTGAACACCGGCAGCATCCGCCCCAGCGCGCCGCCCTGCCGGGCGAGCACGATTCCAAACCGCAAATGACCCACACGAATTCCTTTTTGCCGCGCCGCTTCGGTGGCGGCCTCCCATTCGCGGCACACTTCGGCGAGAAACCCGGCGCCGGCCGCGCTGTCCTCGGTCAGAATTTCATCGCCGCGATGACCGTAGAAACCGGTCGCCGACGCGCTGAGGAAAACTTTGGGCGGCCGTTGCAAGCCCGCCAGGGTTTCGCTTAACAACTGTGTGCCCTGGACGCGGCTGTTGCGGATGCGCGCTTTTTTCTCCGGTGTCCAAAGGCCGCTCGCGATATTGTCGCCCGCGAGATGCACGACGGCGTCCATGCCTTCGAGCGCGTCGCCGGCGAGCTTCCCCGCGACGGGGTCCCAACAGATTTCCGCCGCGCCGGCGGGCGTTTTGCGGACAAGCCGGATGATCTCGTGGCCGCCGGTGGCCAGGAAAGGGAGCAGGGCGGAACCGATCAACCCGCTGGCACCGGAGAGGAGCAGCTTCATGGACTTATTCTACCGCAGCGAGCGGCCGGCGGGCGACAAAGGAACATCGAACATTCAACGTCCAACGTCCAACCTCCCACCGTTGGCAGTCGGTTCGGAGTTCGATGTTCAGAGTTGAATGTTGAATGTTCGTTCCGTGTCCGTGCCGCGCGGTGCTTATTCGTAGCGCAGGGCCTGGATGGGATTGAGCTTGGCGGCTTTGAAGGCGGGGAAAATGCCGGCCAGGATGCCGATGCAAACACTGAAGCCGAACGCCACCGCCATCGCGGTGAAGGTGATGACCGGCGTGTTTTCCGTGGGCGACAGTGTGGAGATGATCGTCACCAATCCGTTGGAGGCAATCAGTCCGGCGATGCCGCCGACCACGGCGATGACCACGCTTTCCACCAGAATCTGGAAAAATACGTCGGCAAAAGTGGCGCCGACGGCCTTACGAATGCCGATTTCCCGCACCCGCTCGGTGATGCTGGCGAGCATGATGTTCATGATGCCGATGCCGCCCACCAGCAGCGCAATCGCGGAAATGATCCCGCCGCTCATCCGCGCGTTGTGAATGGCGGAGGTGATGCCTTCCGACCAGTTTTCCTGCGTGCGAAAGGAAAAATCCTCGATCCCCTTGTGCATATGCAGCATCACGTTGCGCGCCTGCTGGAGGGCTGCTTCAAACTGGTCCATGTCGGCGACTTTGATGGACAGGCCGGAGAGGCGCGGGTCGGGGTAGCTTTCCGTCACCGCGCTGGTCCCCGAACTCGACCGCGAGCTGGACCCGTAACTGGACCCGCTGCTGGAGCGGAACTTGATCCACATCGTGTTGAGCGGAATATAGACGGTCGAGTTTTTCAGATCGAAAACGAAACTGCTGCCGCTGCCGCTGCCGCTGCTCCCACGGTAGCCGGGCCGGCCGCGCGGCGCAGTGTTCTTCGTCTGCGGGGGCGGATTAGCGGCGGCCAGCTCGCGTTTCTTGCGGTCCTGCTCGCTTTCGTAATGCTCGAACATCCCGATGATTTTGAAGCGCTGGCCGTTGATGTTGATGAACTCGCCGACGGGGTTGATGTCGCGGCCGATCTGTTCGGGCGAGCCGAACAGCGCGTTACGGGTGGCGGTGCCGATGACGCAGACGTTGCGGGCCAGCTCGTCATCAATCTCGTTGAACATGCGCCCGTATTCGATGACATGCTGGTGCATCTCCAGGGCGCTGGGCCAGGTGCCGGAAAAATTATACGGATTGAACGCCTTGCCTTCGCGCGTGATGGTCCCGTAGCGCGTCCGCATTTCCGGCGTCACCAGTTGGATCAGCGGCGCGCTGTGTTGCAGCGCATAGACGTCATTCATGGTGCTGCCGACGGCTTGATCGGCCAGGTGCTGCTGATAGGCTGGAATGTCCTGCTCCTCGACGCGCACTTTCTCCAGGCCGCCAATGGCGATGAGCGCTTCCTTCATGCCGTTCTCCATGCCTTTGACCAGCGCCGACATGGACACGAGGCTGGAAACGCCCAGGATGATGCCCAGCATGGTGAGCAGGGAGCGGAATTTGTTCGCCCAGATTTCCTTGAAACCAATGGCGATGGTGTTCCAGAAGTTCATGCGCGGGGCAAAGCAAAATTGGGCGCGTCGCTCGCACCGGCGAGTTTAACGTCCACGTTCCTGGCAATTTTGCCGTCGCGGATTTCAATCCGGCGCGGGGTCACGGCGGCGATGTCCGGGTCGTGGGTGACCAGCGCGATGGTGCGGCCCTCGCGGCTGAGCTCGTGAAACAAATGCAGGATCGCCTCGCCGGTATGGGAATCCAGGTTGCCAGTGGGTTCGTCGGCGAAGATGAGCTTGGGGTTGTTGACCAGCGCGCGGGCGATGGCCGTGCGCTGTTGCTGGCCGCCGGAGAGTTGCAGAGGGCGGTGCCGGGCGCGATTTTCCATGTCCACCATCTTGAGCGCGTCCATGGCGCGGCGGTGGCGCTCGCGGCTGGAAACGCCGCCGTAGGCCATCGGCAACTCGACGTTTTGCAGCACGTTCATTTTGGGCAACAGGTTGAAGAACTGGAAGACGAAACCAATCTTCTGATTGCGGATGCTGGCCAGTTGCCGGCTCGACGCCTTCTCAATCATCGTGCCGTCCAGTTTGATGGTCCCGCGGGTCGGCGAATCCAGGCAGCCCAGGATATGCATGAGCGTTGATTTGCCGCTGCCCGACGGCCCGATGATGGAAATGAACTCGCCGGCATTGACATCCAGCGACACGTCATCCAGCGCGCGGATTTCTTCGCCGCCGAGATGGTAAATTTTGCTGACGCTGCGGATTTCGATCAGAGCCATGGCCTCACTGGGAAAACTACCGGCTGGTGCCGCTGGAAGACCGGCTGCGGCTGGATTTGGTCCCGTCACTGCCGGACTTGCCGCCGGATTTTTTGTCGGCTTTGTTTTTTTGGAAGGCCTGCGCGACACTGGCGCTGGCTTCTTCGCCCGGCTGCACCAGCGACACAACTTCGCCTCCCGACAGACCGTTTTGGACTTCCGCAAAATCATAATCCGCCACGCCGATCTGAACCGGCTGGCGCGTGAATTTGTCGTCCGTTTTCACGTACACGAAGCGGTCCCCCTGATCGGTGAACACCGCCGCCAGCGGCACGGCCAGTACATTGTCGGCGGAGATCAGCGGAATGGAGAGGTTGGCGGTCATGCCGGGCCGCACCTGCGGGTCGGGTTTCCGGAGAATGATGCGCGTGGCAAACCCTTTGATCCCATTGCGAATGGTCGCCTGCGGCGCGATGCGCTCCACGTGCCCGGCCAATTTGAGTCCCGGCACCGCCTCCACTTCTATGTCCACCTTCTGGTCCACGCGCAGCCGGGTCACGTCGGCCTGGTTGATGTGCGAATTGATGATCATTTCGTTCAGGTTGGCGATCGTCAGCACTTCGGTGCCGCTGTTGACGTTGCCCGAACCGGAAACCGCCTGGCCCACCGAAACCGGCCGGGTAAGCACGGTGCAATCGAACGGCGCCACAATTTTTGTCCGGGAAAGTTTGTCCTCGACTTGTTGCAGGGCGTTGTCCGCCCGCTCCAGCGCGTTCTTGGCCAGCTCAAAATCGGTCCTGGTGTTCTCGAACAACTCCTGGGAGATGAGGTTCCCGGCAAAGAGTTCCTGGC
>CAZIFU010000234.1:0-1922 GCA_964539075.1 uncultured Verrucomicrobiota bacterium | reverse complement strand
GAGCCACGCGCTGCTCGGCACGCTTTACGGCATGAAAATCAAGGGCAGCCTGCTCCGGGGAGTGAGGTTCGGACCGCGCGTGGCCAAGCACCAGGAGCTGGCGCTGAAGCACGGGGCGTCCAATCCGCGCGTCCAGTATCTTCTTGGGATGTGCCAGTTTCACACCGCCAACAAGCCCGCCGACTGGCAGGCGGCGCGGCAAACATTGCTGAAGGCCGAAAAGCTTTTTGAAGTCGAGGCGAAAACAACCGCCGCCCCGCTCGCCCCGCGCTGGGGATACGATAGTTGTCTGACGTTCCTCGGCCGCACTTACGAACTGCTGGGGCAACGGCAGGAAGCTGTGGATTATTTCCGCCGAGCACTGGCGATGCATCCGGCGGATCATCTGGCAAAGGAAGGTCTGAAACGGGCCTCGGAAAAAAGGTGAGCCATGCATGAGTAGCAAAAAAGTCATCGTCATCGGGTCGGGGCTGGGTGGGTTGTCCGCCGCGATTTCGCTGAAACAATCCGGCTACGACGTCGAGGTCTTCGAGAAGAACGACAAGATCGGTGGCAAGCTCAACGTCCTCAAGCAGCAGAGCTACACCTTCGACCTCGGCCCGTCCATCCTCACGCTGCCGCACATCTTCGAGCGCTTGTTCGAGCGCAGCGGGAAGAAGATGAGCGATTACTTTGCCATCCGCGCGCTGCGACCGCATTGGCGCAACTTCTTCGAGGACGGCAAGGTCGTGGACCTGTATCCCGAGCCCGAGAAGATGGCCGCCGAGGCGCGCAAGGTCGGCGAACCGCCGGAGAACATTGAGCGCTTCCTCAAATACTCCGCCGGCCTCTACGACCTGACCAACGAAGGTTATTTCGAGCAGGGCTTGGACACCTGGCAGGGTTTTGCCAGGCACTACGGCTTGTTCAAGTTTTTCCAGTTCGATCTCTTTCGCACGATGCATCAGGGCGTGGCATCGCATCTGAAGACGCGCTACTTCCGCGACATCTTTGACTTCTTCATCAAATACGTCGGCTCGTCGGCGTATCGCGCCCCGGCGTTCATGAATGCCATGCCGACAATCCAGTTTCGCTACGACCTCTGGTATGTGGACGGCGGGCTCTACAACATCGCTATTGGCCTGCGCCGCCTGATGGACGAACTCGGCATCAAGGTCAAGCTCAACGCCGAAGTCAGCGAAGTGCGCCGCGAAAATGGCCGCGTCACCGGCCTCGTGGCGAATGGAACTTTCCACGCCGCCGACATCCTCGTCTCGAACATGGAAGTTATTCCCGCCTACGAAAAATTGCTGCGCGAGGATAAAGCGTTCATCGCCTCGTTGGAAAAGAGACTCGAACCCACCTGTTCCGGCCTCGTGATCGAACTGGGCCTCGATTGCCAGTATCCGCAGCTCGCGCATCACAACTTCTTTTTCAGCGGCCACCAAAAGGAACATTTTGCCAAGGTCTTCGAGCGCTATGAATTGCCCGACGGCCCGACCATTTATCTCGTCGCCGCGTCCAAGACCGACCCAACCGTCGCGCCGGCGGGCTGCGATTGCCTGAAGATTCTCCCGCACATCCCGCACATTGACGACGCGCACCCGCTGACGCGCGAAGACTATTCCAAGCTGAAGGAGCGCATCCTGGACAAGTTGGAGCGAATGGGCTTGAAAGATTTGCGCAAGCACGTCGTCTTCGAGCACTTCTGGACGCCGCTCGACATCCGCGCGCAATACAACTCCAACAAAGGCTCGATCTACGGCGTCGTGAGCGACCGCTGGAAAAACCTCGCCTTCAAAGCGCCGAAGCAGAGCACGCTTTACCCGAACCTCTTCTTCGTGGGCGGCTCGGTGAACCCCGGCGGCGGCATGCCGATGGTGGTGCTCTGCGGCCAAAACGTCGCGAAGAAAATCGTCGCGTGGGACAAGTAGTTCGCAATA
>CAZIFU010000233.1:0-14216 GCA_964539075.1 uncultured Verrucomicrobiota bacterium | reverse complement strand
GAAAACCACGAATGGACACGAATAGACACGAATGCGATTGACTGATGGACGGTTTGGTCTTTCTTCGCACTTCTCACCGTTTGGTGAGTCTGACCAACTCTGGCAAAAAGTCTGGGTAGGCCCGTCTTTATTCGTCCCGCTTAGCGGGATACGTGTCCATGCGTGGTTGCGTTGAATAGTTACGGCTTTAGCGTGTTCGGTTTCCGAGGTCGGTGGGCTAACTCTATGGCAGTAGGGCCAAGGCATCGCGCCTTTGGCAGCGGGCGTTCCGCCAGACGCAGAGGAGACGCTGCTGGCGCGTGCGCCTGTGCGCCTAAACCTGTTTATTTTGCTATTGCGTTCGGCACAGCAGCGATTAGCCTGTCGGGCTCGGTTTTAATTCGAGTGAAAAATATGAATAGCGAACTTTGCAGACAAGCCCTGGCCAAAGTCGGCGATCCCAACTTTCTGGTCAACATGGTATCGCGGCGGGTGCGCCAGCTCACGACACCGGGCGCCCCCGGCAGCCGGCCGTTGCTGGCCGGGACCGGCAACATGGGGATGGCCGACATCGCCCTGGCGGAATTAATCGAAGGCAAGATGGGCTGGGAAATCCCGGAACTCGTCAAGGAAACGGAAACCACCCACAAGAAGCGCAAAAAACATTGAGTTTCCGCGCCTGAATCCCCGCAGCCAGCCCCGAGCGCCTTCAGGACTGGCTGTGGTCGTTTATGGCCGATATTCTCTCCAACTCCAAGGCGCGCCGCGATTATCACATCCTCGATACCATCGAGGCGGGCATCGTCCTGCACGGCACGGAGGTCAAGTCGCTGCGCGCCGGCAAGGGCCAGATCGCTGACGCCTTCGCGCGCGTGGAAAAGGACGAGGTCTGGCTCTACAACGCGCACATTGACGAATACGCACAGGGCAACCGCCAGAACCATCAGCCCAAGGCCGCGCGAAAACTTTTGCTGCACAAAACCGAGATCCGCAAACTCCTCGGCCTGGCCAGCGTCAAAGGCCGCGCGCTGGTGCCGCTGGCCTTCTATTGGAAGAACGGCAAGGTCAAAGTCGCGCTCGCGGTGGGCCAGGGCAAACT
Source organism: uncultured Verrucomicrobiota bacterium (assembly GCA_964539075.1). Classification (GTDB taxonomy): domain Bacteria; phylum Verrucomicrobiota; class Verrucomicrobiia; order Limisphaerales; family CAZIFU01; genus CAZIFU01. The sequence goes on along the minus strand of CAZIFU010000233.1, from coordinate 13,138 downwards.
GCAGTTCGACAAACGGGAGGATCTCAAAAAACGCGAGGCCGACCGCGAACTTAAACGCGCCGGCATGCACCGGCTGAAGGGCAAACGGTAGAGACTCCACGGCTCAGACGCCGGGATACGTCCCCTTGAACCGTAGGAGCCGACGTAAGGAGGCTCTGATTTCTTAGGGACAAAGCAGCATCAGCCTCCTCACGTCGGCTCCAACGAGGGTGACGGAGAGCCTCCTTCTTCTTTTGAACATGCCTTGTGCTCATGAACTGCGGGTTCCGGAAGCCATTACGATCTTCCGCCCGGTCCTTGCGCCACAATCTCGCCTCAACAACCTTTTGTCGCATATGCGACAAAAGGTTGTAGGCTTGGAAAAGGGCCTTCACGGGAAGGGCAAAAGGATCACATCAGGCCGGGCCGGGCGCGCGGCGCAACAGATTTGCCGCCTCGGCCGGAGCCATGACTTGCTCCTCGCGTGAAGAAAGGTTTTTAGCCATCACCCGTAGATCGCCGTTCGCGGCGCGCTCCAGTTTGCATGTCCAGGCGGCGTTGGTTTCCTGGGCGCGCTTGAATTGTTTGTCCGGCTTGGCGGGCACGAAGGAATAATCCACGGCGCCGCCGGCTTCGCGCAGTTGCTGGATAAGCTTCAGCGATTCACCGCGCAAGGCTTCGTCTTCGATGAGGCAGAAGACGTCCAACCGGGCGTCAAACGCGGGCAACAGGTTGCGCTCCTTGAGCAGTTCCAGCAGCACCACATCGCCCATGCCGAAACCCAGCGCGGGCAGGTCCACCTTGCCGCCGCTGATAAGTTTGACGAGATTGTCGTAGCGGCCACCGCCGGCAATGGCCCGCAACCGGCTCTTGCGGTCGAACGCCTCGAACACGACGCCGGTGTAGTAGGCCAGCCCGCGAATCACGTTGTAATCCACTTTGACATAGTCCGCGAAGCCGCGCGCGGCGAGGTTTTTCAAAACGGCACCGAGTTCGGCCGTCGGCTGGCCTGCCTGGATGAAGGCGCGCACGTCCTCCAGCTTGAAGCCCAGTTGCTCCAGCCGGGCGCGGCTGCCGGATTCCTCCTCGCGCTCCAGCTTGTCAATGACCTGGTAAAATTCGCAAGCCTTCGCCGCGTCCGGGCAGCGTTTGGCGAAGAACTCCTGCCATGCGTTGCGGCTGCTCAAGCGAATGACAAAATCCTCCGGCGTGAGCTTGAGCGCCCGCAGCGAATCAATAAGCAGCGCGATCAGTTCGGCGTCCGCCGCCGGGTCGCTCTCGCCGAGGATGTCGGCGTTGAACTGGAAGTGCTCACGCAGGCGGCCCTTTTGCTGGCGCTCGTAGCGGAAGAGTTGCGGGAGGGCGAACCATTTGATTGGTTTTTTGTAGTTGCGCTCGTGCGCCGCGACCATGCGGGCCAGCGTCGGCGTCATCTCCGGGCGCAAGGCCACGGCGCGGTCGCCTTTGTCGGTGAAATTGTAGAGCTGGCCGACGATTTCCGCGCCGCTCTTGAGAGTGAACAATTCGAGCGGCTCCAGGGGCGGGCCGTCGTATTCACGGAAGCCGTAGCGGCGGGCAACGGCGCGCCAGGCGTCGAAAAGGTAATGGCGCGCGTCGGCGCTCCAGGCCCCCTTGTGGGGGAGCGGTTCGGGGTAGAAGTCGCGAAAGCCGGGGAGTCGTTCCATGCCAACAAAAAAGGCGCTCGCTGCGAACAGGAGCGCCCGGGATCACAGGTGGTTTAGGGGCTGGGTTTTTCGGGCGGCGTGAGTTTCAGGACGGCCGCGCGCATTTCCTTGCCGGCCTTGAATTTGACGACGGCGCGCGGCGGGATGCGGACGTCGGTTTCCGGCGCATTGGGATTGCGGCCGATGCGGGCCTTGCGGATTTTGACTTCAAAGACGCCGAAGTTCCGCAACTCGACTTTGCCTCCCTTGGCGACGGCCTCGGAGATGTAATCGAGGGTTTTTTGGATGACTTCGAGCACCGACTGTTGATTGAGGACCGATTTTTTGTTGGCCTTCTCGGCTTTTTCCTCAAGCTCGCTTGCAATACGTATCACCAAGTCACGTTTTGTCATAAACACTCCGGGTTCGGGTTGCGACGCGCTGCTTCTGAATGGCTCATGTATAACCCGCGCACTATCAGCGGTCAAGCCGGTAATCGCCGGGCCGTCAGCTCTCGATGACGTTGATTTCGACCGGTTCGACGCTGATGCCAAAACTTTCCAACCACTTGACGGCGGCTTTGATGACAGTGCGCGCGCCTTCCAGCTCCAAACACACAATGCCGATCTCGTCGGTGACGCTGGCCTGGCGGACGTTGGTGGTCACGTCAAATTTGTGTCCCAACTGCCAGATCACGGGAGTGGTGATCAACTTGGGCGGATACATCAGCCAGAAGCGGTTTTTCTGCCGCTCCGGGCCTTTCGACGCCGCAGGTTTGCCGTTTTTTTTGGTTTTGGGGGCCATGCCTGCTCCTAGCCGCCGGCAATCGCGGGAATGATGCTCACCTCGTCGCCATCCTTGAGCGGGGTTTGCAGGTTTTGCAGGAAACGGATATCTTCCTCGTTGACGTAAACATTGACGAAGCGGCGGACGGCGCCTGATTCGTCCACGAGGCGCTCTTGAATCCCCGGAAAGCGGTTTTGCAATTCGGTGATCGCGCCACCGATGGTGCCGGCAGCCACGTCAATGACTTCCTCGCTGTTCGTCAATTTGCGGAGCGGGGTCGGAATTCTTACTTTGGCGGGCATAAATCAGTGTTGGGCGATTAAATTGTTTTCCACATCCAGCAGCGTCTCAAATTCGCACAGGCTCGGTTTGATCTCGCGCGGCCGGCCACAGTGGCCGTTCACCGCGTCCAGCGTCTTCAATCCGTTGCCGGTGATGCACAGGACGGCTGAATCTTCCGCCGGAATCCGCCCGGAGGCAATCAGTTTCTTGGCCACGCCGACGGTGACGCCTCCGGCGGTCTCGGAAAAAATGCCCTCGCACTCGGCCAGCAGCTTGATCCCTTCGCGGATTTCCTCGTCAGTGACATCTTCGCCGGCGCTGCCGGTCTCCTTCATCACTTTGAGCGCGTAAAACCCGTCGGCCGGCGTGCCGATGGCCAGGGACTTGGCGATGGTGTTCGGCTTGACCGGCTTGAAAAAATCCAGGCCGGCTTTCTGCGCGGTGGTGATCGGCGAGCAGCCCGTCGCCTGCGCGCCATGAATCTGGTACGGGCTGGAATGAACCAGGCCGAGCCGGACAAATTCCTGGTAGCTCTTGTGGATTTTGGTCAGGAGCGAACCGGAGGCCATGCAGACGACGGTGTGCTGCGGAATGCGCCAGCCCAGTTGCTCCATGATTTCGAAGCCCATGCTTTTGGAGCCTTCGGCGTAGTAGGGGCGCATGTTGACGTTGACGAAGGCCCAGCCGTACTTGCCGGCGATCTCGGCGCACAGCCGGTTCACTTCGTCGTAGTGTCCCTTGATCGCGATGACTTGCGCGCCATACACGAGCGAATTGACGATCTTCCCCTGCTCCAGATCCGCGGGGATGAAAACGTAGGCGGTCAAACCGGCGGCGGCGGCGTTGGCGGCGACGGAATTCGCCAGGTTGCCGGTGGAGGCGCAGGCCACGACATTGTAGCCCAGTTCCCGCGCGCGGCTCAGGGCGACGCTGACCACGCGGTCTTTGAACGAGAGCGTGGGATAGTTGACCGCGTCGTTTTTGATCCACAGTTCGCGAATGCCCAGGCGGTGCGCCAGCCGCCCGGCCTTGACCAGCGGCGTGAAGCCGACCTGAGACCCGACCGTGGGCTGATCGGCGATGGGGAGCAATTCCCGGTAGCGCCACATCGTGCGCGGCCGCCCCTGGATGGCGTGGCGGGTGAGCGATTGCTTGATGCGCTCGTAGTCATAGACCACTTCCAGGGGGCCGAAGTCGAACTCGCAAACGTGGGTGGCTTCCAGCGGATATTCGCGCCCGCATTCGCGGCACTTCAGCGCCTTCATGAAACCGGTTTGAGTTTCCATAGTGTTCCATTCTGCGTTTTCCACGGGGCAATAAAAAAAACCCGCTCATCGGGATGTGAAGAGGTTGAAAAAGTTTGCACTCTTCTCATCTTCCTCCGCGCTGGCGGAGCTGGAATTGGCACCTGGTCGTCGAAGACGCGCTTCAACCGGTTGCCGTGGTGTCATCGGGCCAGTCCCTCAACCACTCTGAATGAGATTCGTCATATCAACGAATGGTGATAAGTTGATGAATGCCAGGCCGCCTGTCAATGATTTTTTGGCGGCCCGCGCGCCTTCCCGCCGGCAAGCGGCCCCGCGCTTGAGACGGCCGCGTAGACCCGCCCTCCTCAACCATCCCGAATCAAGACGAGATTGTCTCGATTAAGGACGCGCGTGTGAGTGGCCCGACAGTTTCGCGAACTTTATCGCAGGCACGCGCGGTGCTTAATGCCAATCGACGGATTTAGTTCTTAACATAAGAAAATCATGACAACTCAGACACTACACCAGGCGATCAGTTTAAGACGGCAACTCAGCCTCGACGAACTGGTCAATTTCGCCCCGCAACTGACGGCTCTTGTCCAGGCGCGCCCCCGTTTCTTTCCCGACCTGGAGGTCCAGACCGAGGCGATGCCGCGCGTGCGCGCACAGAGCGATTCGGAATACGCCTTTTGGACGACTTTCAATTTCGGCTGCGTTCAGGCCCTGGTGCTGTTCAGCCTGATCTATTTTTACTTCGCGCGGTGATCACAGTCAGGCGGCAACACCCATATGAACAGGAACGAACATGTTTGCCGCAATCTGGGCATGGTGCTGCTATTCGGCACTGCATTCGTAGGCTTCCTGATCCAGCTCAGCGGTGGCTTTGTTTCCGCGGAGCCGCCACAGGCTATCCATTGGTCAACTCTGTTACCGATGCTGGCCATGTTCACTGCGGGTTTAGGTTGCTTTACTTTTCGTCGCGGAAGTCAAAATGATGCCGGCTAGCCATGCGTTGCAGCGCCTGACCTGGCCATCGCGCTCTGGTTGCAAGCGTAGCCCCTCGCGGGCCGGGTCTCCCGCCTTGGCGGGATTGGGTCGTTCCAGGCGTTCCCGAACCGCCTCCTGTGTTCAACGCACAATAACCGAACCTTAAAATCCATCCGCTCCATGAACCTCCTTCAAACCTGGTTTTCTTACACTGGCCGTCTGAAACCATTCGATTACTGGGTCAGGGGATTTGCGCCTGGAATCCTGCTTGGCGTGCTCGCCTTGCGAATCGAGGCCGAAGCCAATCTCCACGGGGGGCTGATGATCCCGTTTCTGGTCTTTTCCCTCTGGCCGCAATCCGCGCTGCTCGTGAAGCGGTGGCATGACAGAAATCGATCCGGTTGGTTTTACTTCGTCCTGTTTATTCCGCTCATCGGCCTGATCTGGACGCTCGTGGAGGCGGGCTTCATGAAGGGCACGGACGGAGAAAATCGCTTCGGGCCGGAGACGTGCACATGATGGATTGGCCCCTGCTCGTCTCCGGACCGCACAAGCCAGTTCTGCAAACCGTCCGCTTCTCCATTCCACCGCTGTTGGAATTCGCTGGCGCGCCGTGCGCTCCACCGTTCCGGCCGGTGGCAGTGGCTCAACTTTGGTCCGAAAGCCGGAAGGGTGCGTGAAACGCGAAAAAGTTTTGACGATCCCAAGCCAGCGTCTTACTGGCCGATTTGCGCGGAATATTCAGCGGAGGAAAGCATGGCCGCCAGTTCGCCAGGCTGGGCGAGTTTGATCTTGCAAAACCACCCCCGGCCGTACGGGTCCCGGTTCACCAGCGCCGGATCCGCCACGACCGCCGGATTGACCTCCACAATCTCGCCGCTCACCGGACAATAAATATCGCTCGCCGTTTTCACCGACTCGACGACCGCGCAAGCCTCCCCGGCCTTGGCCTGGCGGCCCACCGTGGGCAACTCCACGAAGACCACGTCGGTCAACTCGCCCTGCGCGTGGTCGGTGATGCCCACCGTGGCGAGGGCGCCCTCGGTGCGCACCCATTCGTGCGACTTCGCGTATTTCAAATCGGAAGGAACATTCGACATGGGCGAATTCAGTCAGGGAATCCGGCGAGGGTCAAACAGGTTTTCGATAAACAGGCTTGGGCACGACGATGGCCGGCGCGCGCTTGCCGCGGATTTCAATTTCGAGAGCGGTTCCCGGCGCGGCGAACGGCGGCGGCACGTAGCCCAGGCCGATGCCGACCTTCAGCGAAGGGCTTTGCGTGCCGCTGACGACTTCGCCCACCGGCTGGTTCCCGGCCCAGATCGGGTAATGCGGCCGGGGCGGCGCAGAGTTGCCGGCCATCTTGAATGCGACGCATTTCTTCGCCACGCCTTTGACCTTCTGTTCGGCCAGCACGGCGCGCCCGACGAACCCGCCCTTGTCGAACGCCACGAAGAAACCCAGGCCCGCTTCGAGGGGTGTCGTGTTTTCATCCAGCTCGTGGCCGTAGAGCGGGTAACCCATCTCCGTGCGCAGCGTGTCGCGCGCGCCCAGACCGCAAGGTTGCAGGCCGGACGGTTTTCCGGCGCCGAGCAGCTTGTCCCACACGGCATCGATCTTTTCTGCGGGCGCGACGATTTCGAAACCGTCCTCGCCCGTGTAGCCCGTGCGCGCCACCCACATTTTATGCCCCGCGAACATCCACCCGCCGATCTGGTTTTTCTTCAAATCCGTGGCCTGCGCGACCGCCGTGCCGCCTTGCGACGCGCCGGGGAAAACCTGACCGATGAACTCCACCACGCGCGGTCCTTGCACGGCCACCGCCCCCATCGCTCCGGAGAGGTCCTCTAATTTCGCATCGCCGGCACGGGCTTGATGAAGGCAAGGCTGAAGGCGGTTGGTCAGCCACGCCACATCCGCGTCAATGCGCGAGGCGTTGATGATCAGCAGAAAGTCATACGGCCCGATGCGGTAAGCGTAGAGATCGTCAACCACGCCTCCACGTTCGTTGCACAGAAGAGTGTATTGACCCTGACCGATGACGAGCTTGTGGATGTCGTTCGTGAGCGTCTCGTTGAGAAACCCCGCCGCCTCCGCACCACTCACGAGCACCTCGCCCATGTGGCAGATGTCGAAAATGCCGGCCGCACGGCGCACGCAAAGATGCTCGTCCACGATGCTCGAATACTGCACGGGCATTTCCCAGCCGCCGAATTCGACGAGGCGCGCGCCGAGTTTCTGGTGCGCGTCAAAAAGAGGGGTGCGTTTCAACATGACTCGGGTTTAAGGACACAGAATTCAAATCGGAGGAGTTCGCCGGCCCGGTTCCGCATTCCGCATTCCGCACTTCGCTCATCCCCATTTCTCCGTCTTCATCTGGGCCTTGGGCACGCCGAGGTCGCGCATCACCAGGTGCTCGGCAAAATCCACCAGCGCGTTGGGGCCGCACGCGTAGAAGACCGTGTTCGGCAAATCGGTGATGTGCTCCTTCACCCAGTCGGCCGTGATGCGCCCGCGCCGGCCGGTCCACGGATCGGCTTCGTGCAACCGCGTGCAGGTGACCTCGAACGCGAAGTTCGGGTTCTCCTGGTCCAGTTGGCGGAATTCGTCGTAAAAAATGATGTCGTTGGTCGTGCGCACGCTGTAGAGCACGGTGATTCGGGTCTCGAGTTGCCGCCGCGTGGCTTCGCGCGCAAAGGCGCGAAACGGTGTCACGCCCGACCCGCCCGCGATGCAGATGAGGTGCTTGTCCGGCTCATAAATGGGCAGAAATTTCCCCACCGGCGGGATCACTCCCAGGACATCGCCCGCCTTGGTCCAATCCACTATGCGCGTGCCCATTTTACCCTCACGCTTGACGGTGACGGCGTAAAACCCGCGGTCCAGCGCGCAGGAAGAAAGCGAGTAGGCGCGTTTGTAGCCGGGCGTGTCCGGAAAGTAGAGCGTGATGAACTGGCCGGTCTTGAACTCCACGTCGTAGCCGTCGGGCCATTGGAGATGGATGGTTTTCGTGTCGGGCAATTCCATTTGCGCCGACTCGACGGCCATTTCCGCGACTTGTTTCGCCATAAGCTTCCCGTTCCAAGGACGGCGCAGGATAGGGGCGGAGCGCCCCGGGTGTAAAGCGCGCATTGAATTTCTGGCGGCGTTCGAGGGACCGCAGCAACTTTAGACTTTGGACTTTGGACCCTGGACTTTAGACTTCGCGCCAATGATTTCCGCTATCATCGTCGCCGCCGGCCAAGGGACCCGCATGGGGCCGCAGACGGACAAGCTTTTTCTCCCCATCGCCGGCCAACCCCTCATCGCCCACACCTGGCGGCGATTTGACGCGGCGCCCGCCATTGACGAAGTGGTGCTGGTCGCGCAGGAGGATTCGCTCAAAGCGGTCACCGAACTGGCGGCGCGATTTCATTTCAACAAACCCTTTCGCCTCGTCGCCGGGGGCCAGGAACGGCAGGACTCGGTTTGGAACGGACTGCAGGCGCTCTCCCCGGCCACGGAAATCGTCGCCATCCACGATGGCGCCCGCCCTTGCGTGAGCCACGAATTGATCGCGGCCACCCTTCAGGTCGCGCGCGCGACCGGCGCGGCCGTCGCCGCCCGGCGAGTCACGGACACGATCAAGGAATCGAGTGACGGCAAACACATCGCGCGGCACCTGGACCGCGCGCGACTGTGGGCGGTCCAAACGCCGCAGAGTTTCCGCGTGGAGATCATCCGTCGCGCCCTCGCCGCGGCGCGGGAGAAGGGATTGAATCTGACCGACGACACGGCGGCTTGCGAACTGATCGGCCAACCGGTGACGCTGGTGGAAAACCCCGCGCCCAATCCGAAGGTCACCGTGCCGTCCGATCTGCCGTACGTGGAATTGTTGCTCGGCGCGGAATCGTGAACTGCAACCGAAGCTTTCGGTGGGGCGTCGAGCCAAGGAAACCCCTTCCAACCCGGCTCGACGGAGTCTCGCCCCACCATGGAACCCGCGCCCGATGGCGGCGGCCAGAGGCGCTCATTCGTCGCCCCATCCCAAACCCTCCCAAACCCTCCCTTGCCAAGTTGAGGCCGGTAATCTACTTTTCTCCACGTTGTAAAATGATTTTATGAAAAGACGCATCCTGTATGGAATCCTCCTGGCGGCCCTGGGCTTGAACCTGATCATCGGCGCGCAGATTTATTTGCGCTCCGCGCAGGCGGCCGGCAAAGACGATCCGTATGCCAATTATTCCCTCCTGGCGCGGGTGATGGAATTGATCCGCCAGGATTATGTGGATGGCGAGAACATCACCTACCAGGACCTGATCTACGCCGCCTTGAAGGGCATGTTGAGCACGCTCGATCCGCACAGCGAATTCATGGAGCCGAGCAAATACACCGACCTCAGAAACGACACCGAAGGGGCCTTCGGCGGCGTAGGCATCGTGATCTCGGTCAAGGACAACTTCATCACCGTGGTCGCACCCATGGAGGACACGCCCGGCTTCAAGGCCGGCATCCTCTCCGGCGACCGCATCGTGAAGATCGACGGCAAGAGCGCGGAAAAACTGACCTTGCCGGAGACGGTCAAGCGGCTGCGCGGCGAACCGGGTACCGACGTGACGCTCACCATTTTGCGCCCGTCAAGCAATCAGACCAGGGAATTCAAACTCACCCGCGCTGTCATCAAGGTGGACACCATCAAGGACATCAACGGCAAACGCGAATTCCCGCTCATCGAAGGCAGGATTGGCTACATCCGGATTTTCCAGTTTGGCGAACAGACCGGCGCGGACCTCGACGACGCGTTGAAGAAACTCGACGCCCGGGACATGCAGTCGCTCGTGCTCGATCTGCGCGAGAACCCGGGCGGCCTCCTGGACCAGGCGGTGAAGGTCTGCGAGAAATTTCTCCCGCGCGAAACCGTGGTGGTCTCCACCGAAGGGCGCGTCGCCGCCCAGAAATCGGTTTACAAGGCCGGCGGCCGCAATCACCTCACCAAGCTGCCCATGGTCGTGCTCGTCAACACCGGGAGCGCCAGCGCGTCGGAAATCGTCGCCGGCTGCTTGCAGGATTTGAAGCGCGCCATCATCGTGGGCGATCAGACTTTCGGCAAAGGTTCGGTCCAAAGCATCCTGCCTTTGCAGGACGGCTCGGCGCTGCGCCTGACCACCGCCAAGTATTACACCCCCAGCCACAAGGTCATTCACGAAAAGGGGATCACCCCCGACATCACTGTCACGATGACCGAGCAGGAAACGCGCGACGTGATGCTCAAGCGCACCACCGGCGGCCTGGAGGCGCTGGAGGAAAAGGAGCGCGAGCGGATCAAGAACGCCCGCGACCTGCAATTGGAGCGCGCAGCCGATTTGCTCAAGGGCATTTCCCTCTATACCCAGCGCCGCACCGCCCCTGAAAAAATGGCAGTGAAATAGGGTTAGTTTTAAGTTTTTAGTTTTTAGTGCTTAGTTTTTTCCGCGCCACGCCGTTCGGAAGACGTGCGCGTTTCTCCCAACTTAAAACTCAAAACTCATTGAAATGCTTCTGGCCCTCGAAACTTCCTGCGATGAAACCAGCGCCGCCGTGGTGAGCGAGGGGCGGGTGCTGGCCAACGTCGTTTCCTCGCAGGTCCGGCTGCACGCCCCATACGGCGGCGTGGTGCCGGAACTGGCCACGCGCGAGCACCTGCGCAATCTGCTTCCCGTCACGCAAGCCTCTTTGCGCGCCGCACAGACGGACGTGTCACACCTCAGCGCCGTGGCCGCCACGCAAGGGCCGGGCCTGCCCGCCGCACTGATGGCCGGTTTCAAACTGGCGCAGTCGCTCGCCTTCGCATTGCGCAAGCCTTTCCTGGGCGTCCACCACCACGAGGCGCACCTGTATTCGCCGTGGATTGCCGGGGAACCACCCCGCGCGGATTTCGCCGCGTTCGAACCGAACGTCGCGCTCATCGTCAGTGGCGGCCACACGCTGCTTGCGCACGTGCGCGGCGAACTGGACCACGCGGTGCTCGGTTCCACGCTCGATGACGCGGCTGGCGAATGTTTCGACAAGACCGCCAAGCTCATCGGCCTGGCCTATCCCGGCGGCCCGGAAATTGACCGGCTGGCCGAGCAGGGCAACCCGGCGGCGTTCGATTTTCCCCGCCCGATGCTCAACGAACCGAACGACGATTTCAGTTTCAGCGGTTTGAAAACCGCCGTGCGCTATTTCCTCCAGAAAAATCCGGCTGTTCTCGATGACGCGCAGAAGGTGCGCGACCTTTGCGCCAGCGTGCAGGCCGCCATTGTGGAGGTGCTCGTGACCAAGACCATCCGCGCCGCGAGGAGACTGGGGGTCGGTTGCGTGACCGCTTCCGGCGGCGTGGTTTGCAATCGCGCGCTCCGCAACGAACTGGCGTCGGGCTGCCGGCGCGCCGGCCTGCGTCTGCGGCTGGCGGAAACAAGCCTCTGCACGGACAACGCCGCGATGATCGGGATTCTGGCGGAACGAAAATTGTTGCGGGGCAATCCGCCCACGTCGCTCGACGCGGAGGTTTCCCCCGGCTGGCGTTTGGAGTCCACGCTTCAGCGTGTCCTGGGACAGTCCCGCATGCGGGACTGAACTCCAATCTTCAGGTTCATGGGAAAGGCAAGCCGGCGCCATGAGTCGCGATACCATGACCGATCTTTTCCGGCGTGGGGAAGTGCTGCCGGAGGGAAGGACGAACGAGGAGGAAACCCGCCTCATTGGGTTGGCGCCGCAGGCAAACACTTGATGGCTTCGCGGGTAGGGTGTGCCCCGAAGCAGCCTGTCAGATAGCAGGCCAATGCCATGCCATTGGTTGCTACATTTTGAATTACTTAATCACAAGCGTCAAAAGTGAGGAGTGGCACTTGCCTCTTGCCATGCCTTGAGGCGGTAGGCCGAATGAGTGACCTCTTCAGCTACTTGTGTGGTGCCGCTATTTGAATTCGATCTTCACTAACCGGTTGTGCTCGTCGTAGCTTAACTCCACCGCAGAGTTTTGATTCAGATTATAGAAAACTATACGTTCCTTCGCCATGTCTTGGTCCGGTGTTCCGAGAAGCGCTTCGACGGTGGAGCGTGCTACGCCTGTGTGAATCGCCTCTGGAACGAGCTGCAAGAAGAAGGACCTCCTGTTCCCGGTAGCATTTGCGCGAAACTGTTTTGCCACCTCCGCGATAGCCCGAGCCCCGAAAACGGGTGCAGTGTTTGTTTCCAAGCCGGGTGGTACCACAAGGGCGGAGTCTGGGATGGACGGGGTTCCAAGCACTTGTTGGAATCGTTCATCCTTCACGTAGTCTTTGAGATATCGGGCAAAGTCCCGCGCCGACTTGCCTTTGGATGACAGACGATCAGGATGCGCGCCGTATCGCAACAGAAGACGGAAAACCGGAATATCTCGGGTCAACATGGCGCGCACCAGGGGGCTGAGACCTTTCTCGTCTGTCAAATTCGGATCAGCACCAGCCTCGAGCAACGCGCTGACCACTTGCACACGTCGCATACCTTCCGAACCGCCGACAGCGATCAAAAGGGGCGTCAACCCTACGAGATCCTTGCGGTTTACATTCTTATCGAGCTTGAGCAATTCAGGCAACACATTGGTGTTCCCAAAATTGGCTGCATAGAATATAGGCGTCCATCCGTTGGTGTCGGCGACTGTGGCGTCCGCTCCAGCGTTTAGCAAGCTAGATAGAACTGCCTTCCCTGCGTGCTCCGCAGCCAGATGAACAGGCGATCGCCCCATTCGGTCACGAGCCGTAACGGAAGCGCCACTTTCTAGCAACAGCCCCACCACCGAGTTGGAATCTTGCTTCACTGCCAAAAACAGCGGTGTCCAGCCCTCTTTATCAAGTTCCTCGATCCGGTGCTCCTGAATCAGGCGGCTGGCCGCCTCGATGGTCAGAGGGTTATCGTTGGTCAGCGCAAAAGCCGCAGCAGCCGTCAAGCGCGCGGCTGATGCCGCGAAGAGAACCGACATCAAGAGAGTCTTCATAGTCTTATTGGCATTGGCAACAAACACAGTCCTCGAGCTGGGCTGCAAGATACGGTCCACTCCCGGCGTTGGAAACCGCTAGTGTAGTGTTTCTTAAATGACTATACATATTATCTCCGCTTTTTGCGCTTTTTTCTTTGGGACCAGCCGGGCTTGATCTCTTCGAGTTTCTGTCGTGCCCGCTCTACTTTCGCCATTATTTTTTCCACTGTTGCCGT
>CAZIFU010000232.1:0-7592 GCA_964539075.1 uncultured Verrucomicrobiota bacterium | reverse complement strand
GCCTGAAGGGCCTTGTCCCGCTCGATTCCGGTCTGACGCCATCCGACCGCTGCCGCGGCAAGCCCCACGACGAGCGCCGTCACCACGGCCGCCCCGGCGCCGAAGGCGAGTTTGTTCCGTCGAAGTGCCTTCTGAAACTTGTAGGCCACGCTCGGGGGACGGGCCGTCACCGGCTCGTTCTCAAGATGGCGCTTCAGGTCGGCCGCCAATCCGTTGGCCGTGTCGTAGCGGCGCTGGCGGTCCTTCTCCAGGCACTTCATCACGATCCAGTCGAGATCGCCCTTGAGCTGGTGCAGCAGCTTCGACGTGTCGGCGGAACGGCGCTTCGCGGTGGTCGTGAGTTGATCGGCGCCGAGCGTCGCCAGCCGTGTGCTGGGTCGTTGCGGTTCCTGCTCGCGAATGGTCTTCCGCATCGCGTCGATGCCGCGTGACATCAGTTCCTGCGCATCGAACGGCGTGCTGCCCGCCAGCAGTTCGTAGAGCAACACGCCCAGGCTGTAGATGTCGCTGCGCGTGTCAATGTCCAGCCCGCTCATCTCCGCCTGCTCCGGACTCATATACGCCGGCGTGCCGATGAACTGGTGCAACTGCGTGTAAACCGTGTTGTCGGTCAGCCGTCCCTCCGTCGCCTTGGCGATGCCGAAATCGATCACCTTCGGCACCGGCACCCCATCGTGCAGCGTCACGAGGATATTGGACGGTTTGATGTCGCGGTGGATGATGCCCTTCTGGTGCGCGTGCTGGATGGCCTGGCAAACCTTGATGAACAGATCGAGCCGTTCCTTGGTGGTGAGGTTGGCCTGGTCGCAGTAGTCGGTGATGCGGATGCCGCGCACCAGTTCCATCACGAAGTAAGGCCGGCCCAGGTCGGTCGTGCCGGCATCCAGCACCTTGGCGATGTTCGGGTGGTCCATCATCGCCAGCGCCTGCCGCTCGGCTTCGAACCGGGCGACGACCTGCTTGGTGTCCATCCCCAGCTTGATGACCTTCAGCGCCACGCGACGCCGCACCGGCTCGGTCTGCTCGGCGACATAGACCACGCCGCAGCCGCCTTCGCCGACGCGTTCCAGGATCTTGTAGCGCCCGATCTTCTGGCCCACCGCTTCGTCGGGCGCATCAGCGAGGTCGAGCTTGATCGTGGGTCGGGCGGCTTCGGCCTACGTGGCCAGCAAAGTTTCGGGTTGTTCATGCGCGGAGAGCAGCGCATCCAACCGCTGCCGCAACACCGCATCGCCTTCGCATTCGGCGTCGAGCCATGCCGCGCGTTTCACAGCTGGTTTGGTCAGTGCAAGCTGGAACAGAAGTTCTTCGCGGTTGGGATTCATGGCCGTTTGCTCTCCGCTTTTTCTTTGGCCTCCACCGCCTTGATTTCCGCCCACGAAGGCGCGCGCCAGAGGTAAACGGTCTTGGCTCCCCAGACGAGGGTATTGCCGTCCGGGGAAAATGCCGTGTTCGCGAATCCGCCGTCCGCTTCCAAGGTGAACACGTCCTGCCAGCTTTCCGTGTCGCACAATCTCACCGCCTCCTTGTCGTGGCCGGCGATTGCGAGCCGTTGGCCGTCGGGTGAAAAGTTCACTCCGTGCACGCCGTTAAGAAAGTTGCCGAGCGTTTCCACGGGCTTCCAGGCTGCGGTCTCCCAAACGCGGGCAAAGCCCATGCTGCTCGGCACGGCGAACAGCTTTCCATTCGGAGAGAAAACGCCAACGTCGGTTTCCGGGGCGTCCAGATTCAATTTCGTCTGGGTTCTGTCAGCGAGGTTTCTTGAGATCACGCCTCCCTCCCAACCCATGGTAATGTAGGTTTGTTCGTCAGGCGAAAGCCCTACGGCCAGCTCTCCTGCCGGTTTCTGCCACGACTGTATTTCCAAGCCCGTCGTGAGATCCAATTCGTGGAGCAAGTTATCCCTCTCGGAAAAAGTGATCAGCTTCTTACCATCGGCGAGAAAGGTTTTTGCCGACACTGGGCCTGTAGTGTTGGTCAATTGATGCAACAAAACCCGTTGTGAAAGATTCCAAACCCGGATGATCCCGTTGGTCCAGCCGACCGCCAGCAAACGTCCATCCGGTGAGAAGCAGGATGAATATGAAGAAACACTTGTCCCCTCTTCAATTTCCAACACTTGTGACTGCTGCCGAAAATCATCCCCAGCCCACCGCAGCACCTGCCCCGATTCATTCAAAGTCAGCAGGGATTGTCCGTCGGGCGCGAAGTTCCAATTTTCGACTTTCTCCACCGGGACGATGATGACGGACTGATGCGGGTGCGTGATGGACGTGTCCCAGAAACAAACCGTGCCGTCCTTGCCGCCGCTCACCAACGTTCTGTCATCGGGCAACAAGGCCAGCCGCCACACTTCCTGACGATGACCGCGCAACTCCTCCAGACATTTTCGACTTGCTACCTCCCAAACGCGCAGGGTCTGGTCGGCGCAGCTGGAGGCCAGCTTTTTTCCATCCGGCCAGAAAACGAGAGAGCTCACCCAGGAGCCGTGTCCTTTCAGTGGCTCCATTTCCTTGCCGGTCGCAACGTCCCACAGGCGGATGTCCGATTCGGAAAATCCGGCAGCGGAGGCCAGGGTTTTACCGTCGGGTGAAAACGCCAGGGCGGTGATCCATTGCTTTGCGGCCACAGCGGTCCAAAGCTCCTTGCCGTCGTGCAAATCAATGACGTGAACTCGCCCGTCCTCCGTCCCGTAAGCGGCAAGACTCAAGTTTGGTGTCGCCGCAAAAGGGGTTCCGGCGTTGATTCCGTTTTGTCCCGAAACATGACTGGCCAGCTTGATTCCTTCCGGCACGCGCCAGACGGTGATGTGTCCTCGTAATGTGTGAGTCACCAGCGTCCGCCCATCTTTGGCGAATGCCAGGCCCGCGCACTCACCGCCATCCAAAGGCAATTCGGCAATCATCCGTCGCGTCGCGGTATTCCAAATGTGTAATGTTACTTGTTCTTTTCCCGCAGCTGAATAGGCGAGGCCGACAAATGCCAGCAGCGGTTCCGTGGGGGAAAAGGCGGCGCGGATGTGAGATTCATTTTTTGCCAGACGGATCAACTCCTGTCGCGTCCGCAAATCCCACACGGACAGACCGCCTTCGTGAATCACCCCAATCGCCAGAGTCAAGGCGTCGGGCGCAACCGCCAGCGAACAAATCTCGGAGGATTCCTGACACAGGGTAAACGTGGCGTCGCTGCGGGTCTGCTGCCAGAGATAACGCCATTCCCAGCCGCGCAAATCGCGTTGGCCGGCTGGAGGCTCTTGACGTTTCAGCAAATCCAGCGCGCGCCCGAGATTGTGTCCATCGAGCGCGTGCTTGGCCACATTCATGTCCGCAGCGTAGGCGCGCTGACGTGCGACGATTTCGGCACCTTCGGCCTGAGCGCGCGCGGCGATGGCCTGCTGTTCGTTGGCTTCAGCTTTTTGCCGTTGGACAGATTCACCCGCTTGCGCGGACAGCGCGTCGCGTTTGGCGTGTGTGGCCCGCACCGACTGCCAGGTGCTGACGATGATGCCAAGCAACAACGCGGCGGCGACAGCAACGCCAGCGGTGAACGCAACCTTGTTTCGGCGAAATGCCTTCTGAAATTTGTAAGCCGCGCTCGGCGGCCGCGCCGCGACTGGCTCGTTGCTGAGATGCCGCTTCAGGTCGGCGGCGAGTCCATTGGCCGTCTCGTAGCGGCGCGCGCGATCCTTCTCCAGACACTTCATCACGATCCAGTCGAGATCGCCCTTGAGCTGGTGGAGGAGCTTCGACGTGTCGGCGGAGCGTCGCTTGGCCGCCGTCGTCAGTTCCTCGCCTTGCAGCGTCGCGAGCCGGGTGCTCGGACGTTGCGGCTCCTTTTCCCGGATCGTCTTGCGCATCGCATCCAGACCCGAGGCCATCAGTTCGGTCGCGTCGAACGGCGTGCGGCCCGTCAGCAACTCGTAGAGCAGCACGCCCAGGCTGTAGATGTCGCTGCGCGTGTCGATGTCCACGCCGCTCATTTCCGCCTGCTCCGGGCTCATGTAGGCCGGCGTGCCGATGAACTGCTCGAACGCGGTGAACAACGTCTTGTCCGTGAGTTGCTGGTTGTTCGTCGCCTTGGCGATGCCGAAGTCGATCACCTTGGGCACCGGCTTCCCGTCAATCATCGTCACCAGCACGTTGGAGGGCTTGATGTCGCGGTGGATGATGCCCTTCTGGTGTGCGTGCTGGATGGCCGAGCAGACGTCCATGAACAGGTCGAGGCGTTCGCGCGTGGGAAGTTTCTGCTGATCGCAGAACTCGGTGATCTTGGTGCCGCGCACCAGTTCCATAACGAAGAACGGACGGCCCGTGTCGGTCGCACCGGCGTCAAAGACCTTGGCGATGTTCGGGTGATCCATCAGCGCGAGCGCCTGCCGCTCCGCCTCGAAGCGGGCGACAACCTGTTTGGTGTCCATGCCCAGCTTGATGACCTTGAGCGCGACGCGACGGCGCACCGGCACCTCCTGCTCGGCCATGTAAACCACCCCGCAACCGCCTTCGCCGATTTGCTGGAGCAGCTTGTAACGCCCGATTCGGTCGCCCGCCTTCTCGGTGATGGGCGTGATGGCGGTGCCGGTCGGCCCCTCGGCGACGGGGGCCATACCCTCGGGCAGCACCGGGCTGCTCATGAACGGTTGGTTGCTGTCGCCCGCCGATTTGAGCAGCGCCTCGACGCGCTCGCGCAGGGCGGCATCGCCCGAGCATTCGCGTTGGAGAAAGGCGGCGCGCATCTCGGGCGTGGCCATCTCGGCGGCGGCGTAGAACAGGGTTTCCTCACGGGAAGGGCGTTGGTTCATGGCGTGATAAAGATGTTTCTACCTTCTCATGCGAGATTCGAGGAGAAAAAGGCTCACCTCATCCCTTAAATCCTCGCGCTGTAGCCGCGAGCTTTAGTTCGCGTCCGGAGAGCCCAGTCGGGCTACGGTCGCTGGGGCGGTGTGGCTGGAGCGTCCTTCGTTTTGATGGCGTGGCGCTGATTGAAGACCGTCAGGAATTCTTCCAGCGACAACATCCCGTCGGCGTCCTTGTCCACCTTGGCGACGGTGGCCTGGGCGGTGGCTTCGTCGCTCATGCCGGGGCTGCTGCGGAATTCCTCCGCCGTGACTTTTCCGTCAAGATTCACGTCGAGCCGTTCGAACGCTTCCTTGCCCGTGATCTGGCGGCCGTTGGGCGCAATGGTGAACGGCTCGCCCTTGCCTGGGCCGGTGGCCGTGGTGGCTCCCGCGCTGCCGCCGGGCGAGTTGGTCCGACTGGCCGCGCCCGTGCCCATTCCCGCTGGACGCACGCCGGCGGGAGGCTGGCGAAGTTGCCCGTTCTCCAATCGCTGCCTCATGCTCAACGGATCGGCCATGCGCGATTTGTGAAGCTCCCCGATCTCGGCACGGTCGAGCTTGCCGTCGTGATTCATGTCCAGCGCGTCGAAGCGCGCCGCGCTGCCGCGAAACTCTGACTTCGTCACCACGCCGTCGCCGTTGGCATCGTTCTGCGAGAGGAAGACGCGGTAAAACTGTTCGCCGTCGCCGCCCGGCGGACGCGTGTCGGCCGCCGAACCGCCGGTCGCCCCCGTGGCTGCCAATGTCTTCTTCAGCCACGCGATCATCTGCTCCTGGTAATCGGAGCCGAGCTTGGCCCAGCCGCCCATGCCGTGCGCGCCGTCCTGGATCGTGATGAAGTCGCAGGTGTTGCCGAGCGCTTTCATCTTCGCCGTAAATTGCACCGACTGCTCGTACGGCACCTGCGTGTCCTTCGTGCCGTGGATCAGCAGGTAGGGCGGGAGACCTTTGCGGAGGTAACTGGTGGAGGAGGCATCGCGCAGCACCTTCCAGGCGGAGTCGTTCAACTCGGTGAGGCCGAACAGCGCGGTCATCGAAGGCCCGAGTTCGTTGCGGGCTTTCACCTGCAACTCCAGATCGTGTGGCGCGTAGAATGGCACCACCGCCGCCACCCGCGTCTCGCCCTGGCCGCGCACGCCGACCAGCGACACAATGTGTCCGCCGGCCGATTCGCCGATGAGCGCGATGCGGTCCGGGTCGGCCTTGTATTCCCGCGCGTGCTGCTTCACCCAACGGATGGCGGCCTCCACGTCCTCGACGCACGCCGGGTAGCGGTGGGTTGGTGCGAGCCGGTAGTTGATGGTGAACCAGGTGAAGCCCGCCTGGCTCAACGGCTCGAACAGCGGTTTGATGAACGTCTGTTTGTCGCCTTTCGTGAAGCCGCCGCCGTGAACGAGGAGGCACGTCGGAAACGGCCCTTTGCCCTCGGGCACGAACGCATCGAGCGTCAGGCTCACGTTGCCAGCTTTGGCGAACTCGATGTCGGTCTTGAGCTCGGCGCGGGCCGCCAGGCCGGGAAGGCCCGCGGCGCAGCAAACCAATCGGGTGAGGAGCGGCGCGAGGCGTCGAATGGTTTTCGTGGTCATGCGCGCAGGCTACCAGCTTTGTCCGGCGAGTAAAGCCCGCACGTCATCGTGCGCCGCTTGTTTCAATGCAATAAAGCGCCCGGTCAGAGCGGAGGAAGATCTGGTCGCCGCTGACTGCGGGTGTGGCGTTGAACTGGCTGGTGTCGCCGGAGAATTTGTTTTGGGCGACGAGTTTGAATTCCGGTTTTGCCGCAAAGACGAACGCGCCGTTGTGCCGGCTCACGGCATAGATGAGGCCGTTGGCCAGCACGGGCGAGGCGTAGAACGGCTTGCCGCCGGGGCCGCCCCCGCTTGCGCCGGGCAGGCGTTCCTTGAATACCTGTTCGCCCGTCCGGGCATCGAGGCACGTGGCGAAGCCGGCGTCACTGACGAAGTAAATCCGGCCTTCGTGCAGCACGGGTGTCGGAATGTAGGTGCTGTTGCGGTTCTTCCAGGCGACGCGCGTTTTGGTCACGTCGTCTTTGCCGCCCATGCGCACCGCGATCGCACCGGTTTGCGGGAAGCCGCCGAACGCGAACACCCGCCGTCACCAGCCACCGCGCTCGGAGCGATGTTGCCCGGCAGGCCGGAGTCGGCAAACCAGCGCAGTTTGCCCGTGTCCGGGTTCATGCCCCACAACTCCTCCGGCACGGAGAGGACGAGGTCGGTCCGCCCGTCGCTTTCCGCCAGCACGGGCGTGCCGAACACGCAGGCGAGCGAACCGGCCGCGGCCTTCCAGGCTTCCTTGCCCGTGTGTTTGTCGAGCGCATAGATGGCGTGGCTTTCCTCAGGCGTTGATGATGACAAAATCCTTGTAGAGCACCGGGCTGGAGGCGGAGCCCCAGTTCTTCTCCTTCGCTCCCTGGCCGAGGTCCGCGCGCTATTGCTCCTTGCCATCGAGATCGAACGCCAGCGCGCCGCCTTTGCCGAAATAGACATAGACGCGCTGGCCGTCGCTCGCCGGTGTGTGGCTCGCGCAACCGTGCTCCTGCATGAAACCATTGTAACGGTCCACCTGCTTCTCTGCCGCCGCCGCGGGATCGAGAGCGCCACCGGTCCGGACGCGCCAGTGATCGAACAATCCCAGCACCTGACTCAGTTCCGTTGACACCGGCACGGCCTCGCCACGCGTGCGCAGCCAGCGGCTGACTTCGCTCCACGGGTCGTAGGTGCTGAGGATTTTGGCCAGCCGA
>CAZIFU010000231.1:0-22924 GCA_964539075.1 uncultured Verrucomicrobiota bacterium | reverse complement strand
TGCCACGTAGTGCGGCGCTCTGCCGAGACGCCGCTACGGAAGCAGTTCAATCCGGTTCAGATCGGTCCTGGTTCTCAGGAAAAACGCCTTGCCGGACACCGCCGGCGAAGCCATGAATCCGCTCGCCAGCGTGTTCGTCGCCAAAATCTCCAAAGCGCGACCGGGCTTGAGCACCAGCGTCGTGCCGTCCTGGCTGAAGAAATACAGCCGCCCATCCGCGTAGATCGGACACGCGCGAAACCTTCCGCCGACCCGCTCCTTCCAGACCGTCTTGCCCGTGTCCGCCTCGACGCAGGCGAGGAACGCGTCGTCCATGGCCAGGTAGAGGAGGTCGTTTACAACTATTGGAGAGGAATACTTGGGAATCGGAGTTTCGATTCTCCAGTCCACGTGGGTGTCGGTCACCACGCCCTTGCCACCGGCTTTGACCGACCACATCTGCGCGCCGGCGCTGAAGCCGGTGACGAAGAAGAAATGCCCGTCGCGAAACACCGGCCGGGGCGCCGCCGAATACGACGCGTGCTCCACCCGCCAAAGCTCCGCGCCCGTCCGGGGATCGTAACCGTAGGCGGCTTTGGCTCCGGCGCTGAACATGAGGGGCTGGCCCTTCCAGTCCACGATCAACGGCGTGCTGTGCGCCTTGCGCCAGTCGCCGTCCTTGGCCAATTTGTTGTTGGTGTTCTCGTCGTTCCACGCGACCGAGCGGTTCGTGAGCCAGACTGTCTTGCCGGTGCGTTTGTCCAGCGCCACGTGATATTGCAGGTCCGCGCCATCGAACGTCAGGATCAGCAGGTCGCCAAAAAGAACCGGCGAGGACGACGCGCCCCGGTAATGCCGGCACTTCAGATCATCGCGCTTCCAAAGCACCTTTTTCGTGGCGGTGTCGAGGCAGGCCGTGCCCGAACTGCCAAAGTGAACATAAACACGTCCCGGCTCGGCCACGGCGGAGGGTGTCGCGTAGCTGTTGTCCTTCGACCCGTTGCCGAGCGGCTCGGGGACGTCCCGGTGAAACAGCTTCTCGTTGACCAGCACCTTGCCGGTCGCCGCGTCCACGGAGAGAACGAAATAGTCCTGCCCTTCCTCGGTCGCCGTCGTCAGCCACACCTGGCCATCCATCACGATGGGCGAGGACAATCCGAGCAGAGGCAGTTCCGTCTTCCACTTGATGTTCTTTGATTCACTCCACTGCAGCGGAATCCCGGTGGGTTTGCCGTCGCCCTGCGTCACGTGCCCGTCACCGCGAGGTCCGCGGAAGTCGGGCCAGTTCTCCGCGCCAGATGCGGGTCCGACGGCGACCAACAGTGCGAGCGCCAATGCTTGAAGCGTCCGGTGGCCAGGAGCCAGCACGCGACGCGCGGGAAAGGAAGATGTTCGTTCGAGGTGCACGCGGTAAAACTGTCGTGACGGGCGAAGACTGTCAACGAAGCCGAGGGCTAACGCGGCGGTGTCTCTTGTCCGTGTGGAGGTTTTTGGGCCGCGCGCATGCGGGGAACGCTGTGAATTCACGGTTGTTGCTTGGGCAATGCCTCCGCGAGCGCGATGGTCGCCCAGCCGGCGGCGGTGATGGAGATGAACTGGTCCTCCGCGTGCGGATAGCCGGACTCGTAGTAAGTCTGAATCGGCGTGCTGCGCGTTTCGACGTGCCAGGAACCGTCGGCGAGTTGTTGGTTGAGCAGCCACTGCAAGCCGCGCCGGTAGGCCGCGTCGGTGGTGGCGATTCCTCCCGCCTGATGCAACGCGACGAGCGCGGTGCTGGTCGCATAGGCGTCTCTCTCCATCTTGGGGAGTTGCGCCCAGCCGCCGTCGCTGCGCTGCGTCTGCAACAACTCCTGCGTGGCGCGGCGAAGGTCTGCTTCGGGCACGCCCGCGACTTGCAGCAAGCGCAGACGGAACACTTGGTCCTCGGTGGATTTCGCGGGCGTCTTCAGCGCCCAAGCTTTCACCTGGTCGAATCGCTTGTCTCTGCGCTCGCGTTGCTCCGGCGTGCTGAACGTTTTCAGGCCGCGCATCGCAACGTAGCTGACGGTGAACAAACTATCCTCACTCGGTGGGCGCACCGTTTGCACTTTCCAGTGTGCGAGGTCTTTCTGCCACGTCAGCAGGTATTCTGTCACAGCCGCAGTGGTCGCGTCGGGTTTCCGGCCGCCCTTCTCCAGCGTCCAGAGCGCGTAACCCGCAGTGAGCGCCTGTCCGCCCTGGCCATGGCCCGCGAGGTAATTCGTCCGGTTCTTCGCGAGGAAGTCGGCGGTGAACCTGACCTGTTGACGCAGATTCTCCTCGTCGATCGCGAACCCCCGCTCGCGCGCCGTGGTCAGCGCCAGCACGGGCAAAGCCTGGTTGTGGCAGGTGAAGCACTGCTGGCGCTTTTCCATCGAACCCTTCGCCGCCTTTTCCAAAAGTGGGAGCGACTTTGCGACGGCGGCGCGGATGGCTTCAGTTTTGGGAACTCCATCTTCCGCTCCTGGCAACCGGCCAGTCGCGGCAATTATCAGGGCCAGCAGAATACCAAGCTTGGCTCGCACGATTATTCCTTCGAGACGGCCTCGTCGAGATTCAGCACGAGCGAGCAGAGGCCCGTCCAGGCGGCGTGTTCGGCGGGGGCGAGTTTCTCGTTGCGCTTGGATTCGCCGACGGTGAGGAGTTTTTGCGCGGCGTCCTTATCGGCGGTGAATTGCTGCTGCAAGGCGTCGAGGCGGGATAGGAGGATTTTCCTTTCGGCGGCGGTCGGCTTGCGCGCGAGGACGAGGCGGAAGGCGTGTTCGAGGCGCGCGTCGGACTTGGGCGCGGCGAGCATCACGCGCTCGGCCAGCGCGCGGGCGGCCTCGACGTAGGTGATGTCGTTGAGCGTGGTGAGCGCGTGGAGCGGCGTGTTGGTGCGGAAGGTTTTCACCGTGCAGGTCTGGCGCGCGGCGTTGTCGAAGAACATCGTGGGGCCGACAATGCGCCGCCAGAAGATGTAAAGGCTGCGGCGATAAAGTGCGTCGCCGTGATCCTGCTGGTAGGTCTTCTTGCCGAAGGTCGCCTCCTCCCAGATGCCCTCGGGCTGATACGGTTTCACGGACGGGCCGCCGCACTGGTCCACGAGCAGGCCGCTGGCGGCGAGCGCGAAGTCGCGGAGCATCCAGGACGGGAGACGGTAGCGCGGGCCGCGCGCGAGCAGGCGGTTTTCCGGATCGCGCTCGTAAAGACTGGAGTAATCAGTGGTCAGTAATCGGTGATCAGTGGCCTGCTTACTGATCACGGGCTTGCTGATTACTTTGGAACTCTGCCGATAGGTTGCGCTCATCACGATGAGTTTCACCAGCGCCTTCACGTCCCAAGGAGCTGAGAGGGTCTTGGGTCTTGGGTCTGGCGTCCGGGGTTGCGCCCCAGACCCTGGACCCCAGACCCCAGACCCCATAAACTCCGTCGCCAGCCAGTCGAGCAACTCGGGATGCGACGGCTTCTCGCCTTGCACGCCGAAGTCCTCGACGGTCTTCACGAGGCCGGTGCCGAAGAAGGTCTGCCAGTAGCGGTTCACGGTGACGCGCGCGGTGAGCGGGTTTTCGGGCGACACCAACCAGCGCGCGAGGTCGAGGCGGGAGGGTTGGGTCTCGGGTCTGGGGTCTGGAGCCTGGGGTTTCGAGACGAGACTCGCGGGCATCGCGGCCAGGACTTTGTTCGTCGTCGGCTTGTCGTAGGCGCCTTTGACGAGGATGAAGGTGTCGCGCGGTTCCTTGAGCTGGTCCATGATCATCACCTTGGTGATGTTGTTCTGCGCGGCGTCGCGTTCGCGCTCGGCGGCGAGCAATTTTTCCAACACCTCCACGTATGCGGGGTCTTTGCCGTCAGTCTTGAAGTAGCCGATGGCTTCGAGAATCGCATCCACGCCGCGCTTCTTTGGCTCGACCTTGGCGAGCGTGGCGGGGAGGTTGCCAGGCAGTTCGCTGGCGGCGGACTCGACGAGTGGCTTGCCCTCGGAGCGTGGAAACTTTTTCAACTCGAACGCCTCGACCTCCTTGGCCGTGGCGTTGAATCGCTGCGTGGCTTTCTTCACGCGCTCCTCTTCGCCGGGCGTGGACAGGTCGAGCACGGGCGGGGCCTGGCCGCCGCGGCCCGCGCCGGCCTCGGACATCTGGTTGAAGATGTCGTAGAGGCCGTAGTAATCGCGCATCGTGAACGGGTCGAACTTGTGGTCGTGACAGCGCGTGCAGGTGAACGTGACCCCGAGCCACAGCGTCGCCGTGGTCTCGACGCGGTCGAACACGTTCTCGACGCGTGTCTCCTCGGCGATGCGGCCGCCCTCGCCGTTGTGCATGTTGTTTCTGTTGAAACCGGACGCGAGCTTTTGCTCACGCGTGGCATTCGGCAGAAGATCGCCAGCGAGTTGCTCGATGGTGAACTGGTCGTAGGGCAGGTTCGAATTGAACGCGTTCACGACCCCATCGCGCCACGGCCACATGGTGCGCTCGGGGTCGCCCTGGAAACCGTTGGAGTCGGCATAACGCGCGGCATCAAGCCAGTCCCACGCCATGCGCTCGCCGTAACGCGGCGACTGCAGCAGGCGGTCCACGACTTTCTCGTAGGCGTTCGGCGATTTGTCCGCGAGGAAGGCGTCCACTTCCCCGGGCGTGGGTGGCAGGCCGGTGAGATCGAGCGTGACGCGGCGGATAAGCGTCTCCTTCGGAGCTTCGGGCGAGGGCTTCAGCCCTTCTCTTTCCAGCCGGGCGAGGATGAAGTTGTCGATCGGATTTCGAGTTTCGGATTTCGGATTTCGGATTTTGGGAACCGGCGGCCGCTGCGGTAATTCGTATGCCCAGTGCTGGCCCCACGCGGCGCCCGAGTCCACCCAGCGTTTGAGCAACTCGATCTGGGTCGGCGTGAGTTTGCGGTTGGACTCCGGCGGCGGCATCATTTCGTCCGGGTCCTGCGACGTGATGCGACGGATGAGTTCGCTGTCCTTGCTTTTACGCGGGACGATCACCGCCACGCCGTCCTTCACGCGGAAGGCGCCTTCCTTCATGTCCAGGCGCAACCTGGCTTTGCGCGCCTTCTCGTCCGGGCCATGGCAATGGTAGCAGTTGTCGGAAAGCAGGGGCTGAATGTCGCGGTTGAAATCAATCGCCTTGCCGGCGGAAGTGGCAGCGAAGACCGACGAAACGGCCGCGCCAGGCAGCAACGCGAGGGCGCAGAGGGTTTTCAGCAGGATGGCAGTCATTGAATCATTCACTGATGGCGCAACCCTCCGCTCCTAACACGGAGAACGCTGTTTTCCAAGCGCAATTCTGCCCGTTGCCAGCTCGCCTGACCCGTGGAGACCGCCAAAGATCATAGGCAGCAGGAAGACAACACAGTCCTCTTGCCGGACAAATTTGTCATTTAGCCGGCGGCGCCGCAGCGCGCCAGCCTGCCTTGAGTTGCAGGCTCAACTCGGCGACCCGTTGCTTGCTCTCCGGGCGGTTGGCGAGGTTCACGTTTTCGCCGGGGTCGCTCTGGTGATCGTAGAGTTCACGGCCTTCGGGCGCTTTGCCTTTTTCGGCCCATTCCACGTAGCGGTAGCGATCGGTGCGCATCGCGTAGCCCATCAACTTGCCGCGCGGATACTGGCTGAACGCGGCCTTCTTCCACGGGCGCCGCGGGTCGTCGAGCAAGGGCGCGAAGCTTGTGCCTTCCAAACCGTTGGTCAGCGGCAGTCCGGCCAGTTCGCAAAGGGTCGGGTAAATGTCCACGAACTCGACCAGCGCGTCGGTCTTCGCGTCGCGATGCTTCTGGCCGGGCGTGGAGATCATGAGCATCGCGCGCGTGGAGGTCTCGAAACAGGTGTGCTTGCACCACATGCCATGCTCGCCGAGCTGCCAGCCGTGGTCGCCCCAGAGGATGATGATGGTTTTGTCGCGCAGGCCGAGCCGGTCCAATTCCGTGATGACGCGGCCGATTTGCGCGTCGGTGTAGCTTGTCGCCGCGTAGTAGCCGTGGATGAGTTGGCGCGCGAGGTCGTCGGAAACCGGCCCGGACTGGGGAATGTTCGCGTAATTGCGCAACTCACCCCAACCGCTCATCGCTGGCTCGAACACGTCCTTCGGCGGAAATGGATTGGGCGCCAGCCGCATGCCGGCGGCGCGATAGAGGTCGTAATATTTTTTCGGCGCATCGAATGACAGGTGCGGCTTGCGGAAACCCACCGCGAGGAAGAACGGTTGATCCTTCACCTTGTTCATGACCGCGATGGCGGCGTCGGCCATCTTGCCGTCGCCGAGCTGATTGTCCGGCACGTCGGGTGAGGACCAGGCGGGACGGCCCTTCGCCCCGTCGGCGGTCTTCTTCTTTTTGCCTCCCTTTTTTTCCGCCACAGGGATGAACCCGGATGAATCGCTGGCTGTGCCGGCGCAAGGCAGGTCAAGGCTGTCCGGCGAGGTGGCGGCCAGAGAGCGCAAGACGCGCGCGCTCCCCAGACCCGTGCCTTCGGTGAAATCATCCGGGTCCACGAGCGCGGTCTGGAGGGTGCCGTCCTCCTGCAACGTACGCACCGCGACGCCCGAACTGACGGAGGGCGCGCTCCAGGATTTCGGATCATCGAGGCCGCCGTGGTAAATCTTGCCGAAGGACTGGCAAAAGTAACCGTGGTTTTTGAAGTGTTGCGGCAGCGTGACGACGTCGGGTATGAAATCGCGGAAGTGGTCCTGCAGATTGTAAATCTTCGTCGTGTCCGGCCGGCGGCCGGTGAGCAACGAGGTGCGCGAGGGCGAGCAGACGGCCTGTTGACAGTAGGCGCGATTGAACAGCAGACCCTGCCCGGCCAGCCGGTCAATGTTCGGCGATTTGATGTCGCTCACGCCGTAACAGCCGAGTTGCGGTCGCAAGTCGTCCACGGCGAGGAAGAGGACATTGAGTTTCCGCTCGGCGGCAGAGCAGACCGTTTGAGCCAGGACAAGGAGGAGCAGGAGCGGGCGCACGACACAAGTTTTCATAAGTTCAAACCGGACATCACGGAATCCACACAGGAATAATTCCCCCCGCCCGGCGAGTCAATGCGGCAGTTCGCGCAAGCGGCAGGAAAAATATCGTGATTACCGCGCGTAAAAGGGTAATCTGACCGCCATCCATGAACGCTCGATGCTTTCTTGTCTTCCAACTTTGGGCGCTGGCTTGCGCGGGCGCCACCGGCGCGGCCGGAGCAGTCGCTGCACGCATTGCCAGAAACGAACCGCTTACGCCGGAGCAATCCCTTGCCGCCCTCAAAACCGAGCCGGGCTTGCGGGTCGAACTGGCTGCCGCCGAACCGCTCACGGGCGACCCCGTGGCGCTCGCGTGGGACGAGCGCGGCCGGATGTTCGTCGCCGAGAACCGCGGCTATCCCGAAGGACCGGGCGAGGGCCACCCGCCGCTGGGCGTCATTGCGATGCTCGAAGACACGAACGGTGACGGCGTGTATGACAAGCGCACCGAGTTCGCCACCGGCCTCACTTTTCCCAACGGCCTGATGTGCTGGCGCGGCGGGCTGTTCGTCACTTGCGCGCCGGACATTTTTTATTTGAAAGACACCGACGGCGATGGTCGCGCCGATGTGAAGCGCGCCGTCCTTACCGGATTCGACATGGGCAAAACGACGCAGATTCGCGTGAGCCATCCGACGCTGGGATTGGACGGATGGGTGTATCTGACGAGCGGTTTGACCGGCGGCAAGGTGACTTGTCCCGTTCATCCCGAACGCAAGCCCGTCGAATTCACCAAGAGCGATTCGCGCTTCCACCCCGACACGTTCGAGTTCGAGACGGTCGCTGGCCAGGGGCAGTTCGGACTTTGCTTCGACGATTTGGGCCGCAAGTTTATTGTGGATAACCGGCACCCGATCATGCACGTCGTGCTCGAGCCGCGTTACCTGAAACGAAATTCCTTCCTTGCCTTCAGCGGCACGGTGCAGGACGTCGCGCCGTCGGGCGAACTGGGCAAGGTGTTCCCGCTGGCGCGCGACCAGACCACGTCCTCGTTTCATCCGAACCTCCTGCACTCGCCGCACGCCGGCACGTTCACGTCGTCCTGTGGAATCTGCATTTACGGTGGCGACGCGCTGCCGGAGTTTTACGGCAACGCGTTCATCTGCGAACCGGCGCAAAGCCTCGTGCAGCGCCAGGTCATCCGCCCCCACGGCGCGAGTTTTCAATCGCAGATCGGCCGGCCCGGCACGGAGTTCCTCGCGTCGCCGGACAACTGGTTCCGCCCCGTGTTCGCCGCCAACGCGCCCGACGGCGCGCTCTACATCGCCAGCATGTATCGCAAGTTCATTGATCATCCCCAATACGTGCCCGAAGAGATGCGCAACAAACTCGACTTCCTCTCCGGTCGCGGCATGGGGCGAATTTATCGCGTCGTGGCGGCGAATCGGGAAGGTCGGCATGTTGCCGACCCCAAAATCAGGGACGGCGGCACGCTGTCCCTCCCAGCGAAGAAATTTGACCTCGGCAAGTCGAGCGTCAGGCAACTCGTCACGGAACTGGAAAACCCGCGCGTCTGGCGCCGCGAAACCGCCCGGCGATTGCTCCTCGAACGCGCCGACAAGTCCTCCCTCGCGCCGCTGAAGTCCCTCGCCGCAAAAACGGCTGCAGCTTCAGTCGCGCGCGTCGCCGCCCTGCGGACGCTCAACGCGCTCGGCGTCGCCGACAACAAACTTGTCGCGGCGGCGCTGAAGGACAAACAGCCTGGTTTGCGCGAACACGGCTTGCTCCTCGCGGAACCGCGTCTGAAGCAATCGCCAGAACTGACGTCGCTGGTGATGGGTCTTGCCGATGATCCCGACCCGCGCATTCGCTTCCTGACCGCGCTTGCACTGGGTGAAATTGACAACTTAAAAACGGTTCCGGTGCTCGCACGCATTGCGACGCGCGACGCCGCCGACCGCTGGACGCGCGCCGCGGCGCTCAGTTCCGTCGGCAAACGATCGGATGAATTTCTCAACGCCGTTCTGGAATCCGCTGAAAGGAACGCGGGCGGCCTTGCCCGCGCGGACAAGGCTGTCCGCGCTCCTCAAGACGCTGCCGGCATAGCCGCGTTGCTCGCTGAAACCGCCCGTGTCGCCGCTGCCAGCCAGCCGCTCGCGCAATTGGCCGGGTCGCTGAACCAGATTCTCGGCTTGGCCAGCGGCACCGCGTCGCCGGACCTGTTCGCCACCGTCAATGGCTTTGCCGACGCGCTTCGCTCCCGCAAGCTCACGCTGGCGTCGCTCGTGACTTCCAACGCCGAGGCCCGCGAACGGCTCGGCCGGTTGTTCGACGGCGCCTTGGGGACGGCGCAGGATTCACGGCAACCGCTCCCGGCGCGCCAGAGCGCCATCGGACTGCTCGCGCATTCGGATTTCGCGAAGGCCGGCCAGCCGTTGCAGGCGTTGCTCGCGCCGCAGCAGCCGGGCGAGGTGCGCGTCGCCGCCGCCAGGGCGCTGGGCCAGTTCAACGACCCCGCCGCGTCGCTGCTCCTGCTCGACCCGCAACGCTGGCGCAGTTACACACCGCCCGTGCGCGAGACGGTCATCGCCGCGTTGATGAGCCAGCCCAAAGGGGTTCTCCATTTGCTGGCGGCGATCGAAACCGAGGCGATTCCGCCGTGGAGCATTGACGCCACGCGGCGCAGCCAGCTCCTCAAGTCGAAGGACAAAGCCGTCCGCGAGAAAGCCGAAACAGTTTTCAAAAACGCCGGCGGCGGCGACCGCATGAAGGTTTACGAGGAATACAAATCCATCCTCGCGTTGAAAGGCGACGCCACGAACGGCCACGCCTTCTTCACGAAAACCTGCGCGCAATGCCACGTCATGGACGGCGAAGGCGCGCAGGTCGGGCCGGAATTGACCGGCCTTCGCAACCAGCCCGCCGAGGTGCTGCTGCTCCACGTCCTCGTGCCGTCGTATGAAATCCTCGCCGGCTTCAACGCCTACGAAATCGAGACGCGCGACGGCCGCACTGCGGCGGGCCTGCTCACGTCCGAGACGCCCACGAGCGTGACGCTGCGCCGCGCGCTGGGCGAGGAGGAAACCATCCTGCGCGCGAACATCGCCTCCCTGACCGCCGGCAACCTCTCGCTCATGCCGGATGAACTGGAGAAGATGATGAGCAAACAGGACCTGCGCGATTTGATCGCGTTCCTCAAAGGAGAATAAACGCGAGGGTCGAAGCCGCGAAACCATCGGGGAATCAAGGGGTGAAGAAATGCAGTCTATCTACGTATTAGGCGGCGTGGTCACTGACTGTATGAGCTGAGTGTCCTCTGCCAGAGTGAAATATCCTCTTTGCGGCAAAGCAGTCGAACCTCGTCTTTGGTGTGGTTGAGTTCCGCCTCGTAGTAGGCTCCGGTTTGCTGAAGGGTGTTCGAGAGGCTGACACGCACCTGCGCGAGCTTCGCTCGCAAGTCAGGCACGGGCACCGTGACCTCGACCAGATACCCGGATGCAACCAACGCCTGCTTCTGTGTGTCGAACCTTTCACGATAGTAGTTTGATGAGCTGCTGAAGTGAACCAGTGCTGCGATGCGCTCTGGCAGGAGAGGCCGCCCAGTCCAAGCTCTCTGGTAGCTGCTCCCCAGACGGTGCAAGTCCGCATAACGCTTGGCATCCCCGGTGGGCCGCCTGAAGACGACGTAGCTGATGACGCAAACCAATGCGAGAATGGCAATCGCCAGACAGATTTTGAGCTTTCGGGTTTTCATGGCGCGTTGTAACGTCGCCTAGTTAGGCTGTGGAGGGGATGCGGCGGGCGGACGGTTGCCTGGACGACGCTGGCTGGCACTGGCTGTGCCGGGACGCGGCTCGCCGGTGATCACCACAATCAATCCGCCGTCGCGCGTGGCCACAGCGCCGGGATCACCGCCCATGATCGCAGGAGCTAGTGCGAGCTTCCAAGTCTGGCCGTCCGCGCTGGTGGCAACCCACAGGCCGCCGCGCTGTTGCTCGCCGGGCGTGGGCGGCCCGCCGCCGTCGCCGGTGCCGTAGAAGGTGATGACGATGCCGTCGGACTGCGCGTTGCCGAGCCAGCGACGGCGGCCATCAATCGTCACGTCCTCCGCGCGGGTGAAGTTCAAACCGTCCTTGCTGGTCGCGTGATAGCCGATGCCGCTGCGGGGGCGGTCCTGCGGCGGTTCCTGGCCCGGACGCTGGCCGCGATCGAGTTGCGTGCCGTTGTCCGGCGCGTAGAGATGGAAGACGCCCTGGTGGAGAACCGCGGCGCAATCAATCACCGGCCGGCCCTCGACACTCAAGCGCACGCCCGGTTCGTAGGTGTAGTGAACGCCGTCGCCAGAGATCGCCGAATGAATCGCCGGTATGCTGCGCTCGAACGACCGGCCGTAGTTCCCCGTGAAATAAAGCCGCACACGCCCGTCTGGCAGCGCGACGAGCGTCGGATCAAACGGAAAGCGCATCCCTTCCGGCAATCCCTCGACTTGGATGACTTTCGGCTCGCTCCACGACTTGCCGTCGTCGGAGGAAAAGCGCGCGGCGACCTTGTCGAAATCGGCTTCGTTGTTCTCGGGGAAATGCTGGTGCGCGGCGATGAGTTGGCCGTCCTTAAGCCGCGTGATGGTCGGCACGCCGGCGCGCCCGAACGTCGCGGTCTTCTCCACGTTTCCGTCGGCGTTGACGCGATAAGCGATCACGTCGCGGTCCCACGGGCCGCCGGACGGGCGGTTTTGCGAACGCGCATTCGGAGCGCCGCTGCCCTCGCGTTCGCCGCCGGCCGGTGGAGATTGCGGTCCGCCCGTGAATTGCGCCGCGCTGCGCACCTCGGTTTTGAAAAACATTTTCCAGCCGCCCTGCCAGCGGACCACGAAGGGGTCGGTGATTTGTTCGTTACTGCCCGCCTGCAAGCGCACGCCCTCCTCCGGCGTCCAGTTGATGCCGTCGGTGGAAAGAAAGCTGCGGAAGGCGTTGGCCGTGGATTTGCGCTGCTCGAAAGCGTAGAGCCGGAGCCGTCCGTCGTCCAGGAGCACTGGCGCCACCGTGCCGTGGTCGCGCGGCGAGAGTTCCTGTTTGTAGCTGAAATGGCGTCCATCCTGCGACGTGGCGATGAGGGTGTTGCCCCGTCCGAAAACGTACATGAACCATGTGCCTTTGTAGAAAAACACGTCCGGGTCCACGAGTCCCTCGCGGCTGAAGGCCAGACCCGCGTCCTTGAACCGGATGCCGTCATCAGAAAACGCCAGCCGGATCGTGTGCTCGCCGCGTTCGGACGCCGGGTCGCCGCCGCCGAAGCTCGACACGAAATAGTAGAGCCGGAACTTTCCGTCAGCGTCACACAGCACGGAAGGATCGACCGCTTTGTTGCCCGGCATGCCCTCGATCCCGAACGGCTGCCGGGTGAAGTTGAGGCCGTCCTCCGAGATGGCGCAGCCGACCGACTCCGATTTGTCCGGTCCGCGATTGGCGTCCACGAAGTAGAGAAACACCTTGCCGTTTGCCGCCACCGCGCACGGGACTGAAGCGTGCTCCAGACGCACGCCCGCGTCGCGCGTCCAGTGCAATCCATCGGTGCTGGAAGCGCTGAGGACTTTGTGCGCGTAAGGCCCGCCCTGCGGCGGCGTCCCCGGACGGGCGTTTGGCGGACGAGAAGCCTCGCCCGCAGCAGGAAGCTGCGGCGCGGAAACGTTTTGCGCCCCGGCCCGGAAACCGAGGAAAGCAACGAGTGCCAGCAGCAGCGATGGGAGTGGTTTCATTTCCAGTGTGATAGACCGCCCGGCGCGGGCAAAGGTTACGCGCCAGCAGCCGAAGCGGCTCTAAGATTGTGGCTGTGTTCGTGAGAACACGGCTGACATCAGCCGCGCTCTTACGAGCGCAGCCACTATTTTTTGATTAGAAGCGTTTCATAAGACCAACCTCGGTGGGGCGAGACTCCGTCGAGCCAAGTTGGTGCGGAGGGTGGGGCGAGATTCTGTCGAGCCCAGTTGCAATTTGTCCTGACTTGGCTCGACGGAGTCTCGCCCCACCTTATGAAACTACTTCTACTTCTTCTTCGCCTTGCGCTTTTCCTCGATCGCGGCCTGGGCGGCGGCGAGGCGGGCGACGGGCACGCGGAAGGGCGAACAACTCACGTAGGTGAGGCCGAGGCGGTGGCAAAATTTCACCGAGTCAGGGTCGCCGCCGTGTTCGCCGCAGATGCCGAGTTTGAGGTGGGGACGGGTTTTGCGGCCGAGTTCGCAAGCGATCTGCATCAGCTTGCCCACGCCGGTCTGGTCAATCGTCGCGAAGGGGTTCTTCTTCACGATTTCCAGCTCCGCGTAGTGCGGCAGGAAACTGCCGGAGTCGTCGCGGCTCATGCCGAGCGCGGTCTGGGTGAGGTCGTTCGTGCCGAAGCTGAAGAACTCGGCGGTTTGGGCGATTTCGTCCGCGGTGAGCGCGCCGCGCGGGACTTCAATCATCGTGCCGACGAGGTAGCTCAGTTTCACTTTATTGCCAGCCATCACGGCTTTGGCGGCGGCGTGGACGAGTTCGATTTGCAGATCGAGTTCCTTCTTGAAGCCGACGAGCGGAATCATGATCTCCGGCCTGGCCTTGATACCCTTCTTCTGACATTCGGCGGCGGCTTCGAACACGGCGCGGGCCTGCATCTCGGAAATTTCCGGATACGCGATGCCGAGGCGGCAGCCGCGGTGGCCGAGCATCGGGTTGAACTCATGCAATTCGTGAACGCGCTTGGCGATCTTATCAACACTGATGCCGAGCTTGTTTGCCAAAGCGTTTTGCGCGGCGTGGTCGTGCGGCAGGAACTCGTGCAGCGGCGGGTCGAGGAAACGAATCGTCGCCGGCAGTCCTTTCAATTCCTTGAACATGCCGTAAAAGTCCTCGCGCTGATAGGGCAGCAGCTTGGCGAGCGCCTTTTGCCGGTCGTCGGTCTTCTCGGCGAGAATCATCTCGCGCATGGCATCAATGCGGTCGCCTTCGAAGAACATGTGCTCGGTGCGGCACAGGCCGATGCCCGACGCGCCGAACGCGACGGCGTTGGCGGTCTGTTCCGGGTTGTCGGCGTTGGTGCGGACTTGCAGGCGCGCGGCCTGGCTGCACCACTTCATCAACTGCGCGAAGTCGTGATACGTCCGGCTTTTTTTCGCGTCGAGTGATTTCTCGACGAGCACCTGGATGACTTCGGCGGCGGCGGTCTTGACCTGGCCGCCATAGACATTGCCACTGGTGCCGTCGATGGAGAGATAGTCGCCTTCGTTGAAGGTCTGACCGTCCACCGCGAGGGTCTTGGCGTGGTAATCCACCTGGAGCCCGGCCGCGCCGCAGACGCAGACCTTGCCCATTTGCCGGGCGACGAGCGCCGCGTGCGAACTGACGCCGCCGCGGGCGGTGAGGATGCCCTCGGCCGCAATCATGCCGCGCAGGTCTTCAGGCGAAGTCTCAATGCGGACGAGGAGGACCTTTTCGCCCTCATTGGCGGCTTCGACGGCGCGCTCGGCGTTGAAGTAAATTTTGCCGGAGGCCGCGCCGGGACCGGCGGGCAGACCGGTGGCGATGATTGGCGTGCCCTTGAGCGCCACGCGGTCGAAGACGGGGGCGAGCACCTGATCAAGCTGCTCGGCGGGCACCCGCATGACGGCGGTTTCCCAGTCAATGAGTTTTTCCTTCACCATTTCGCAGGCGATGCGCACGGCGGCTAGGCCGGTGCGTTTGCCGTTGCGGGTCTGGAGCATGAAGAGTTTGCCTTCCTGAATGGTGAACTCGAAGTCCTGCATGTCCTTGAAGTGCGACTCCAGGGTTTTGCGGACCTGTTCGAGTTCGGCAAACGCGCGCGGCTGTTTCGTTTTCAACAGGGCGACCGGCTCAGGCGTGCGCACGCCGGCCACAACGTCTTCGCCCTGGGCATTCATCAGGAATTCGCCGTAGAAAACCTTTTCGCCGGACGCGGGGTCGCGGGTGAAGGCGACGCCGGAGCCGGAGTTTTCACCGCTATTGCCGAAGACCATCGCCTGGACGTTGACGGCGGTGCCCCATTCGGAGGGGATGTTGTATTTGCGGCGATAGACCATGGCGCGGTCATTCATCCACGAGCCGAACACGGCGCCGATGGCGCCTTTGAGCTGGCCCCACGGATTTTCCGGGAATTCCTTCCCGGTGCGTTCGGCCACCAGCGACTTGAAGCGGCCGACCAGTTCCTTGAGGTCGCCCACATTGAGCCGGGTGTCTTCGAGTTCGTGGTTGCCGTAACGTTCTTCCTTGAGGCAACCGATGACGGTCTCAAACGGCTCATGGTCTTCGCCGGGTGCCTTTTGCACGCCGAGCACGACGTCGCCATACATCTGGATGAAGCGGCGGTAGCAATCCCAGGCAAAGCGCGTATTGCCCGTGGCCTTGGCGAGCGCCTGCACAGTCTGGTCGTTGAGGCCGAGGTTGAGAATGGTGTCCATCATGCCCGGCATGGAATCGCGCGCGCCGGAACGGACGGCGACGAGCAGCGGCAGGGCGGCGGTGTCACCGAACTTCGTGCCCATGATGGCTTCCATGTTGGCGATGCCCTGTTCGATCTGCATCTGGAGCGGCTTGGGGTACGTGCGCTTGTTGGCGTAGAAAAAAGTGCAAACCTCGGTGGTGATGGTGAAGCCGGGCGGCACCGGGAGACCGATGCGGGTCATCTCGGCGAGGTTGGCGCCTTTGCCCCCGAGGAGGGGTTTCATGGAACCGTCGCCGTCGGCCTTCTTGTTGCCGAAGAGGTAAACGTATTTCGCTGCTTTGGCCATAAATCAATAATCGCGTTGAATCAGCCGGTTGGTTTTCCGCCGAAAACGGAGCGGTGAGAGTAACAACTGCGGGGAGCGTGTCAACGGCGCAATCGCTTGCATGAACCCGCGAACCCGCGAACCCGCGGGACCGTTCATCCTCGCGCCAGCGTTTGGAGTGCGGCGATTTATCGCCGCTTTCCGGTGTCAGGCTGGGTGGTGGCGCCGGGCATCGGTCGGGAGCGGGAGCGGGCAACAGCGGCGATAAATCGCCGCACTCCAAACGCTTCGCGTCATCCCAGGCTCACTTCGCAAGCGAGAGTCATGGGTAGCTCCCGGTTCCTTTCGGACCTGCTCACGGGCCATGAACCCCAGAAGCACGGACGGAGTGCGCCCGTCCTCGGGCGCAGCCACGCAAGTGTGGCGGGCGGCTGGCGGATGAATCCAGCGCGCTCGCTCGGATTGACGTCGCTGCGACCGGGGACGGTCGCACTCCGGTTCATGGGTAGGCCGGAGTGAGGGGAAAAGCGACGTCTCGATCTACCGAGGCGCGTAAGAACTGGCTTGCGCCCACGGTTCACGCACGTCTTCCCCGCTCCAAAACTTCCAGCCGCCGCGCCCGCGCGCGGCGCTCACCACCGGACGGACACGCCGCCGGAAACGGCGTGCGCGGTGAGCTGGTCGTTGAAATGGGCGTCGTAGTCCACATACGCCGACACGTCCTGGCTGAACACCACGGCGAGGCCGGCCCCCACCACCACGCTCTCCCGGCCCAGTTGCACGCCGCGGGTGACGAAGCTGCCGCCGCCGCCGATGAACCGCGCGTCAAAGCTCGCGTTTTGATCCAGGAATTCATGTTCCCAGCGCGCGCGCACTTCGGGAACAAACTTCGGGCCTTTGGGCTTGCCAAATTGCGCCGCCAGCCGCAGCCCCACCAGCGAGCGCAGACTGTCATACTCCAGATTCTGCCCCGACAAACCGTTGGGGCCGGCGCCGGTTTCCACGAAATCATCCTGCCACAGCCCCGCGTAACTGAGTCCCGCCGATGGCTGGATTTCCAACAGGCCGCACTTGAAGGTGTAGCCGCCCTCCGCGGACGCTGTAAGCACGTGCCCGTCGTATTCGGCTTCGGCGGTCTGCTGAATGGGACCCACGCTGATCCGCCGTTGCGTCTCGGTCTGCAGGAAGCCGTAGCCGAGGATGCCGTCCAGGTACCACGGTCCGCTCACATAGCTGGCGTAGCCGGCCAACTGGACGCCGTCCACATTGCCGGACGACTGGCGCGCTTCCACGCTCACATCGTTTTGCGAGTAGCCGACCGCGAACCCGGCCAGCATATTCGGGCATATCAGGTACTCCAACCCGCCGCTGCCCCCGCCGATGGTGAAGTCGCCGCCCGCCGCGTTGCCGTCGTCGTCCAGTTGCCCGAACAACCCGAAGCCGCGCGCCCAACCGCCCCAGGGTTTGTCCGGCGCCGCGCCGCTGCCCGGCAGCGACGGACTGGTGCTGGCGAGCTGGACGGGCTGGGCGGAGGCGAACTCCGCGCCTTCCTTGCCGGCGCGGATGCGTCCCAACCGGCCCCTGGCCACGTCGGTGAACAGGCGGAGCTGCACGGCGTCGAGCATCCCGATGGTGCCGTGAATTTCCCCGCTCAAACTGTCGAGCGCGCGCCGCGCCTCGGACGCCGAGCCGAGCCAGAACATCTCGGTGAGCAGATTGGACAACGCCCCCGGCGTCTGCACGGCCGAATCCAATCCTTGCGCCGTGGCCCCTTGATTGGGAGTCGAAGCCACGCTGGCGAAGGTGCGGCCGAGCAGCAAGGACACATTGGTCGGTTTGTATTGCAGACGCGGGTCCAGGAACACTGAATTCGTCGAGGGGGTGAGCAGGGCAAAGGTCCCGGTGACGCCGCCGTCGGTGATCAGAATCGGGTAAGTGGTGTCCGGAGCGTACAACACGCGCGGCACGGTGGCTCTCACTTCGCCGCCGTTGAGCGTCGCCGTGCCGGGCGCGCCGGTGACGACGATCTTGTCGGAATTTCCGGGCGTGGCGCTCCCCACCTCCAGGTCGAAGAACGAACCTGTCTGGAACGTCAGCGCGCCCGCGATATTGAGGGTTCCAAGAGAATTGCCCGGGCTGATGGTGCCGAAGTTGTTCACCGCGCCGAAGATCTTGCCCGTGCCCGCCAGCGTGGTTCCGGCGTTGATGGTCACCGCCGCGCTGGTCAGCGTGCCGTTGACCCGGAGCACCCCGCCATTCACCGTGGTGTCCAGCGAGAAGGTGTTGTTGCCGGTCAGGTTCCAGTTCAGACCCTGCACGGTCAGTCGTTCGAAGTTGAGGAAATCGCCGCCGTAGCTGTTGGTCTGTGTGCCGAGCAGGAAGGTGACGTCGGTGCCGGCGCTGCCCTGGATGTTGCCCTGGACCACCGAGCCGTCGAGCAGCGTCACGCTGTCATCGCCGCCCCCCAATTGAATCGCGGTGCCGCCGGTCCCGATGATCGTGCCGGCGTTGGTCACGAAAACTGGGGCGACGATGAAACCACCAAATTTAATTCCCGTATCTCCCCGGATGATTCCGCCGGGCTGATTGTCCACGATGCCGCCAGCAGTCAGATAAACACCGGTGCCGTTTGTGCCCGTGATGGTGCCGGCATTGGCTACGGAACCTGCGCCGCCATAGATGTACACACCACTGCTCCCGCCCAGAATCATCGCGCCAGTCTGGTTGTTCACGCTGCCACCGGCATCCAGATAAACACCTGTGTCGTACGTGCCCGTGATGGTGCCGGCATTGGTCACGGTACCTGGGCCGCCAGCGATGTACACGCCATAGTAATTTCCCAGAATCATCCCACCATTCTGGTTGTTCACGCTGCCGCCGGCATCCAGATAAACGCCGGTGTCGTTTGCGCCCGTGATGGTGCCGGCATTGTCCACGAAACCGTTGGTGCCAGTGATGTACACGCCTTGATTATTTCCCAGAATTATCCCGCCAGTCTGGTTGTTCACGCTGCCGCCGGCATTCAGATAAACACCAGTGCCGTATGTGCCCGTGATGGTGCCGGCATTGTCCACGAAACCTGCGGCACCGTAGATGTCCACGCCATCATAATATCCCAGAATCATCGCGCCAGTCTGGTTGTTCACGCTGCCGCCGGCATCCAATTCAACTCCTGCGGAGCCTGTGCCCGTGATGGTGCCGGCATTGGTCACGGAACCTGCGGCACCGTAGATGTACACGCCATAGTCATTTCCCAGAATCATCCCACCATTCTGGTTGTTCACGCTGCCGCCGGCAGTCAGATAAACGCCGGTGCCGTTTGTGCCCGTTATGGTGCCGGCATTGTCCACGGAACCTGCGCCGCCATAGATGTACACGCCACTGCTCCCGCCCAGAATCATCCCGCCAGTCTGGTTGTTCACGCTGCCGCCGCCATCCAATTCAACTCCTGCGTAGTATGTGCCCGTGATGGTGCCGGCATTGGTCACGGAACCTGCGCCGCCATAGAGGTACACGCCATAGTTACCTCCCAGAATCATCCCGCCAGTCTGGTTGTTCACGCTGCCGCCGGCAGTCATATAAACGCCGGTGTCGTTTGCGCCCGTGATGGTGCCGGCATTGTCCACGAAACCGTTGGTGCCAGTGATGTACACGCCATAGGAATTTCCCAGAATCATCCCGCCATTCTGGTTGTTCACGCCGCCGCCGGCATTCAGATAAACACCGTAGCCGTTTGTGCCCGTGATGGTGCCGGCGTTGACGACGAAGCCTTGCCCGCCAGAAATGGACACACCGATGTTATCTGCCAGAATGGTTCCATCGGCCAGATTGTCCACGCTGCCGCCCAGTCCAAAATTCACTCCGACGCCACCCGTACCCGTGGCGCTGAGCGTGCCGCCGTTGTTGGTCAGTCCCCAAGCCAGGCTGTTGCCAGAAATGGCGTACCCAAACGAGTTGGTGTCGGTGACCGTAATCCCGGGATTCACGGTGACTGTGGTGGTGCCAGCGGGGAACGCTACATCCAGGTTGACCCCAGTGGTCTGGTCCGCGTCAATCACGCCCTGGCCAAATCCCTGAAGCGGGTTGGCCGCCAGCAGCGCCAGCAGCAAGCCCACCGCGCCCAGCCGCCGCCCGTTCGCTCCACCGTTCCGTTGCATCCATGCATTTGCTTTCATTTTTGGTCCTTTAAGTTTTAAGTTAAACCGTCGTCTTTCCCAAGCGCGCACAACCGTTGCGCAGCTTTCCCAAAGGTTTAGCTTGACGCCTTGCGACTTGACGCCTTGGTTTTAAACAATTGAAACCGCTTGGCAAGCAGAAAAAAGCAGGGAGGAAAAGCCCAACAAGAAGCAAACGGCTTGCGCTAGACGCTCACGGGTGCATTTTAGTTTGCGTTGACCTCTCCTCCAAGCCGCAACTTAGCGGTGATGAAAACGAATGGCCTGGAGGCGAGGATCGGAATCGAACAGCTCATCTGATTCGTCTCGGTCCTGCGGATTTCCAAGCAGGGCGTTAAACTTGTTTTTCTGTCACGGGCTCATCACGCAAACGGGTGATCTGGTCGCTCAAGGTGACAAATGCTTCGGCCATCGTCTGGAAGTGCCGGTAATTTTCCACATCCTGTTGCACTTGGGCGGCTAAGTCCTGAGGGATGCGCTGGGAGCACTTTTTGCCGTGGAAGAAACATTGGAGGACGTAATATGGGCCGTGCGGAGTCGGGCCAGGAGGGTCGGATTTGAAGAACTGTTTGCTCAGGGAGCCGCGGCGGAGGCGGTCGATGGTTTGCATTTGTTGAAGCAGGGCCTGTCGCTTTTCGAGAAGACTGTCGGGATTGGGTTTCATGAGGATATTGTATCCTACTAGATACATCCTGCAACATCAAAACATCCCTCCTGCCTTCTGTTCCACTTTGGGTTGCTCAGCGGGTTACTCAGCGGTCACACACCCAAACCGGTGCTGCTTGTCCAGCACTGGTTTCAATTACACTTTTCACGCGGCGAAAATCAGGTTTTGCACAGGGCGCTTTTGGCTCCGTAGGTGCGGCCTATTGATCGTGAAGCCACGCTTTTTTGAAGAGGCGCGCTGGCGCAGCGGCGAGGCTGGTCAACGCGGCGGGGGTTTGGCGTGGGGAGCGCCAGTGGACAATATCAAAAAACGACCCGTACGTGTAATTGACGCTGCGCGGGTGATGGATCAGCTAAGGCTTCAACGCGAAGACCGCCTTGGGCTGTACACTCGTGCGGGGGTTGACATCCAGGAGAACACCCTGGCGCATTGCACCGGACCGCCCCTTGGAGAGTCCGACGATGTCCGCCATGCGGAAGTGCGGCATGCCAGTTGACGCCGGCAAAATCGAACCTCCAGCCCTGGCAACCTCGGCGGCGAGATCGTCGTACACGGAAACGCCCATCCCGTGCATGAAGGTCATCCCCGGATGGGCGACCAGAAACGCGACCAGGGACGCCCGATCGTGGATGCCCGACACGTCGAGACCGTCGCGGCCCGTGTAGATAATGCCCGGGAACATCGTCATCGTCGGGCACAGGTAGGTGATGTCGGGGGCGGGTATCGGCACGATGCTCGAGAACGCGACATCGAACTTCCGGGCTCGCAGGCCCTCGGCGAGCGCCCTGAACTCCGTGCTGTTCTTGGCCGGTCCGACGGGAAGCGTGACGTCGACCGGCACCCACTCCAGTTCGACATGCGCATTGCTGTAGTGCTTGTTGATGCGACCGACGAGCTCCACGGCAAGGCCGGCTTCGAACCCGACGTGCCGGCCCGATCCGTCAACTGTGTGGAGGGGCTCCTCCGCGACGAAGCCGAGCCGGAGCGTGCGGTTGCCGACGTCGAAGTCGGGCCACTCGGCGCACGAGGAGGTATCGGGCGCCGGTTGCGTGACCCCCAGGTAACGATGATGAAGCTCGGCGTAGGCACTGCCCGACTTGGCGAACTCCCCGAAGGCGGCCGAGAGCAACCCGTCGAAACGGAGGGCCGGCGAGATGGCCGCCGGCGGTTGCTGTCGCAGGGGCGACGACCGGCCATGGCCGGAAGCGGAGCATCCGGCCACGGCCACCGCCAGCACCAGTGCGACGGGCATGGCCATCAAGACCGACGGGGCGCGGGCGCGGGTGAATATGCCCGCGGCGCCCATCAGGCGGGTGAGGGATTTGTTCGTGCGGGATGAGGATACCCAGTTGCAGTGGCGAAGCAAAGTCAGAATCATGTCAGAATTATTTCGTTGGATGATTGGGAGAAGCAGTGGAACGAAAGGCCAGTGGCCGGTGATCAGTATTCAGGGCCAGTAATCAGGGCCAAAGGAGGATCGAGAAAAAGCAGGAAACGGAAACCGGCGGGAGCCGGCGAATCGCCGTGCCGAGTATGCGCGGCTGGTGATGGGCCAGTGCTTGTTATCTGGCGGCGGAGGTGTTTTCGTATCTGCCGCTGGCGGGGATGGTGCGGGCCGCAGCTTACACGCAGCGCCCGCGGGTGTGGGAGCTTGATCCCATCGACACGTATGTCCGGGAGGTTGGCTTCGCCAGGGAGACAGTGGTGGGGGGGGGCGCGCAACAGGAGCAAAACTTGAACGGATTTCTGGCCCGGCTGGGGGCGCGGTTTGTCGTAAAAGAGG
Source organism: uncultured Verrucomicrobiota bacterium (assembly GCA_964539075.1). GTDB lineage: Bacteria > Verrucomicrobiota > Verrucomicrobiia > Limisphaerales > CAZIFU01 > CAZIFU01. Next base: position 630 of record CAZIFU010000231.1, on the reverse strand, counting down.
ATGGCAGTCTGGGGCGGATTGAGCCGCCCGGATGGCTGACGCACGCGGACTTGAAGGCAGCGAAGCAATGAACGAAGGACAATTCACAGCAAAGGCGGCGGTGGCGCAGGAACGAGGGCGGCCTTGCCTTCTTTGACGCGCAGCCGGAGCGATTTCCGAATTGCCCGCCCGAGCTTCCCACCCTCTCCTCTGGATCCCCAGTCATGAATCACCTTGAGCACACGCACTCCGCGCGCCCGCGCCGATTGCATCTCACTGATCAAGCGCCGCCGTGCGTCATTCACGGTGGGAAAGCCCGCTTCCAGATTGATCGTGGCGAAGGACATGGTTCCAGAACTCAGATGAGCATTGCCCTGACGCCTGAACTCCAAACCGTTCGGCCGTCGCTGCAACCCGTATCAATGATCATTCAGCACGCGGGTCACAACTTCTTCAGCAATTCCTTCCACCGCTTCCAGCTTTCGTCGCGCGCCTTCTGGTTGGCGGCCTGGGCGCCGGGTTCTTCGCCGGCCCGCATGAAGCCGTGGCCGGCCCCGTCGTATGTCACCGGCTCGTAGGTTTTGCCCGCCGTCTTCATCAACGCGGCCGATTTCGGAATCGTCGCGCTCACCCGCGCGTCGCTGCCGCCAT
>CAZIFU010000230.1:0-122855 GCA_964539075.1 uncultured Verrucomicrobiota bacterium | reverse complement strand
GGACTGCGCCAGTCCTCTGGCGCTTTGGAAGTCGTGGGTGGTCGAAAGCGCCAGAGGACTGGCGCACTCCAAGACGCTGGCGCGACGACGGAAGTGCTAACCAGTTCATGGCCCCGATACACGTCCGAAGTTGACAGTCCGAAGTTGGAAGTCGAAGCTCCCCTCGGCACCGTCAGGCTTCCGGTCGCACGTAATCCGCCCGCATGTCCGGCAGGAAGGGAATGTCGCGGCGATAGTTCAAAACCGTCTGGAGGTCCACCTCGGCGTTGATCACGCCTTCGCGGTCGCCCGCGTCGGCCAGGATTTCACCGAGCGGATTGACGATCAGGCTGCGACCGGAGTAGGAGAGCTTGGGGTCTTTGCCGCAACGGTTCACACCCGCAACGTACGCCTGGTTTTCAATCGCCCGCGCCTGCAAGAGTTTCACCCAGTGTGACAGCCGTGAGTCCGGCCAACTGGCAATTACGGTGAACAAATGCGGCCCGCGCCGGGCAACCGCGCGAAAAATTTCCGGGAACCGCAAGTCGTAACAGATGAAAGGCGCCACGGAAAAATCCTGCCATGGAAAGATCACCGGGCCGGCGCCCGCCGCGTAGTTTTGTGATTCGCCGCCGGGAGTAAAAGGCTGCATCTTCGCATAGCGCGCCACTTCCCGGCCGTCGGGAGAGAAGACCACCGCCTCATTCCGGCCGCGGCCGTCCGGCGCCTTCGTCACCACGCCCCCGAGCAGGAAAATGCCGTGGTGCCGCGCCGCGTTGGCGAGGAAAAGTTCCGTCTCCCCCGCCCTTTCCTCGCCGATGGCCGCCACGTTCATGCTGAAGCCGGTGGCGAACATTTCGGGCAGCAACACCAACGAGCCTCGAGGAATCGCGGCGGCGTCCAGCAATGCGTGCACCTTCGCGAAGTTGGCCTTCTTGTTTTCCCACACGATGTCGAACTGGCAGCAGGCGATGTTCATCGGAGGTCCAAATTTCCACTTACGGTTTTTTCTGGGTCAGGTAGCTGAACAGGTCGCGAACCTGTTGCTCGTTCAAGGCGTCCAACAGCCCTTCCGGCATCAGGGACGTGGCCGAGGCCGCCAGCGTTTTGAGGTCCTCGCGCGCCAGGGTGATTTTGTTCTGCGTGAGGTCCATCAACGTCACGGCCTTGGGATTGTTTTCCACGAGCAGGCCGGTCAGCGCCTGATCGTCCTTCGTGGTGATGTTGAACGCCGTGTATTCTTCGCGGATGCCGAGGCTGGGGTCCACGATGGCGGGCAGCATGAAGTCGAGGTTGTCGCGCTCGTAGCCGGTGAGGTCGGGGCCGATGTTCGCGCCTTCGCCGTTCAACTTGTGGCAGGTCGCGCAAAGCATCGTGAAGGCCTCACGGCCCTTCTTGGGGTCACCGTTGCCCCTGGCCAGCAGGGCGCGGACGGCGGTAATCCTTTTCTCCTTCTCCTCAGGACTGGGACGCAGATTGCCCCAATGTTTTTTGATCAACTGGTCGCTGCCCGGATCGCCGAGCTTCTGGATGGCGAGCACGTTGGCGATGGCGAGTTGCTCCTTCTTGATCTGGCCGCGGTCCACGCTTTCGAGCAGCGCGCGCGCCCAATCGGCCCGCGTGCCGAGGGCCGTGAAGATCGCGCCGCGCACTTTCGCACTCATCGTGGGAAGCAAATCGAGCATCGTCTGCGCGATCTCCGGCGTGCTGAAGCGCTGGAGGGCGTTCAATAAATCCAGCCGTGCGCTGTCGGCCTTTTCCTTTTTCAACAGCGCGGTGATCACCGGAACGGCCGCCTCGACGCGCCGTTCCGCGAGCAACTCGAGCAGTTTCCTGCGTTCACCCACCGAGGTCTTCGTCTCGGCGAGCGCCTGCACGGCGGCCCCGGCCGCGGGCGCGTGATTGAGGCGCAGCGCGAAACTGATGACTGTCGGCGTGTGCGGGCGCGTGTCCCAGACTTCCGCGACCTGCTTTTGCAGCGCGGCCGGAACGGACTTCACGCGATCGCCTTGCAAACCGGCCTCCATGCCTTTGACCAGTTCGTCCACGTCGCGCGGGGTCGGGGCCATCACGAGCAGTTGCGCGGCGGTGTTGAAGTTCGCTTCGGTGCGCTCGGCCGTGTAACGCTGGCCGAGACGCGACACGATGAACCGGCTGAAGAGGGGCGTTTGCCACAACGGCGTTTCCTTGAGCATCGCCAGCAGGCGGTCGCGGTCCGAGACGGCCTTGCTCTCGATGGCCCACCAGATCAGCAGCGGGATGTGTTTGTCGTCCGCATCCTCGGCGCGGAAGAGCAGCTCGCGCACGACCGGCAATGCATCAGCGCCCGGCAGCCGCTTGCACGAGCTGGCCAACTGGACGCGCACCTGCGGCTCGGCCTCCTTGCGTGCGAACTCTTCGAGCTTTTTCTGGAGCACGGGCGGCAGCGGCACGGGCTGCGCCGTGGAACTGCTGAAACGCGCCGGCGGATAGCGGTCGCCCAGCAACCGGATCGTCCAGTAGCGGACGAACTCGTCCTTGTGACCGAGCGTTTCAAGCGCACAGGCGTCATCGAATCCGCCGCAGGCGTTCACGGCCCAGAAAGCTTCCAGCGCAAGTTGGCCGGTGTTTTGCGCGACGAGTTGCCTGAGTTTGGGCAGCAAGGCTGTGTCGCGGCGGTCGTAGAGCAGGCGCAGCGCGGTCTGGCGAAACCATTTGTTGGGGTTGGTAAAGTAGCCGATCAATTCGTTGCTGCTCAACTTCGCGAGATCAAAAGGTTTCACCGGTTTGGCTCCGATGGCTTCCAGGCGGTAAAGGCGGCCGTGGTCGCGATCCCAATTGTCGCGCGGGTCCACGTGCGTGAGCCGGCTGTCGTACCAGTCCGCCAGGTAAATCGCGCCGTCGGGACCGACCTTTGTGTCCACAGGACGGAACCAACGGTCGTCGGTCAACACCAGCGGGTCGAGGTCGTCGGTGCGATAGGTCGAGGTGTCGCGCGAGAGTTTGCTGGCCATGACGCGGTTCATCAGCGACATCGGCGCGATGAGGTCGCCTTCGAGTTGCGGGATGGCGCCGCCTTGGTAGATGATCATGGTCTGGGCGAAACGCGGCGTGAAACCTTTGTGCGCCATGTGCTCGAAGAAGCCGAACGAATAGGGATTCATCAACGGGCCGTGCTTGCCCCAGTTCTTGATGCCGGCGCCGCCTTGCGGGTAATGCATGCCGCGCGTGTCGCCGTAATTCGAGCCGGAGAAAACGCGGCCCTTCGCATCGAACTCCAGGCTGAAGGTGTTGCCGCCACCTTCGGCGAACACTTCAAAATCCTTCGTCACAGGGTGCAAGCGCCAGATCGCCTGGCCGAGAAACTTCACGCCCTTCACGTCCGCCGTGCACGTGCTGCCGTGCGCGCCGTACAGCCAGCCATCCGGTCCCCAAGCCAGGCTGTTCGCGCCGGAGTGCGTGTCTTCCAGGCCGAATCCGCTGAGCACAACTTCAGGATCGGCATCCGGAATGTCGTCGCGGTTCTTGTCCGGATAGAAAAGTAAATAAGGCGGATTCAACACCCACACTCCGCCGCGCCCTGTGACGACACTGCGCGCGATGTTGAGGTCGGTGAGGAAATCCTTGTGCGACTCGAACACGCCGTCGCCGTCCTTGTCTTCGAGGATGGTGATCTTGTCCCGGCCCTTGAAATGGTGCGGCGGCGGGGGCGGGACCTTGTCGAAAACGGCGCGCAGGTATTGGTCGTACTTCACGATCTTCAGTCCGGCGGGGAAAGGATACTGGATGTATTGCACGACCCAGAGCCGGCCGCGTTCGTCAAAGTGGAGGTTGAGCGGCTGGGTGACGACCGGCTCGTGCGCGACGACTTCCATCTGCAAGCCGGGCGCAATCTTGAAATGTTTGAGCGTTTCCTCGGGCGTCAGGGGCTGGGAACCGTCTTCCAGCGCGCCTTTGCCTTTGAAACCCTTCACGAACTCGGTGAGCGACGGGTCAATGTCGGGCGGCCCGGCGGCGGCCAGGCCCGACGAACAAATCATAAACCCGAGCCAAACTTTGCCAGCAAGAAGCACCGGGGGAAATTCTTTAATCCTTCGTATTAGCGGTTTCAAAAGGCCAGCCTCGGTGGGGCGAGACTCCGTCGAGCCGTGTCGGACGCGGATTTCATTGGCTCGACGGAGTCTCGCCCCACCTCGTGAAACTGCTTCTAGTAAAAAAAAAATGCTCATGTGTTGCAGCCAACTGTGACGTGCGTGAGCGTGGCATTACTTCAATGTTCTCACAAGTATCTTGTGACGGCCGGCGCGATCCGGAGTGATCGTCAAGCGGCCAAATGGTGGGGCGAGACTCCGTCGAGCCGAGTCCATATCGGAGTCAATGGAGGGCGAGAACCCACCATATATGAACTCGGCTCGACGGAGTCTCGCCCCACCTTGTGGTCTCGGCGCTGGATTTTTTGGCGGTTGCGCCTTAATCTGGGTTCGGCGTTCAGTGGCTTGCGAATGCTGCGCCGCGAAATGTTATGAACCAGACCACCGTCCCTAAAGACGCCACCGACCAATGCTTCGCGCGGTCGGTCGCGTCAACGATGGCCAGCGAGGCGGCGCTCGAAGCGGTGACCTTCAACCCGGCGCAAGGGGCAGTTTCCATCGCCACGATGGGCAAGAAAACCGATCCCGCCCTGGAAGCCCGCGTGGCGGCCGCCGTCGAGCAGGGCCGGCAGGTCAGCGCCCAACATCGTTGTGAACTGCTGGCGGGCGAAGGGGATTGCCAGTCGTGCGATATTCCGCTGGCGCCGACCGAGCGGCAGTTCTTCACCGTGCAGCGCGACGCGGCCAGCGCCACGATCGCCCGTCTCACCTGCCCCACGGCGCCGCGTTTCTGGCATTGGCGCGACCTGCCGTTTCCGAAAATTGTTCCGCGCGAAGTCGAATTGCCGGAGGACGACGCACACATCAACGAATGGAAATATCAACTTCTGGCCGCGTGCCTCTGCGGAGTTTTCGGTCTGACGGCCCATTTACTGGGCGAAAGCCGGCTCGCGCTGGGGGCTTACCTGCTGGCGTATGCCGCCGGGGCGTGGTTCCAGTTCGAGGAGGTCTGGGAACGGCTGCAACATCGCGTCCTGGACGTGCATTTTCTCATGCTGGCCGTGGCCGCGGGCAGCGCGAGCATCGGCGCGTGGGCCGAGGGCGCCACGCTGCTATTCCTGTTCTCACTGTCCGGCGCGCTGGAACACTACGCCATGGGCCGCACGCAGCGGGAAATCCGCTCGTTGTTCAAGCACGCGCCCAAGGTCGCCCTTCAGCTCGACGCCGACGGCCGTGAAACCGAAGTGCCGGTGAGTCAGTTGCAGCGCGGAATGCGGCTGCTCATCAAGCCGGGCGCGCAATTCCCCGTGGACGCCGAGGTCGTCAAAGGCAAAACTTCGAGCGACGAATCCAACCTCACCGGTGAAGCCACTCCGGTCGAAAAAAGCGTCGGCGACAACGTCCTGGCCGGCACGCTCAATCTCTGGGGCGCGGTGGAAGTGGTCGTGCTGCGCCCGGCCAATGAAAGCGCGCTCGAAAAAATCATCCGGCTCATTCAACAGGCGCAAAAACTCAAGGCCCCGTCACAACGGTTCACCGACCGTTTTGGCTCTGGCTACACCTACGCCATCCTGCTGCTCTCGCTGGCCATGTTTTTCGTCTGGTGGCTCGGTTTGGGGCGCCCGGCGTTTGCCTCGACGGCGGACATGCGCAGCGCCTTTTATCAAACGATGACGCTGCTGGTCGTGGCCTCGCCGTGCGCGCTGGTGCTCTCGATTCCTTCGGCGGTGCTGGCGGCGATTGCGTGGGGCGCGCGCCGCGGCATTCTGTTCCGTGGCGGGGCGGCGGTCGAGGAACTGGGCCAGGTGAACGTCGTGGCGCTGGACAAGACCGGCACGCTGACCACGGGCGAATTGCACGTCGAGCGCGTGGAAAGTTTCCCGCCCGGCCGCGAGCCGGAAGTCGCCGCGCTGGCGTATTCACTGGAGCGGCTTTCGACGCATCCGCTGGCTCGCGCGATCACCCGCTACGGCAAACAGCGGCAGTTGCCGGTGGTGACGTTCGACCATTTCGAGTCGCTCACCGGACAGGGCTTGCAGGGCCGGCGCGATGGGAAAGTTTGCCTGCTCGGCCGGCGTTCGCTCGTGGCCCAGCGTGTGCCGGAAGAAAAATTGTCCGCCGTGCCACCGCCCCAACCGGGTTTTTCGGAAGCGTGGCTGCTGGAGGGCGAATTGATCGGCCGCATTCTGTTGCGCGACGACATCCGCCCGCAGGCCGCCGCCGTGATGGACGAGTTGCGCCGGGCCGGTCTGCGCACCGTCGTGCTTACCGGCGACCGGCGCGAGACGGCGGAACTGCTGAAAACCCGGATGCACCTGGACGAAGTGCGTGCCGAACTGAAGCCGGAGCAAAAGGTCGCCGTCATTCATGCCTTCACGCAGGAGGGTAAGCTTGTCGCGATGGTGGGCGACGGCGTCAATGACGCGCCGAGCCTGGCAGCGGCGCACGTCGGCGTGGCGATGGGCGCGCGCGGCTCGGACGCGGCGCTGGAACAGGCCGAGGTGGTGTTGATGCACGACCGGCTGGAGAATTTTCTGGCGGCGTTCCGGCTCAGCCAACGGGCGCGGCGCATCATCCGGCAAAACCTGGTGATCTCGCTCGGCACAGTGGTCGTTCTGGTCGGCTGCGCGATGCTGGGAAAAATTCCGCTCACGGTGGGCGTAGTGGGTCACGAAGGGAGCACCGTCGTGGTGGTGCTGAACAGCCTGCGGCTGCTGCTGGCAGGGAGCGGGAAACGTTGATTGAATCGGCTGAAGCGCGCGACAAGCTTGTGGTCGTCACTGTCAGCAAAGTGAAAATATCTGAATGTCTGGGACCGAATCTACTTGGACCTCTTCATGAATGGGAAAAGCTGTCGAAGTTTTAGAGGGGCAAATACACGACCTGATTCGTTGCCTCTTCAACGGTGCCTGACTTCGTGATAATTTCCAAATCGGCGACGCACCGGCCGATGGAAACGTCCAACTGCCGGGCGAACACGACCGTGGCGAACGGCGTGCCACTGCTTTGTCGCTTGGCGGCTTCCGCCAACAAGTCCTGATCGCGCGAGAACAAGACACGGCCAAGTTGGGCCGCTCTGTCCAGCAATTGATCATCCGGCAATCGTGCTGTGCCGTCTTGTTGGCAAGTCAAAACGTCCACGCCCCGTCGCCGCAATCCCCGCGTGATGGCCAGGGGCACATGCACGTCCATGTAGAGCGGCAGGCTCACCGCGATTGGGCCAGACCGCGCAGACGTTTTTGCAAGGACGATTCAGCGGTGGCCGTGCGTAACGCCTGCAACTCGTCTTTTTGCCGGGCGATTTGTGCGTCGAACTCCGCCGTGTGGTCGTAGTAAAAAGCGAGCGCCGAATGAATCTCGGCGAGCGAAAGATGCGGATGTTGCTCGTGAATGGCGTCCGCGCTCCAGCCGTAGGCCAGATGATCGAGCACCACTTCGATAACCTTCACGTTTTTCCCGTCAATCCACGCTACGCCCCGTTCGTCGCGCACAATGTGAACGTTGGTTTCAGCCGCTGTCATGGGGCAATCCTATCATTCTCTTCTGAGCGACGCAACCGCCCTGTGATCGGACGGCGTGCGCGGGTCACCACAACGTTACTACCGTAGCAGCCGAGGTAACGAGGCTCTGATTTTCTTTTTTTAAGAATGAGCCTCCTTACGTCGGCTCCGACGAGAACTTAATAGACCAAAACCAGCACGGCAGCTTGTTCAGCCGAATTCACCACGTCTTCAAATTTGCGTTCAGCGGTGTTCGGCTCTTTCAACTTCGCCGACACCTCCGGCACGGATTCCAGGAAGCCCAAAAGAAAACTGCTTTTCACCGCGTAATTCACGTTCTCCGGCAATGCTCCGCTCGTGGCCAAGGCCGCCCGCGCGCTCAACTTGGCCGACACCACGCCCACCACGTTGCCCCGCTCGTCCACCAACGCCCCGCCCGAATTGCCCGGCTGCACCGGCACGCTGATCTGGAAATACCGCGCGTCATCCCCTGCACCGGACAGCAATGATTCGCGTTTGTCGTCGTTCTTTAGAGACCACTTTCCTCAAATCAAGCTCGCAAGCGAACTTGAAAAGGACCTAGCGATTCAAGCGCTCGCTGCGAGTTTGCAGTTCCGCGATACACACCGCGCTATAGCTCGGTTGGCGAAATATACCCAATTCACGGGCGCGCAGCTAAACGATATCGTTCGGGCTGCCGTTTCCAACGACCAGGTTTGGCGGATCATAAAAGACGAAGACGTCCACAAGTTCTTGAGCAGTGTCATCCCCGGCCACGAAGCAGACATTGAAGCGGCTAACCTTGCATCGCTGCAAGGAATGCTCACGAAGGATCAGCCGAACGAGGGGAAAACCGATGGCGAAGATGTCGCCTTCTAAAATGCGATTTATTCAGAATGGAGCGCCAATCAAAGGCTGAAGGAATAGTCCCCCATCTTCGAAATCGTGCCTACGGCGCGGTTGCCAAGAGGTAGATTGGGAACAGGGGCAACTTGGTTTTGTCCTCATCCGTCAGTTTTTGATAGAACTCCTGCCAGAGGGCGACGAAACGAGGCAGATCAACAAGCTCGACATGGACGTTGGAATTGCGCGCGGTGGTCTTCGCATCGGGAGTGAATCCGCCAGATGAAATAAAGATTCCAACATCGCCGTCCTTTTGCAAAAGCCCCATTAACTGGCGAACTTCCTGAACGGTAGCGGAAGCTTCGCGATGCTTGATCTGGACTTTTATGCGAGGCGAGGACGTGCCGAGAGGATCGCGGTAGGCGACGATGTCAACCCCGCCATCCTTACCCGCAGGCGCAACGAACGGCGTGAAGTAACCCATGCCTCTGAGTAAAGCTGCAGCCAAGTCCTGAAATTCGTAAGGAGTTTTCTTGTTTATGTAGTTTTCAATTTGGTCGTACGCCGATTGTTCGATTTCATCTGCGGAAATGTCTTCCTCCTTTGCCGTTTCTTCCACAATGGCAATGTCTGTTTCGGGAACTTCGGCTTGCCTTGGATTTTTCAATCGCCATTCGCGGTAGGCTTTCGTTGCGGTATCCAACAAAGCTGACTCGCCAAGTTTTAGCGCAGAATCACCTTCCGGCGTCAGAAACCAAATCCCTTTCTTTTTGATCAGAAATCCGGCCTTAATCAAGTCAATGGTGTAAAAGTGCAGAACCGACCGCCAGCGGATGTATCCGGACTTTTCATACCGATGCTTTTCCCATTCCCCCAATTGCACCCTCTTTTCGACTTCCTCGATAACCTGCTTGCCGCGCATTTCACCACCGTTCTCTTTCAAAATCTTGAGCGCCGCAAAGATTAACCGCGCAGCGAGAGGCCGAACCTTTTGTGGTTGGATTTCGTTATTTGCCATGAGCTTCGTATAAACAGTTTGGATCTCTCCGGCAATGAAAACAAACGGGTGAAAGAAATTCTAACGCCGAGTCGTCAATGCGCAAAGAGAGCTTCTCCAGTTTTCCCTGCGCCTGGGCGTCCTGGCGACTTTGCGTTGAAAAATCCGCCTCGTTCACAAGCCGAGGCAGTGGCGGACGGCGTTCTCAACTTTTTGCAGCGTCACCCCGGAAACTTTTCCGGCGGGCGCGCTACCGAATCGCGCGGGGTCAAGCGAGCGGAGTTGGAAGCAGAGAAAGACGGTTTCCATCGGCAGACCGCTTTCGGCGGCGGGAATGCGGATGTTGGTAGGATAATCTCGGGCTACGTTTTCGCCCTTCGTGCCGATGACGACGGTGACAACGAGGGGCAGTTTGTTGATGGCGTTGACGGAAAGAACCAGAACCGGCCTGCGTCCCGCTTGTTCCCGGCCTTGCACCGGGTTGAGGTCCACCAGGTAAATGTCACCGCGCTCGATGGCCATCAGATTTTGCCAAGACCGTCGGATTCAGCGACGGCGAACTCGTCATTGATGGAACGTAACTCGTGCTGGATTTGCGGGTCTTTCGCCATTGCGGCCAGTTGATTGAAGATATCGTCCGCGTCGTTGTCCCAAACCTTCGTCAAGGAATCCTCGGAAAGTTTGAGCCACGCCTCGTGTTCCGGGTCGGATTCGATGGTCACCCGAACGCGGGATTTTTCCGGCAGCGACAACGGACGCGGCAACAGGAGTTTGCCGTGTTCATAGATGGCATTAACGGTCGTTGTCATGGCCGAAAATTATCTCTGTCCAGCCCGGTTTGCAAGTTGTCGTTTCCCGGCGAACCGCTTCCTCCGGGTTCGTCGCCCATTCCGCCCGACCTTTCGCCCAGCCCTCCTCGTGCGGCGGCCTCAGTTGACGTACGACGCTTCGTTGGCGAGGAGCAGGGCTTGCGCGTACTCTTCCCAGGCGTTGAGCGGTCGGCGTTCGACCATCTTGCCGGCGTTTTTCGGACCGTCGGATTTTCCCTTTGGATTGCCTTTGGCCATCGCCTTCGGCGTCGGGGCGGGCTGGACCGCATTGATCACGCGTTCCTTGCTCGGCGGAATGGCGACGAAATCGCGGCCCAACTTGATTTCCTCCGGCCGGGGCGCGCGCTGGTAGATCAGTTGATAGAGAAGCGCGATGCGGGCGGTTTCGTCCTTGAGTTCGGCGAATTCGGAGCGGGCCACCAGGTTGCGCGACTGCGCGATCACCAGCGGGCTGTTCATGAGGAAGAGCGCCTGTTGCGGCACGATGGTGTCGTAGCGTTTGCCGGTGGTCATGTCGGGGTTGGCGAAGTCGAAGTGGTTGAGAACTTCCGGCAGGTTGGCGCGGTCAATGTAGCCGTAAACCGTGCGCCGGGTGGAATAGGGTTCCGACGTGATGTTCACCGGCTTGCCGCCGACAGCCGGGTCGAGCTTGCCGCCGATGGCCAGAAGGGAATCGCGCAACGCCTCGAACTCCAACCGCCGGATGTTCGCGCGCCACAGCAGGCGGTTGTACGGATCAATCTGGGCGTAGTGCGGATTGTTCCCGCTGCTCTGCTGATAGACGTTCGAGAGCAAGATGAGCCGGTGCAGTTTCTTGAGCGACCAACCCTCGTCCATGAAGCGCGCCGCCAGGTAATCGAGCAACTCCGGATGGCTGGGCGGGGCGGATTGCGTGCCGAAGTCATCGGGCGTGGTCACGAAGCCTTCGCCGAAGTGATGGAGCCAGATGCGGTTGACCATCACGCGGGCGGTGAGCGGATTGTCCTTGCTGGCGATGGCACGGGCCAGTTCGAGGCGGCCGCTGCCGTTTTTGAACACGGGGCGGTTGGGGCCGGAAAGTATTTGAAGAAAGCGGCGCGGAGCCACCTCGCCCTTGTTTTCCGCTTCGCCGCGGATAAACACCGGCGAATCCTTCGGACGGTCCGCGTCCACAATCGCCATCGCGCGGGCGGGCGCGGCGGGATGGGTCATGTCAATCTCGTTGATTTTGCCGAGCAACTGGGTGGCCCGGCCGCGAAGGCGATTGGGCAGGCGTTGCACCGCTTCCTCGGCCTCCAGGCTGTAGGAGGAGGTTTCCTTGAACGGGAATTGCCGGAGGGCGTCCAGGTTCGGGTCCGTCAGGGGCGCGGGCGCGGTGCCGCGACGTTCGGCCGCCGCGGCGACGGCCTGCCATTGCTGATCGGCCTTGGCGAACAACATCGTGTAGTAACCGGCCACCTGGCCGAGTGTGGTCGGGGTGGCGGCTTTGAACAGATTGGCGACGTAGGGATTGATGGGAGGTTTGAAGTCTTTGTTGGCGCCAATTTTGGCGGCCAGTTTCTTCGCCTCCTGGGCGAAATTTTTTTCCGGCAACGAAGCGAACTGTTTCCACGGGCCAAGGACCGGGTCTTCCCGGCGGGCGCGCGCGATGCGGCCCTGGACCAACTGGATGACGTTCTGGGTCAGCTTGGCTTTGGTGGTAAATTCACTGCGCGCCTTGCCTTCCATCCGCGTGAAGAGCAGATACGAACCGGCCTTTTGCCGGAAATCCGACAGCAGCAAGTTCATGTTTTTGTCCACGTAAGCGTGAAATTCCTTCACCGCCGCCTCGTGCTTTTTGAGGTAGTCCTTGTAGGCCGGGCCTTCGGTGATTTCCTGCAACAGCGGTTTCTCTTTCGGCTCAATGCAACTGGCGAAGATGCCGTAAAGCGAATAGTAGTCCTTCGTCGGGATCGGATCAAACATATGGTCGTGGCAGCGGGCGCAGGCGACGGTCAGACCCAACGTGCCCTTGGTGATGACATCAATGCGGTCGTTAATGACGTCGTTGTTGTTGCCGTCAAAGCGGTCGCCCAGCGTCAAAAATCCCAGCGCAGCCAGCGCTTCCCGCTTGGCCGGGTCCTTGCCCGGCGGCAATTTATCGGCAGCGAGCTGTTCGATGATGAAGCGGTCGTAGGGCATGTCCTGGTTGAAGGCGTTGATGACGTAGTCGCGGTAGGTCCAGGCGTAGGGGTAACGGAAATCCTCGGTGCGCTTGTTGTTGCCCTTGGTGTCGGCGTAGCGGGCGGTGTCCAGCCAGTAACGGCCCCAACGCTCGCCGTAATGCGGCGAGGCCAGCAACCGGTCCACCACCTTCGCGAAAGCCTGCGGAGAATTGTCCTCCAAAAAGCCCTTCACTTCCGCTGGCGTGGGCGGCAGGCCGATGAGATCGAAGGTCGCGCGGCGAATCAACGTGGCTTTGTCCGCCGCCGGCGAGGGCTTCATCTGGTTTTGTTCCAGTTTGGCGAGGATGAAGGCGTCCACGGGCGTGGACACCCAGTCCTTCTGTTTCACTTCGGGGACACTGGGCTTCTTCAAGGACTGAAAAGCCCAGTGAGCGCGGGCGGTGTCCGTCAAGCCGTTGTATTTTCCGCCGCCGATCACTTTGGCGATGCGCGGATCGGGCGCGCCCATTTTCACCCAGGCCGTGAGATCGGCGATTTGCGCGTCGGTCAGCTTCTCGCCTTTGGGCGGCATTTGCAGATCGGGGTCGGTATAGCCGATCGCTTTGATCAACAAGCTTTTCGCCGGATCGCCGGGAACAATCACCGCGCCTTGTTCGCCGCCCCGGGCCACGCCTTCGCGAGTGTCGAGGGCCAGGTCGCCTTTGGTTTTGCCGCTTTCGGCGCTGTGGCACTTGTAGCAGTTGTCGGCAAACACCGGGCGGATTTTGCTTTCAAAAAAATCAAGCTGCGCCTTGGTTGGTTCGGCGGCGGGGAGCGTGATAGCCAGGCCGGCGGCGAGAAGTGTGAGTGTCAGACGGCGTGAAAATGTTTTCTGTTTCCTCGAAGTATTACCTGCGTTGGCGTCCGCGAGAATCTCCAAGCACCAAGCTCCAAGCTCCAAAGAAGCTCCAAATCCCAAGCACCAAGCACGTTTCGCTAAGATCCCATACGTTTGAAAGGACTGGCACCACCGTGCTCTGGCCTTCGAAATGCAAGTCGCTTTTGGGAATTGGAGCTTGGAATTTCTCTGGAGTTTGGTGCTTGGTGCTTGGTGCTTATCGGTTCCCATTGCACCCACAAAAAACGTCAAGGAATCCATTTTCTTCATAATTCTCGCAAGCCGTCAGGCCATGATGGGCTTGACCACGATGCCGAAATTGTCCGTGAGCCGGAAATCGCGGCCGTTGTAGCGATAAGTCAGTTTTTCGTGATTGAAGCCGAGCAGCGCCAGGATCGTGGCGTGGAGGTCGTGGATGTGGACGCGGTTTTCCACGGCCTTGGCGCCGAATTCGTCGGTGGCGCCATGGACGGTGCCGCCCTTGACGCCGCCGCCGGCCAGCCAGGTGCAGAAGGCGCGGTTGTTGTGGTCGCGGCCTGGATTGGCGTTGCCGTTACGGTCGCGCGTGACGGTGCGGCCGAACTCGCCGCCCCACACGACGAGCGTGCTGTCCAACATGCCGCGTTGCTTGAGGTCGGTGAGCAGTGCGGTGAGCGGCTCGTCAATTTCGGTGGCCTTCTGGCGCAGGCGGTCTTCGAGGTCGTTGTGATGGTCCCAGCCGCCGGCCCAGACTTGCACGAAGCGCACGCCCTTTTCCAGGAGCCGGCGGGCGATCAAAAGCTGGCGGCCTTGCGTGGTGTTGCCGTAGAGGCTGCGGATTTCAGCCGGCTCTTTGGCGATGTCAAAGGCGTCGGTGGCCTCGGTCTGCATCTTGAAGGCCATCTCGTAGGCTTCGAGGCGGGCCTCCAATTGGGGATCCTTTTGCAGGGTCTGGCTGTGAATGAAATTCAGTTTGTTGACGAGGTCGAGTTGGCGGCGCTGCTCGGTCAACGGCGTGAACTGGTTCCGGATGTTTTCAATCAATTGGTCCACCGAACCGGCCTGGGTGTTGATGCTGGTGCCCTGATAAACGCCGGGCAGGAAGGCGGACTGCCAGTTTTGCGTGCCGCCCGGCGGCATGCCGCCCGGACGCAGCGAAATGTAACCGGGCATGTTCTGGTTGTCGCTGCCCAGGCCATAGACGACCCAGGAACCAATGCTCGGCTTGGCCAGGCGCAGCGAGCCGGTGTTCATCATGACCGTGGCCACTTCGTGCGAGGGGATGTTGGTGTACATCGAGCGGATGATGGCCATCTCATCCACGTGCTCGCCAAGTTTGGGGAACACTTCGCTGACTTCGATGCCGGACTTGCCCTTTTTGGTGAAGGTGAAGGGCGAGGCCATGGCGACGCCGCCCAGTCCGGGCAACGGTTGGTCCTCGTATTTGGCCAGCGCCGGCTTGGGGTCCCACGTGTCCACCTGGGAGGGCGCGCCTTGGGCGAAAATGTGGATGACGCGTCTGGCTTTGGCGGGGAAATGGGGGGCTTTGGGCGACAGAGGCGAAAACACGGCGGCCTGGGCTTCCGTGCCGGCAAAAAAATCCTGGGCAAACAAACTTGCCAGGCTCAACGCGCCAAAGCCCATGCCACAGCGGTCCAGGAACTGGCGGCGGGTGACAATGAAGTCTTCCGGGCGCGGCGTATGGTCGGCGAGATATTGAGGAGTCATAGGCTTAACCTTTGTGGATCATCGTCAGAACGCATCAGAGCGCGGTGTTTTCGGCTTCTAAAAATGGTTTGCCGGTTCACTGGGTCTGCCGGAAAAGTAGCAACTTTTGCCGTCAAAAGCAAACCAATTTGCGGTTGAAAAAACCTGGCAGTCAGCAGGTTTGGCGGCCCTTTTTCCTGGCGAAGGCCCTTCTCTTTGACCCGCAGGAGCTCCCTTTACAGTGCAATCTGCCAGAATCCATTTATTCGGCGAAAAAGTCTTTAACGCAGAGGGCGCAAAGGAAAGCGCTGAGGGACGCAGAGAGGAATCTTTTCTGCGCCCCGCGGGATCACCGTGCCCGCCGGAAACTTCGCGCGCATGATGTCGTAGTGATGCGAATGATGTTTCGTGATCACCCCGGTAGCAGCCGACGTGAGTCGGCTCTGATTTCCCGACTCTTGAGAATGAGCGGACTCACGTCCGCTGCTACGGCAGAACCCGGGGCGGCGCTCACGTTGTTCGCTTGCCCTAGACTATCATCTATCGGGCTTTCAGCCCTGGAAGTTTGAGCCTCGTTATCCCGCCTTGCGGGACTGCTACGACGTTTTTGAAAACGTCTCCGCCAGAGCCACGGCTTTGAGCATGGCTTTGCTTTTGTTCACCGTTTCCTGAAATTCCGCTTCGGGTTCGGAGTCGTTCACCCAGCCGCCGCCGGCCTGCACGTAGGCTTGGCCGTCCTTGAGCAGCGCCGTGCGGATGGTGATGCACGTGTCCAGATTGCCGTTGAAGCTGAAGTAGCCCACGCAACCGCCATACGGCCCGCGCGTCGTGCCTTCAAGGTCGGCGATGATCTGCATGGCGCGAATCTTCGGCGCGCCGCTCACCGTGCCCGCCGGACACGTCGCGCGCATCAGGTCGTAATTGGTTTTGCCGGCGGCAAGTTTTCCCTCCACGCTCGACACGATGTGCATGACGTGGCTGTAACGCTCGATGATCATCAGGTCGCGCACCTGCACGCTGCCGAAATCGCACACGCGCCCGATGTCGTTGCGCGCGAGGTCCACGAGCATGACGTGTTCGGCGCGTTCCTTCGGGTCGGCGAGCAGTTCTTTTTCCAAGGCGGCGTCCTCGTCCGCCGTCTTGCCGCGACGACGCGTGCCGGCGATGGGGCGAATTTCCACCTTGTTGTCCTCGCAACGCACGTGAATTTCCGGCGACGCTCCGACGAGTGAAAAGCCGTCCAGTTCGAGCAAAAACATGTAGGGCGACGGATTCACAGAGCGCGCCGCGCGGTAAACGTCCACGGGCGACGCCTTGGTGCTGACGCTGAAGCGTTGCGAGCCGACGACCTGGATGATGTCGCCAGCCGTGATGAATTTCTTCGACGCCTGGACGTTCGCGAGGAATTTTTCCTTCGCCACGTTCGACGTGAAAGGAATCGAGGGAACTTCCGACGGCACGGTGACGGGATGATGCTCGCTCGGCTGTTCGAGCAACGAGACAAGCCGCTCGATTTCACCGGTGGCGTCCTCGTAAGCGTCCGCCGGACTGGCCGCGCCCTCGAGCACGGCGTTGACGAGCACGGTGAGCGTCTGCGCCACGCGGTCGAAGATCAACAACTGGTCCGCGACGATGAAATACAGCGTGGGCGTGCCCAATTCGTCATTCACCGGGCGTGGCACGACGGGTTCGACGTCGTGAATGAATTCGTAGCCGATGAAACCCACCGCGCCTCCCGTGAAGCGTGGCAATCCGGGCAGCGTAACGGAGCGATACTTCTTCATCACGCGCTCGACGACTTCGAGGCCGTCATTCACGCAATTCTCGCACGGCTCTTTGCCCGGCGCTGGTATGGCGAACTTCTCCACGACCTTGCCGTCCTGAATGACTTCGATGCGGTTGCCCGTCTGTTTGATGACCGCGCGTGGATTGCAACCGACAAACGAATAGCGCCCGAGATGTTCGCCGCCTTCGACCGACTCGAAGAGGAAGGATTCGCCCTGGCCGCGGATTTTTTGATACGCCGAGAGCGGCGTTTCGAAATCGGCCAGCAGCTTGCGCGTGACGGGAATCAGGTTGCCCTGCGCCGCCAGTTTCAAAAAATCCACCTGAGTTGGGAAATACATAACGAGCCGTTTTTTAGCCGTTGGCGCGGTGGATGCGCCAGACCGAAAGCAGCGTGTAAAACGCAACCGCGATGGCGTAGGCAATGATCCCCATGCCCACGGCGAAGGGCACCAGCATGGCGCCGCTGAACAACATCAGCGCGACTCCGACGCTGGCGGTCAAGAGCGATTGGGCCAGCAGGCAGAACAGATAGAGGCGATTGCTGGCATGAAGGAGTTGGTGCACCATCCAGCCGCGGTAAGCCTCTTCGCCGAGCGAGCGCATCAGCCAGGCGGATTGGAAATTCCGGGCCGCCACCAGCAGGCTGGTGGTGACGATGACAATGGCGGTCACGGCGTTCAACGCGAAGGCGAGGCAGATCGCCGCGTTGAAAACGATGCCCCACTTCCAACCGAGCTTTCTGGCCAGCGGGTTGGCTTCCAGGACCAGGTTGGGCGTGGCGATCCACGTGCTCAGAAAATCCATGCCGCGCGCGAATACCAGCAGCCCCAGAAAGACGCCATACTCCGCGCTGCCAAATGAGATCATGTCGTCCATGATTCTTATTGGCCGCGAAAAGGCGCAAAAGAAAAAACAAAATACCCCTCACCCGGCCTTCGGCCACCCTCTCCCCATCCGATGGGGAGAGGGACGGGGTGAGGGGCCGCGGTCAATTCTTTGTGCCTCTTGCGCCTTTTCGTGGCCATCGCCTTCATTTTTTCCCGTAGATCTGCTCCGGCGTTTCGAGTGGCGGTTCGGTGATCTTGAAGTCGCCCGCCTGGCCCTCGACGGCGCGAAAGAAGCAGGATTTGTAGCCTTCATGGCAGGCGGCCCCGATTTGGTCCACCTGGATCAGGAGCGTGTCGCCGTCGCAATCGAACGAAATCTCGCGCACGGTCTGGGTGTGGCCGCTGGTTTCGCCTTTCCTCCAGAACTTCTGGCGCGAGCGGCTCCAGAAATGGGTCTGGCCGGAGGCGATGGTCTTTTCCAGCGAGGCGCGGTTCATCCAGGCCATCATGAGCACGCGGCCGGTGCCGGCTTCCTGGACGATGGCGGGGATGAGGCCGTCGGCGTTGAATTTCAACTGGTCGAATAAGCTCATGTGCGATTTATGATTTACGATTTACGATTTACGATTGCAAGCCGCGCGATTGTCGGCGGAACAACGACGCACGGAAGGCGCGGCGGCGGGCCGGTTCAACGGCAGCACCTTCAACCGCCGCCCGCTGATGAGCAGGCAGGCGAAACAAAAGTTTGCGATGGCGAGAATTTCTCTTGTATTCACTCTTCCGGCTGTGGGCTTTCGCCCAGAACGAGCCGCGCGCCGTGGCGGACATGCAGGACGTGAACCTCACGCCCGCTTACGGTGAAAAGGATGCGGTATTTGTTCTGGCGACGGCCGTGGAAAATCTCGCGGATTTCTGAATTGAAAGATTTGCTCTCCGGCGCAAGCTGGCAGCGTTCAGGAAAAATCTCCAGCGAACCAATCGTGTCGTAAATGCTGTTGAACCAGCGATCAGCGGCTTCCGGATCGCGTTCCGCCAGCCACAAGTGGGCTTCGGCGATGTCTTGCTGGGCGGGAGCTTCGACGATGACGCTCCACCGCTTCATTTTTTGCGGCGGGGAATCTTGTGTTTCACACGAATTTCATCCAGCGCCTGCCGGAATGGTTTGCCCGTGCCCGATTTCATCGCGTCCAATCCGCGCTGGATGCCACGGATGGCGTCGAGCATTTCCTCAAAGGCGGCGGCATCCTGCACGATCAACTCCGCCTTGCCGTTGACGGTCAAAACCTCCGGACGACCGGTGGCCTTGAGGCGCTTCAAGTGCGCCTTGGTGTTGCGCTGAAAATCGGTCAGCGAGCGGATGTCTTCCAAGGCGATCATAACATTCAATTCATTGTTTTATCCATGCTGCCGCAAAGTCTGACGTATGGCAAGCAGCGTTTCGTTGGCGCAGACCGGGCACGGTGTTCGGAGCGCGGAATTTATTCCGCGAATCCTCCTCCGGTTTCAGGACACGCGGAATGAATTCCGCGCTCCGACCAAAAATTCTCACACCGCCAATCGCCCGAACCCATCTTTTCGCCGCGAACTGCTCCAACGCCCGTCCTTCGGCTCCCGCACAAACTTCGCCTTCGTGGGATTGTTTTCCACCTACCGGATGGCCTGCGCCAGATGCTTCGCATCGCGGATGAGCGTGTCGAAGTAATCCTCCTGCCAGAAATGTCCCGCGCGTCCGATCATCCGGTTCGCTTGCGCCGCCGTCGCGCCTTTCCACTTTTTCACGAGTTGGCTCAACGGCCATTGCCACACGTCCCCGACCAGATGGACGTGATTGGGCATAATCACCCAGGCCTGCAACGCGTAATCGTGGTCATGCCCGGCCAGCAACTTCTCCTCGACCAGCGCCGCCACGTCTTTCTGCCGCAACCAACACTCGCCGTGGCCGCGGTCCAACCAGGCTTCGAGCCGTCGGCGAAACTCGGACTGCGCGGAACTTGATGGCGGAGCGCGGAATTCATTCCGCGAGTCGGCGGTGTCGGCGTCGCCCTTGCGGAATGAATTCCGCGCTCCTTCCGGCGGTCGCAGGAATGCCTCCCATTCCGCCCGGCGTTGGACCGGGAAGGCGTCGTCCAGATTGAATGTGAGGAACTGTGTGACATTCGGCGCGTCGAAATGCGGGAGATACCCGCGCTCATGCCAGCCGCGAAAGCCGAGGGCGCGGGTCTCGTCAGCCGGCGCATAACTCGATTCGCGCTTCCCCCGGATGAGCGCCCGCAGGCCGGGGTTGGTGGGAGGTTGACTCTCGCCGGGCGTTGGCGCGGGCGCAGGCGGTTTGGGCATGAGGCGAGGATAACGGGAGCCACTGTAAGATTTCAAGCGCCAGCATCGGACACGCGGAATAAATTCCGCGCTCCGGCTCACGGCAACGGCCACGTCGCGCGGTAGAAGCGGCGGGGGAAAATGACCGCGTTCGTGTCCTCGAAGAAAAGCAATCCGTTAGTGTCGGTGAAACCCCAGCCGATGCTAAGCCAGTCCGTCAGATTCGTCGAGGCCAGAATTCCAAAGCCGGCGTTGGTGTCCGAGGCAAATTCAAGCTGAAGATTTCCAATCGTTCCGAAGACCTCTGAAGAAACAACGGGCACGGCGGGCGGCGGGGGCAAGGGCATGGAATAGACGGCACGCTGTGTAAGTACACCGTTGTCGCCGCCACTCACAAAGATATGGGAGCCGGTGACGGCCACCGCGTGCAAGTTAAGTGGCTGCGGGAGCGGGGTGCCAGCTGACCAAGTGCCCAAAGGCCCATCGCCCACTACCGGCGCGCTGTAGAGACCGTTGATCGGCCCCGAACCGTTGAAACCTCCCAGCTCAAAGATTCAGCCCCTCGCTGCCACAGCGCCGAAGTTGCTCAACGCCTGCGGCAAGGGCGTTGTCTGGTTCCAACCAGCCAATGTGCCGTTAGCGTTGATCTTGGAGTAATAGACCCTGTTCTGGAGATCGTTGCCTCCATTGACCGAGCCTCCGAGGACGTAGAGCAAACCGTTGGCGACCTCGGCATGTGTGTAAACCGCGTCGGGCACTGGCGACTGCGCGAGCCAAGCTGTGAGGCTGCCGTTGGTCTGGATCTGCGATGAGTAAACGACATTGAGGAGGTTCGTGCCATCGTAACCGCCGATCACGTAGATTGTATTGTCCCAGACTGCGGCGCTCAAGAAGATCACGGCTTTGGGTAATGGGTTGGCCGTCTGCCACGAGCCGAGGGTTCCGTCCAAGTTAATCCTTGCACAATAAACCACGTCGGAAAAGACGATGCCGTTCGTGGAAGGGAAGTAGTGATAGCCGCCTAGTATATATGCAAAACCGTTGGCTGCAACTCCGGCATGATCGAAGACAGCCTCTGGGAGCGGAGTCGCCGTATGCCATGTTCCGACCGTGCCGTCGCTTTGAACTTGGGCGTAAAAGACGTTGGCGCCGTCTGTCTCGCCGTTAATGCCGCTGCCACCGCCTGCCTGATAGAGGAAACCGGACGCGTAAGTCAATGAGTGGCCAGCATAACCATCCGGAAGCGAAGTGGTCTGCGTCCATTGCGCGGCAACCACCGTCGAGGTAGAGCTCGACAGGCCAACAGCAGCCGGAAAGAACGAGCGCCAAAACATTTTCCGAGTTTGAAATCTCATTCCGATTCGCGCGGGGTTTGCCGGGAAACTCTGCCGACATTCCGCGAGTGTCAAGCGTCGTAGTGCCAACTACGGCCTGATGGTAGGGCGCGTCACTCCGTGCGCGCCGTTCGGACTGTTTGCTTTGCCCGCGGCGCGCACGGAGTGACGCGCCCTACCTTTCGCGTTTCAACGTCGAATCACAACCGCACCGGAATGTTCTGCTTCGCCAAAAACTGTTTCACGTCGCCGACGGTGCAAGTGCCAAAATGGAAAATGCTCGCGGCGAGAACGGCGTCAGCTTTGCCTTCGAGCAATACGGCCGCCATGTGCTCCAGATTCCCCGCGCCGCCGCTGGCCACCACGGGCACGCCCACCGCCTCGCTGATCCGGCGCGTGATGACGAGGTCGAAGCCCGCCCGGGTGCCATCGGCGTCAATGCTGTTGAGCACGATTTCACCCGCGCCAAGGGAGACGGCCTTCTTTGCCCACCCGACGGCCTCGAGGCCCGTGGGTTTTCGGCCGCCGTGGGAGAAAATTTCCCAGCGGTCCGGCGCGACTTTTTTGGCATCAATGGAGACGACGATGCACTGGCTGCCGAATTTTTCGGCGCCTTCACGAATCAACTCCGGCCGCGCCAGCGCCGAGGAGTTGATGCTGATCTTGTCTGCTCCCGCTCGCAGCATCGTGTGCATCTCTTCCACGGACTTGACCCCGCCGCCGACGGTCAGCGGCATGAAGCACTGGTCGGCGGCGCGTTCGATGACGTCCACCATCGTCGCGCGACCGTGCGCGCTGGCGGTGATGTCGAAGAACACCATTTCATCGGCGCCCTGTTCGTTGTAGCGCACGGCCAGCTCAACGGGATCGCCGACGTTGCGCAGTTCGCCCGCTTCGGCCCTGCCGAACTGGACGCCGCGGGTGACCTGGCCGGCGTGGACATCGAGGCAGGGGATGACGCGTTTGGCGAGCATGAGCGGGGTTGGATTGGCCGTCCGGGCCGGGCGGGGTGGGTTTCGTCTTTCGGCCAGGACGGTCACCGCGGCGCAAATTGTTTAATGCTTCTGCTCTTCATCGGACGGCCACGATACAAGGGAGGGGCGGCGGGTGACAAGCAAATGCGCGGCGTCGGGCGTGTGCCACCACTCGAGGCCGGTTTCGTAGTTCCTACGGTCGTGGTTCGCGGCTTTTCTCGGCGTAGTTGAGGCTCATGATGCCGCCGAGCAAGTTGACGATTTTGACCTCGACGCAACCGATCTCGCGCATTCTGCCGGCCACGCCGCGTTGGGCGGGGTAGTGTTGGAGGGATTCGAGGATGTAGGCATGCGTGTCCGCGTCACCGCAGAACATCTTTCCGAACAGCGGCACGACCCATTTCAAGTAGGAGAAATAAATACTTCGCAAAGGCGCGGAATCGGGCTTGCCAAAGTCCAGCACCAGCAGGCGTGCGCCGGGCCGGGCGACGCGCCACATTTCGCGCAATCCCATTTCCAGACTGGCCAGGTTGCGCAGCCCGTAGCTGATGGTCACGAGGTCGAACGAATCGTTCGCGAAAGGAATGGCGAGCGCGTCGCCGCACACGAAGCGGACACGCGGTTGAAAGTGCAACGCCTCCCCGGAAGGGGTCGTTGGAGGCGGCACGCCGGGGACGGATTTTTGCTTTCGGCGTTCGCTCATTTGCCGGCGGGCTTGCGCCACGGCGAGCATGGGCGGGCTGAAGTCCAGTCCCGTCACGGTCGCCCCGGCCCGGGCCAGGCCGAAGGCGATGTCCCCGCTGCCGGAACAGAGGTCGAGGGCCGTCTCGCCCGCTTGCACGGCGGCCCGACGCACCAGTTGCCTTTTCCAATGACGGTGCAGCCCGAAACTCTGGAGGTCGTTGATGAGGTCATAGCGCGAAGCCACGCGGGCGAACAATGCGCTGACTTTGGCGGAGCGTTTTTCGCCCGGGTCATAGAATTTGCTGGCCATGCGAACACCAGTTTAACACACCGAGAAGGCGGCGCGGAGCCTGAATCAAAAGTGAGAATCTCTGGCCTGAATGCTGCTTTCTCACGGTGGGCCGGGTAAAGCCGAAGGCGATGCGATAAAACGCGGCGCGAACGGCGTCACGCGCTTTTGGTTGATGCACAAAATGGAACAGCGTTCGTCCAATATCAGGGCACTGATGCCCGGCGGAAATGAAGTGGAAATAAGCCAACTCTTCCCGACGGCGCCCGCGCCGCCACCCTTGTTATGGCACCCGAATTAGTCGCCGCACCGCCCGCCGCCCACGAAGACCCTCAATTGTTGCAGACGATTGAGATGTTCGAGGTCATTACCCAATCGCAACCCAACGACTATCAATCGCTGGAAATCCTCAAGGAAGCCTATTCCAAGCTGGGCCGCCAGCAGGAATTCGTCAGCACCTCCAAGCGCATCGCCCAGGTCTACGTTTCGATGGGGCAGCTTTCCTCTGCCATTCTGGAATACGAGAGCATCCTCCAGCGGTTCCCCGATGACCGCGACGTGCGCAAAGCGCTCGAAGAAATCGAAGGCCAGGCCAACAACTTCGCCGCCAGTCCGCCGGCCTTCGACACCGAAATGCTCACCCAGAGCACCGTCGAACCCAAAGGCAAAAAAAACAGCAAGCCGGTGGCGTCGGATTTCGACGACGGCCGGGCGGCCATGCAAAAGCTCTTCGTGGACAGCAAGGAGATCACGCAGGCCGATTTTGATCTCTGCTGGCAGCGCCCCAATCTCCAGGAAACGCCGGACAAGGTCCTCGAACCGTTCCTGCAACTCCTGGCCGACCGCGCCATCATGCCGGTGGAAAAATCGCTGAAGTTGCTGACGACCAGCACCGGCCTGTGTTATCTGCCGATCGAGAAATACGATTTTGACCTCGAACTGGTGCGGAGTTTCCCCCGCGAAATTTGCCAGCGCTGGTGCATCCTGCCCTTTGACTGCATGAGCAAGTCGGTGCTCGTCGCCACCTGCAATCCATTCAACAAGCAGGCGGCCG
This sequence comes from uncultured Verrucomicrobiota bacterium, assembly GCA_964539075.1. GTDB lineage: Bacteria > Verrucomicrobiota > Verrucomicrobiia > Limisphaerales > CAZIFU01 > CAZIFU01. The sequence goes on along the minus strand of CAZIFU010000230.1, from coordinate 98,663 downwards.
TGGACCTGGAAGGCTCCACCAAAAGCCGCCTGCTCTGGTATCTGGCCCCGCCCGCCGACCTGGTGAAGGCCCTCACAAAGGTCTTTCGTTGATCCGCTGCTCCCACCCGGCCTATGCCACCGATTAAATCATTTGGCGAACGCATCGCCGACGCACTGACGGAAGACGGCCTGCTGAGCAAACAGCAGGTCGAGGAACTGCTTGCGCAGCAAAAAAAAGAAGGCACCCGCCTGCTCAAGCTCATCCTCGACCAAGGCTGTGTCAACGAGGTGGACATGGTGGTTTCCATGGGGCGTGTGCTCAATACGCCGCCCATCAATCTTTCCCGCATCAGCATCCCCGCGGACATCGCCGAACTGGTCCCCCGTGACCTGGCGCAGAACCACAAGGTGCTGCCCTTATCCCGGCTCGGTTCCCGCCTCTATCTGGTGATGGCCGATCCGCTCAACGTGCTGGCGCTCGACGACGTCAAACGCATCACCAAGCTGGAAGTTTTCCCGATGATCGCCACTGAAAAGGCGATCCTCGACAAGCTCAACAACCTGGAAACCGGCAAAACGGGCAGCATGGAGGACATCATCCTGGACGCCGAGAGAAAGGCCGAACTGGACGCCGACGCGGAGAACCTGGAAGTCTCCCGGGAGCAGGACGAAAAAATCAACCTCGACCAGCTGGCCGCCTCAACCGAGGAAGCCCCCGTCATCAAGCTGGCCAACCTTGTCCTCGTCCAGGCCATCAAAGACCGCGCCAGCGACATCCACATCGAGCCATTTGAAAAAATGGTCCGGCTGCGTTACCGCATTGACGGCACGCTCGTGGACGCCACGCCGCCGCCCAAGAACATGCAGGTCGCGCTCATTTCCCGCCTCAAGATCATGAGTAACCTCGACATCGCCGAGCGCCGCCTGCCGCAGGACGGCCGCATGCGGATGCGCGTGGGCGGGCGGGACATTGACGTGCGCGTTTCTTTTTTGCCCACCGTGCACGGGGAAAAGTGCGTGCTCCGTATTCTCGACAAATCCCAGCTCTCGGCCAGCATTGACAAGCTGGGCATGGACCCGGAAACCTTCCGGCGCTTCAAGACCGCCGTGGATGCGCCGCATGGATTGATCCTCGTCACCGGGCCGACCGGCTCCGGCAAAACGACCACGCTCTATTCGGTGCTCAATGAACTCAACAGCCCCGAGTTTAACATCGTCACCGTCGAGGACCCGGTCGAGTTCCAGATTCCCGGCATCAACCAAGTGCCCACCAAAAAGGAAATTGGCCTGAGCTTTGCCAACGCGCTGCGCTCCATTTTGCGCCAGGATCCGGACATCGTGATGATCGGCGAAATTCGCGACACCGAGACCGCCGAAATCGCCGTCGAAGCCTCGCTCACCGGCCACCAGGTGTTGAGCACGATGCACTGCAACGACGCGCCGGGGTCCATTTCGCGCCTGGACGACATGGGCATCGCCCCGTTCCTGATTTCCTCCTCGGTCATCCTGGCCTGCGCCCAACGCCTCATGCGCCGGGTCTGTCTGAGTTGCAAAGAGCCGGTCACCTATCCACCCAAGATGTTCAAGGACCTGGGCATTGACCCGAACTTTTTCCAGGGCGTGCAACTTTTCCGCGGACGCGGTTGCGACCGCTGCAAAAACTCCGGTTACACCGGCCGTTTGGCCGTCATCGAAGTGATGCCGATGAGCGATGAAATCCATAAAATTATCATCACCCGCGGCAGCGCCCAGGAGATCGGCAAAATGGCGGTCGCCCAGGGTATGAAGACCTTGCGGATGGTGGCCCTGGACAAGGTGCGCGAGGGCGTCACCACACTCGAGCAGGTCATTGTGACCACGGCCAATCACGCGTGAGTCCCGTCCTCCCGGCCAGGTTCGAGCGGGTGATTCTTACTCCCTTCCCGCACCCTCTTCCCATCCGTACTGCTCTATAAAAGTTCATCCGGATGCACCCATGATTCATTTAACGCAGAGGACGCAGAAGTTCCCGCAAAGGCCGCAGAGCGGGGAGGCGAAAACTCTCCGTTCCTCTGCGGGTACCTTCGCGCCCTTTACGGTGAGTCTGCCGCCGCTTTTGATTGCGACTCTGCTGCGCTGGGGCCATCCGTCGGTTAACTTCTCTTTCCGGGTTTGATTGCGTTGAGGCGGCGTTCCGCTTTTTGCTGTCGCCCCCTTTCTTGAACTGAGGCAACATGGTGTTCGTGACAGCGCAATTCATCCCGGCCTGGCCTCATGCTTGAAATCCAGGAAGCCCGCAACCGCATTCTGGCGGTGATCCGTCCGCTGACTTCCGAGACCGTCGGCGTGACCGCCGCCTATGGCCGGGTCCTGGCCGGGCCGGTGCTGGCGCCGATTGATCTGCCCGGTTTCGACAATTCCGCCATGGACGGTTTTGCCCTTCGCTCCGGGGATGTAGCCCAGGCCAGTCCGGCTGGCCCGGTGAAGTTGCGCTTGCGCGGCACGGTGCCCGCCGGCGAACTGTTCCCGGGAACGGTCGAGCCGGGGACTTGCGTGCGGATTTTTACCGGTTCACCACTGCCGCGGGGAGCGGACGCGGTGGTCATGCAGGAAGATTGCCGCAGCGAACCGGATGAGCCGGAATGGATTGCCGTCGGCGAGCCGGCCAAGCCGTGGGAGAACATTCGATTCCGCGGCGAGGACGTCAAACGCGGCGCCACGCTGGCCGAGGCCGGAAGCCGGTTGAGCACAGGCCGCATCAGCCTGCTGGCCGCCGTCGGTCTGGCGGAGGTGACGGTGGGACGGCGGCCCCGGGTCGGTCTGCTGGCCACCGGCAGCGAATTGCGCGAACCCGGCCAACCGCTGGCGCCCGGCCAGATTTACGAAAGCAACCGCGCCGGTCTGTCCGTCCTCCTGGAGCGCGCGGGCGCGTTGCCTGAAAAATATCCGCTGGTCAGAGACGATCTGGCGGCCACGCGGGCGGCTTTGGAAAAAGCCTTGACGGAGTGCGATGCCGTGGTGACCTCCGGCGGCGTATCGGTGGGCGAGTTGGATTTTGTGAAACCGGCGTTTCAACAACTGGGCGGCGAACTCGAGTTCTGGAAAGTGGCCCTCAAGCCGGGCAAACCGTTTGCCTTCGGGCGGTGGCGCGACAAATTCTTTTTCGGTTTGCCAGGCAATCCGGTTTCCGCACTGGTCTCTTTTCTGGTTCTGGTGGCGCCCGCCCTGGCCCGACTGCAAGGGGCCGGCGAGGTGGCGCCCGCTGCCGCGCGCGGGATCCTGGCCGAGGCGCTGGAGAACCGGGGCGATCGGCCCCATTTTGTCCGCGTCACCCTCGATGCGAATGGCCGGATCCGATCCGCCGGCGTTCAGGCCTCCCACATTCTCAGTTCGCTGGCCGAATGCAATGGGTTGGTGGAGGTGCCGCGGCAAACGACGCTGGCGGCAGGCGAATCGGTCGCTGTGCTGCAGTGGGACTGACGAGGAGGCGGCCCGCCAACGCCGGCTAGAGTTTGCGTTTGGGGATTTCCAGCACCGCCGGCTGGGGCGGCGGCAGAGCCGTGGGTGGCGGCGCCAGGGCAGCCGGGGACAGGCTCGAAGAACCGAGCATTCTGGCGTTGAGGTCGTTCAACAGATTGAGCGGGGCGAACCGGTTCTGAGCGTCGAATTTGTTCACCGGCTCCAGCGGATTGCGCCTCTCCGCGGGGCGAAACGCCTCCAGGTTCTGGCCGACCACCGGATTGACCTGCTGGCGAGTGGTGTCGTCCAGGAGATTGATCGGGTCGGTGGCCCCGCGGACTGACGCGCTCCTGGCGGCGCGCGGATCGAGCAATTGCTTGAAATCATCCGCCCTCGCTCGTTGCTCCTCGGTTTTTTCGGGGCGAAGCGCGCCGGGAGGATTAAACCCCGACTGCCGGTTGAAGTCGGGGGGAAGCAGGCTGTTGTTCAACTCTTCTCCCGGCACCCGCGCCAAAACCGACTCCACCTGCTTTTTATCGAAAGAGAAAGTTCCGCCCGGCTCTGAATTGGTGCGGCTGCCGCGCTCCTCATTTTCCTTCAACGAATCACCGTCCCGCAGCGGATCCGCATCCCGCCGGATGTCATAACGGTCGGTCTTCGCCCCGTAGCGGTCGGTTTTTTCCCGAGCGTCGCGCGTCGCGCCGGCCTTGTTGGTTCTGGAATTGCCCGAGGAAGTCCGCGACCGGATGCCTTTTTCGAGGTAGGTTTCCATCACCCCTTTGTCATCCTTTTCGGTCCGGTCGCCCTCAGCCGCGCGAACTCTCATCGCCTCCGCCGTCGTCGTGGTTGGGTCGGTGTCGGGTGTGACGAAAATCCAGTTTTTTTGCCGGTCCAGCGCCCGCTTCTGTTCCTTGGTTTGCGGGGTGGACGAATCGGGTTTCGCCGGACTTTTGGGCGTGGCCAACACTGCGTTGGCGGTCGAAGAGCCCGTGCCCAGCGACTCGAAGGGTTTGGCGTAATCCGGCTCGACGAGCGATGGTTTGTCAGGCGGGGCGTACTGGCCGGGCTTGTCGGAGAACTGGATTTTTTGCCCGGCGCGCGCAGCCGGCAGTGCGACGAGCAGTGCCCCCCCCAGCGCGAGGGCGCGGAATGCCCGGTCAAAATGGATGGTGGCCGCAGGACTCATGAGTATTTATTCTTAACCTCTTTCGGTTCCCAAGTCAAAGCCGTAAATTCTTCCGCGCTTGAGCGCCGGGGGGTCTTCAGGGCTGCCGGCCAGACTCATTCATTGCTCATAACGGCGGCACTTCATGCTCCAAGCGGGAACCCTGACTGGCCATGTGCGTTCGGCGGGCGGCCTGATTCTGGTCCAAAATCAGACACCGCTGGCCCGGAAACCGGCGCCCGGCGCCGTCCGTCTCCGGCAACCCGGCAACCCGCCGGCATAAATCCGCCGTTGACGGGGCCGGCCGCTTTGTTACCCTGTGGGCAATGAATTCAAGCACCCTGCGTTTTAACAGTTTTTTTGCCGGCGAATGCTGGTTTCATCCGGTGAACCTGCGCTTGGGCTGAGTCACTCCCGGAACCAACCCTCGCCGCAGGTCAACGCCTGCGGTTTTTTTGTTCAAACCCGGCGCGTGACCCGAATGAAGTTATGATCATCGTCCTCAAACCGAACATCTCGAAAAAAAATGAAGCCGCCGTGATCCAGGAGATCAAAAAACTCGGCTACCGCCCGCATATCATGCGCGGCGTGGCCCGGACGGTCATCGGCGCCATCGGCGACGAGCGCACCCATCAGTCGCTGGAGACCCTGGCCATCTGGCCGCAGGTCGAAAGCGTGATGCCGGTTCAAAAGCGTTTCAAGCTGGTCAGCCGCGAAGCGCACCCCGCCAATTCCACCGTCAACGTGCGCGGCAACCTCATCGGCGGAAAAAAATTCCAGGTCATGGCCGGGCCGTGCTCGGTCGAGGACGAAAAGCAGCTCCTGACCACCGCGCGCGCCGTCAAAAAGGCCGGCGCCACCATCCTGCGCGGCGGCGCGTTCAAACCGCGCACCTCGCCCTACGAGTTTCAAGGCTTGGGCGAGAAAGGCTTGAAGCTGCTGGCCAAGGCACGCCGCGAAACCGGCCTGGCGATCATCACCGAACTTCTCTCCGAAGACCACGCCGAGATGGTGGCCGAGTATGCGGACATCCTCCAGATCGGCGCGCGCAACTCGCAAAATTTTCAGCTCCTCATCGCCGCCGCCAAAACCGGCAAGCCGGTCCTGCTCAAGCGCGGCCTTTCCATGAAAATCGAGGAATGGCTGCTGGCCGGCGAGTATGTGCTGGCCAACGAAAACCCCAACCTCCTGTTCTGCGAGCGCGGCATCCGCACTTTCGAGACCTGCACCCGCAACACGCTCGATCTCTCCGCCATCCCCATCGTCAAAAAGGAATCGCACTGCCCGGTCGTCATCGATCCCAGCCAGGGCGCCGGCCGGGCGGACCTCGTCATCACGATGTGCAAAGGGGCCGTGGCGATGGGCGCCGACGCGCTGCTGATCGAAGTCCACCCCAACCCGGCCGAGGCCTGGAGCGACGGCGCGCAGCAGATCGCGTTCGACGAGTTCGCGCAGTTGATGGAGGAATTGAAGCCCTTCCTCGCCGCGGCAGGACGGGAGTGACCGGAGGGACGAGTTACACGAGTCCCTGAGTTGAGCGGCATATCCGGTGAAGTCAGGGACTCGTGTAACTCGTCCCTCCGGTTGATGAGAGGGCTTCTACAGGTTCACGACCGTTTTCTTCGCGTGCGACTCCAGCGCGGCGGCGAACAGCTCGTGGCTCAACACCGCTTCGTCGGGCGTCACGCAGCCAAAACGGTTTCCGAGCGCGCCGGCTCTTTCCGCCGCATACGCTGCCCACATTTGCAGGAAACAATCCGGGAAACCGGCCTCAAAAATTCCGCCGGTGATCGTCGGAAAGGCCATCTGATGCCCGAGGTCAATGCGCTGCCAGATTTGTTCCTTGCCGCGCTCGAAGAGCCATAGCGTCTTCGGTTCTTTGGTGCTGAACTTCGCGCCACCGTCGGTGCCGAGCACTTCGATGAACCACGTGTTCGTCTCGCCCGGCGCCAGGCGTTTCATCTCCAACCGCAGCGGGACTTCGGCGCCGTCAATGAGCGCTTCGGTGTGGAGCATCGCGTTGTCCCAGGTGTCGCACAGGCCCTGGCCGCCCTGGCCGTCGGGCCGCTGCGGGTAAATTTTTTGAAGCTGGGCATAGACGCGGAGCGGTTTCCAGCCGAGCCGAAACGGCACGTGCACGGCGTGCATTCCCAGGTCGCCCATCACGCCGATTTCGCCGCAGGTCCGGTTCTGGCGCTTCCAGTTGACGGGCTTGTCCGGATCGAGATCGCTGGCGTGCCAGAAACCGGAGCGGATTTCCAGAACGTGACCGAGCCTGCCCGACTGCGCCGTCTGGATCACCCGTTGCGCCCCCGGCAAAAACGGAAACTCCGAGCTGCACCGCACGAACCGGCCTGATTTCGCCGCCGTGTCGCGAATGGCGCGCGCCGCCCGCAAATCAATGCCGAACGGTTTCTCGGCCAGCAAATCCTTGCCCGCCGCAAGCACGTCCAGGTACATCGCCTCATGCAAGTGGTGCGGCACGGCGACGTAAACCACATCCACCTCCGGCGCGCGCAGCAATTCCTGGTGGTCCTTGGTGAACAGCCTGACCGTGGGCACCTGGCGGAACCACTCGAGCAGCTTCTCCTGCAAATCGCACACCGCGACGAGTTCCGCCTGCACCGGAAAATTGTCGAGTGCGAACCAGCGTCCAAACGCACTGGCCGCCTCGCGCCCCATCAACCCGCCGCCGATGATGCCCACGCGCATTTTTGATTTCATAAGTTGGTCCCCGATCAGACGGGAGAAACGGGACTGAACCCGTTTCAGAAGACAGCGTCAAGCTCGCGGAAACGCCGATGACAGTGGTGGTGTTCACCCACTGTCTGCAACCGAGGCGCATCTCACTTTCTTGCACGCGTTGCCTGCGTTCTCCGCCCCGTCCCTGCCGCCACAACGTCCGATTCTTTGTCCCAGGTGGGACAAGGAATCTGACGGCCTTTTTTTCGACCGTCCCTGCGGGACTGGGACCGGGGCCGCCCGCTCCGGTCCATACCAGACATTAGACAGTTTGTGCGGTTGCAAGAAATTGAGATGCGCCCGAGGACGAGGCGCCGACCGGATTGGGCTTGCTCTCTGCCGGTGAATCACTCATAAAAGAGGTTGGCGTTGGACAATGGGACGCGTGTTTTAACGGGAGAACTCGGAAATATGCTTCGAAAAATATTTGCCCTGTCGTTGGGCTTGGCCTTGGCCGTCACCGCCAGTCCGGCTCCTGCGGCCAATATCACGCTGAGTGTCCAGCAAGCCGCAGGCGCTGACTGGAACACACCCGGGCAGTGGAGTGACGGCAATCCGGCCATGCCGGGCAACACTTACCAGGTGCTCACGAACGCTTTGTTGCGCTCGCCCAACAACGCCACCAATGCCACGTTTCCGGGCGATCGTCTGACCCTGGACAACGGCGGCGAGCTTCGTTGCAAAAGCTCACCCCTCGGAACTCTGATCATCAATGATTTTCATCTCAATGGTGGAAAACTGAACCAGGGGAATGGGGGCACCACCACCACCATCGAGGGAAACCTTACTGTGGACACCGATTCCTTCATTGACCTTTCCAGCGAAGATGGGCGCTCCTTCTTGATCTCGGCGATGTTGCATGGGAGCGGCAACCTAATTCTGACCAACGCCGGCGCTGCCACTCCGATGCAAGTGACGGGCAGCTCCAACACCTATTCCGGGAACTGGAAAGTTGAATCCGGCTACCTCAAAGGTTCAGGGACCGGGTCGCTGGGTTCGGGCAACATCACGATCGCCAGCGGAGCGGTGTTGGAGACCACCTACGACATCGTCAGCCCGGGAACACTCACACTCAACGGCTTCATGTTGCTTCATCAGAATGACAAGTTCGGCGCCGTGACGATCAATGGCACTCCGCTTTCTCCGGGCACGCACTCCTTCACCGAACTCATCAACGACTTTCCGGACAACTTTGATGCCAGCGACTCCGCCAGCGGCAGTATCGGGGTTCCGGGGACCAATATCACGTTGAGTGTCGTGGAAACCCTGGGCGAAGACTGGAGCACGCCCTTGCGCTGGAGTGACGGCAAGCCAGCCATCCCGGGCAACACGTACGAGGTGCTCGCGGGCGCTCTTCTGCGCTCGCCGGATCGCGCTGCCAGCGCCACGTTTCCGGGCGAGCGTCTGACCCTGGACAGCGGTGGGGAACTTCGTAGCAAGAGCGACAGCGTCGGGACGCTGATCGTCAACGATTTTCATCTCAACGGGGGCAGATTGAACCAGGGGAACACGAGTACGACGACTACCATCGCGGGAACCCTTTCTGTGGACGCCGACTCCATCATTGACCTCTCGAGCGATTTCTCACGCTCTTTCACGATCACGGCGGTGTTGAAGGGGAGCGGCGGCTTGACGCTGGCGAGCGCCGAAACGACCAACCTTCCCGTGGAGGTGACGGGCAGCTCCAACACCTACTCCGGGCACTGGAAAATCAATACCGGCTATCTCAAAGGTTCGGGAGTCGGGTCGCTCGGTTCGGGCAACATCACGATCGCCAACGGAGCCAAGTTGGAAACCACGTACGACATCGTGAGCGCGGCGACACTCACGCTCAACGGCTTGATGATCCTTCACCAGAATGACACCTTCGGCGCGGCGACCATCAACGGCACGCCGCTCGCGCCGGGCACGCACTCCGTCAGCGAACTGGCCGCTGCCTTTCCGGGCAATTTTGCTCCTGGCGGCTCGGGCAGCATTACGATTGTCGTCCCGGTTCTGCGGCTCACGATACCAGCCAAGTCAGGGCAAGACATGCAATTCGGCTTCATGAGCGATGCGGGCAAAACTTACCGCGTGGATTTCAACAGCGACCTGTCTGGAAATAATTGGACGGTGCTGACGAGCAATCTGGCGGGCACCGGCGGGTTCGTGACGGTCACCGACACCAACGCCGCCAGCCTGTCGCAGCGCTTTTACCGGGCCAGCTATTGAATGCGGCCGGTGCCCGGATGTGCCGGGCGCTTGGTGTGACGCACCTCAGCCAGTGTCTCCGCCGCCTGCTTTTTCCAGGTGATGCCCTGGAGCGGATCCGTCCGGCGGCGTTGGCCGCGCAGCCAGCATCACCAGGCCGCTGACCCAGGCACAGAGTATCCCAGTTTGTCTGTGTTCTCTTCGCCCAACGCGGACAGCGCAAAAATACGAGCCGAAGAGGGAAGGTATTGGTCCAGCACAAGACAAGCCCCCCCAAACGTGGGATCCCGCTTGTTGCAATCGGTCGTTCTCCCAAGAAAAGCCGCACTTTCGTAAAGCTCGCTGATGGTTAGCGGTCCATAACCGAAATACTGACCCGTAAACGCCAGGATCAGTAAGATCACGGCAAAAACCGAAAGAACGATGCCTCCGGTAAAGCGGCCAGCTCGCGGTGGGGGCGCAGGCGGACGTTCTCCCGCGCCCGGGAGCAATGACGGGGATGAGATGTTGTCCATAGTTGGCTTGCGAAGTTTCCCATCGAATCACGGCCACGCTGTGCTGTCAAAATCCTTCTCCACTCTTTTGAGGCATGGCCGAAAAACAACGCGCCGCAACCGCGCGACACAGTCTGAGCTAACCCTTGATGAACTTCGCCGCCTGTTTCGCGCTCGCGCCTTCGTGCACAATGGCCATCAGCGCGCGCGTCATCCCGGCAGGGTCGGCGTGCTGAATGATGTTGCGGCCATACACGATGCCGGCGGCGCCCTGCTGAATCAGTTTCTCCGTGCGCTCCAGGATTTCCCGGTCCGGCGCCTTGCCGCCGCCGCGCACGAGCACGGGAATGTTTCCCGCGATTTCCACGACCTTGTGATACAGGCCCGCGTCGTCGGTCGGGTCGGCCTTGACGATGTCGGCCCCCAGTTCGACAGCCTGGCGGACGAGCGGCAGAATTTTGTCAAGGTCGCCGTCCACCATGTAACCGCCGGCTTTCCGGTTCGGCTGAAAGACCAGCGGCTCGATCATCAGCGGCATCGCGTAGCGGTCACACTCGGGTTTGATCCGCAAAATATTTTGCAGGCATTGGTCGGCGACCTCCGGCTGTTCGGGAATGCAAAAGAGATTGACCACGACACACGCGGCGTCCAGGCGCAGCGCCTGCTCGACCGGCTGCCCGATCAGGCGGCTGAAGAGCGCGCGCGGCAATTGCGTGCCATAAACGTTCGCCACGTCGGTGCGCAACACCAGCGCCGGTTTTTTCCTGCCGGGCAGCGATTGCAAGTAGTGCGCCTGGCCGACGGTGAGCTGGAGGGCGTCGGGCGCGGCGGCCACGACCGTCTTCACCGCCTTCTCCAGATTCTCGATGCCTTGGAGGAAGCCGCGCTCGTTGAAAAAACCGTGATCCACGGCGACATCGAAGCAGCGATTGGACCGGGCGTTGAAGAGGCGGTGGAGCCGGAAGGTTTTCATAAACTCCCCTCCATCCTGGCAATCGCGGGCGGTTTTGGCGAATCAATTTGGCGCAACCGCTCCGTCCACAAAACGCCATCAACTTTATTCCCGGGCAAACTTCTTCCAGGCCAGCCAGGCTTCCTCCCATTGTTGTTTCTGGGCCAGCAGTTCGGCTTCGAGATAGAAGAAGTATTTGGGGCATTGCGGCAGTTTGGTGAGTTGTTGCAGGGTGGCCAGCCCGCCGTCGTAGTCTTGCAGGTTCATATGGGTCGCGAAGAGCGCCAGGCCGGCGGAGAAGTCCCGCGGCCGCGACTGAAATTCCTTCTGCAATTTCGCCAGGCTTTTCTGCTGGCCCAGCGGCTGGCTCATCGGCGGCAGCTTGGGGCGGGCGCGATACCGGCGGGCCATCTCGTAGGCGCCTTTGAAATTTTTCCGGTCCGCCTCGAATTCTGCCAGCCACACGGCCCCCTCCTCCATCCAGTCCGGATGGGCGAGAAGTTTTTTTTCCAGTTCCGCGCGATCGCCCTTGGCCGCCCACAACGCAAACAATTCCTTGAGTTGCGCGGGGCTGGCGGCCCGCAGACGGCGGTCGGTTTCGAACCAGTCCTCAACGCTCCGGGTGAAGGCGTCGCCCGTGACGGACTGAAGAAACATCAGCTTGAGCCGCACGTTGCTGCCGGTCAGCGTCCAAAGGCCCGCGCGGACTTGCGGAAAGCCGGCCGTGTGCAGGAGCATCAGTTGATAAAGGTCGGCGGCGTTTTTGCCGGCGCGGCGGAGGGCTTCCTGCCAGGCGGCCAGCGTGCGCTCCGGGTCGCTGCCCAGCCAGAGAATGCCTTCCTGAAACGGCACCGCCGAGGAGTTGGGCTCCAGGTGGCCGGCGCGTTGGAAGTCCACCGGCGCCCCGGGTCCATCCGGCACATCCAGCGCCCAGGCCGCCGCGCGGTTGAAATACAATTGATAATCCAACGGAGCCACCGCCAGGGCTTGCGTGGCCAGATCAATGACGGCGGCGAAATTCTTCTGTTCGGACGCCTGGTTGATCCGCGCCTTGAGGCTGGCCACCCAGCCGGACGTGGGCAGGGCCACCCGATCGGCCGGTGAGGCCAGCCAGCCGAGGGAGAGGATCGCCAGCACCACCGCCAGCGCGCGAAACGCCCTCACGCACCAGCGTTTCGAATCGGGATGGGCCGCCGGATTTCGGGCCTGGCTTAACAGAAAAATCGCCGGCCAAAGTGTTCCCATCCGGTGAGCAGAAACATCCACGAAGCCATGCAATATAAACAGGATCACGCACAAGGTCGCCGCAGCGCGCAGCCGCCGGTCCGTGCCGGGCGCAAACGGCCAGCAGTCGCGCAGCAGCAATACCACGGCGCCCAGTGCCAGCAAAAGGGCCGTCCAGCCCATTTCGATCCACAGCCAGAGCCAATCGCTGTCGGGATGCCGCGCGCGGTTTTCGATCAGGGAACGCACACGGTGTTGGGCGAAGGCCGGCTCGAAGTTGCCCAGACCCAGCCCGTGCCAGGAGGCCGGGCGGGCCAGCGCCAGCGCGTCCTTTTGCAGAAGGACGCGAAAATCCAGCTCCGGCGAACCCTGGTCGGCCTTTTCCGGACGGAACCGTTCCCAGGTCTGGCCGCCAAAGGAGATGAACAGCGCCAGCAGAAAAAAAAGTCCGGCCACGCCCAGACCCAGGCCAAAATAATTCCGGGAAAAACGGCTCACCCACGCCAGCCAGAGCAACGAGCCGAAAAAATAAAGCAGGATGCCGGCGCGGGAATAGTTCACCACCAAAGCAACGCCAATCAACACAAACGCCGCGGTCCAAAAAATGACCCGCCTGCCTTTTTGCCGGTACTGTTCCCAGGCCAGGGCCAGGCAGATGATGCTGCCCAGCGCCAGCAGATTGGCCGTCTGGTTGCGGTGGGGAAAGAAACCGAAATTGCCCGCTTCAATTTCCCAGAGACTGCTCTGGAAGCCGCTGAAATGAACGATCAGCGCGGCCGCGGTCAGAAACAGCACGCCGCCCGCGTAGAGTTCCAGCAGCGCCAGGCGCGAGATCGTCCAGCGGCGGGTCAACAGAAAGGAGGCCCAGACCAGCCCGCCGAGCAGCAAGCCGGCCTTTTCGAGCGTCAGCCACGGCTGCAGGGAGAGCGTGCCGGCGGGATTGATTTGGAATTGCTGTCGCAATTGATCGCGCCACGCAAAGGGCGCGAACCAGCTCGCCGGCAGCAACGGGACAAACGCCAATAATAAAAGTCCGGCCAACAAAAAGTTGACCCACCAGCGCAGGGGATGTTCGGGCGGCGCGAGCAGCACCAAAACCGCCGCCCCCAGAATCAACAGCGCCTGGGTCCAAAGTTTGGTGGCGCCGCCCAGGGTCGGGGCCAGCAAGGTCAGCCCGACGATCAGGAAATCGAGGGTCGCGGAAAACTTTTGGACTTTGGGCTGCAAAGGTCCGGAATTCGAGTCGGCCTGTTGCCTCGCGTTCCTGGGTCGGCGGACAGTCACCGTGCCCCTGAAGCGAAACGTCGCGAATCCGCCCTTCCGGGTGTCTGGGTGCCCGAACACGCTGAAGCGTGGACTCCGAACAACAACTGCGCCGCCTGATTAACCAACTGGTGGCCGGCTTTCAATCAAATAAGAGCTTCCTGGACGCTTTTTGTGGGTGCAACGGGGACAAATAAGCACCAAGCTCCAGAGAAACTCCAAGTCCCAAGCACCAAACACCGTTCGCTGAGAGTACGACCGCTTGACTGGACGGGCCCACATTCGCCCAGGCCTTTGGACTGCAGGTCGCATTTGGGATTTGGAGCTTGGAGTTTGGAATTGGGAGCTTCCCTGGCACGGCGACCCGCGCAAAACCTCGACGAACAAAATAAGAACGGGTGGCTGGATTACCCAAAAACCAACCACCCGTCTGCTGCTGTCCCAACAAGTCCGTTCGTCGTGTGGCCACGCGAGGGACGAAATCCGCTTATTCGGTTTTCTTGCGCCAATCTTTCGGTCTGCCGCTGTCCCAGGGCGTCTCTTCCACGTCCGGCTTTTCCTCCAAGCGGTTTTGCAGGAAGTCCGACTTCGTGGGATGAAAATCATTGTCCGCGACCACGGTGGGCGTGATAAAGATCAACAGGTTGGCTTTGTTGCGCGACTTGGCTTCGTGGCGGAACGCCAGTCCAATCCACGGCAAGTCACCCAGCAGCGGCACCTTGGTGTAGAGCTTGGTCTTGGTGTCGCTGATCAAGCCGCCCATGACGAGCGTGTTGCCGCTGGGAATGACCACGTTGGCCTCGATGCGGCGGATGGCATAGACATTGGCGATGTTCACCGCTCCGTTGATGGTTTGGGAGTCCTTGGAATCAATGTTCGAGACTTCCGGAACCACCTTCAAGGCGATCGTGTTGTTGGCCGAGATGCGCGGCGTGACTTCCAGGATGGTGCCCAGGTTGGTGTAGACCACCTGGGAGCCGGCTGGCGAATTAGCCGAGCCGGGCGTCACGTTGAAGATCGGGAACGCGCGCGTCACCGAGAGCGTCGCCTTTTCATTGTCCAACGTCACCGCGCGCGGCGTGGCGACTACTTCCGTATCGGAATCCGTGTTCAAGAACGATAGTACTGCGCTGACGCCGTCGGCATTCAAAAATGCGGTCGCCGGATTGAATCCCTTCGCGGTATCGGCCAGGAGTTTTGGATCCGAAAGGATGCCGCCAATCGTTCCCGGCGTGCCCGGCACAGTCAGCGGATTGCCATTGGCGTCAATAATGGTCTGCGGCGGAGTCGAAGCCACGCCGGCCAAAGCGTTGTTGCCGAAAGAGAATTTCTGTGCCTGGAGGGTGCCGGTCCAGTCGATGCCTTTGATCGTGGACGGCGCGCGGGAGGTTTCCAGAATCCGCGCTTCGATGAGCACCTGGCGCGTCGGCGAATCCAACGACTCGACGAGCGAATCCACGCCGAGCATGTCTTTCTCGGTCGCCACGACGATCAGCTTGCTGGTGCGGATGTCCGTGGTCACAGAGCCGCGCGTAGAGATGGTCGCCTTGACGACGGCCACCAGGTTGGTGGGGTTGGTGTATTTCAATTGAATGATCTTGGTGATCAGCGGATCGGGCGCGGCTGGGTCTTTGATGGTGACGCGCGAGGTATGCGTTTTCACATCGGTTATCAGGGACAGGTTATGATTGGCCAGCACGGCTTCCAAAGCCTGTTGCGCCGTGACGTTCTCGAAACGGATCGACACGGTGGGTTGCGCCGGCGGTTTTCCATCCGGTCCGGGCGCCGGCGTGGCGACGCGCGGATCAAACTGGAAGTTGATGCCGGCCTGGCGCGCGAGGGTCTTGATGGCGTCGTTCAAGGGCGCCTCCTCGAACATGATCAGCGGCAGAAGATCGCCGGGCGCAGACTGGCCAGCGGCCCCTGGCTCGGTGGCCGCAAGCGTCGCGGCAGCCGGCTCTTTGGCTTGCGCGAACTGCGGCGCTTCGGCGGGCGCGGGCGCGCTGGCGGAAACTTCCGCTACGGGCGCGGGCGCGCTGACGGCAACCTCCGCTACGGGAGCGGCCGCCGGAGGAGCGTCGGTCGCCGGAGCAACGGCCAACGGCGCCTCGGCTGCAGGAGCGACGGCCGCCGGTGCGGACGCTGCGGGCGTCTCGGCTGCGGGAGCGACGGTCGCCGGAACGTCGGCCTGCGCAATGGCCTGGCGCAAAAGCTTGCGTAACTCGTCGTCCGCGGGAGCCTGGGCTTTGGCCGCGGCGGTGTCCGCGACAGGGGCGGCCCCCTCCGCGCCGGGCGCGGTGTTCTGGGCCAGAAGACGCATGACCCCCAGGTTAAGCCCGATGGCGAGCAGGAGTGTGAATTTAGTTTTCATGTTCGTTGACTGTTTGTTACCGACCTTGACTGAGATTGAGGGCAGAGCTTTCTTTGGTATTAACGGCGGGGCTTTCCCGCAAGCGCAGTTCGTGGCGCACACTTTCCCCGTCTATGATGACGATGGCGGTTTTTTCCTGGACCTCCACGCAGCGGATTTTCAGCATCCCGGCGGAAGTGCGGACCTGTCCTTCCTCGCCGGCCACGAAGGTCATATTGTTGATCAGCGCAATACGCTTGATCTGCGGGCCGGAAACACCTTTGAGGACCAGATACGCGGCGCGGTTGCTGTCTGCGGGGACTAGTTGAACCACTTTAGCCACCACGGGCGGCTGGCGCCGTTGGGACACCGGAAAGAACGGGTCTTTGCCCATTGCCAAGTCGTTGACGAATACCGATTGCGGCAGCGGCACCCCTAGCGGCGTCGGAACCGCGTCCGCCCCATAAGCAGACAGTGCGGCCAGGGCCAATCCCAGAATGGTCCAGGCGGGCCACCGCGAGCAGCGGGCGTAAACGGCATGGATAGCGAGGCTCATTTGTTGTTTTCGCGTTCGGTTTTATAAAACCGAGTTCGGTTTAATCAGCGTTACCAGTTCCATCTTAAAAACTATCTTCTCCGCGTCCTGGGGATTAGCAGACAAAATGCCAATCGGTTCGAGTTCCAGGTTTTGGACACGGATGCAAGGAAACGTGTTTTCAAAATCCGCCAGGAATCTGCCAAATTCGTGGAAGTGTCCCGTTCCGCGGACGGCAAAAGTGGCCGCCTGATACGGAAACTTGGGGAAGATCGTCACGTCGCCGACGGCGGGCGGGGTGAAGTTGGGGATTTCCACTTTATAGGGGGCCTGGAATTTGTTCATCGTTTTGATGATCCACGAATACATGTCGCCTGAAGCCATCCCCTCTTCGAGTTTTTCGAGCCGCGCGCGGACGCCCTCCAGGTCGGTCTCGTACTTGTTGGCATTGGCCACCAGGCGTCTGGCGTTGGTGAGCTGGTTGACGGCTTGCTCCATCTGCTTGGCCTTGTCTTCCAGGCTGGCTTGTTGCATGCGAATCATCCCGAACCACAGGACCCCCAGCGCGACCAGCGTGCCGACGGCCACCAGGATGATTTTATCGCGCTTTTCTTTCGACAGGCGTTTCATATCAAAGCGTTCTTTCCTTTTCGGGATAACGACATTCAATGCTGAAGAGGATGTAATTTTTGGTCGGGTCAGTCGAATCCGGCTGCGGCGGCATACGGTCCTTCAAGGTGACGCCGTCCACTTTGCGCAAGCCGGCCTGGAACACGGCGGCCGTGGAAATGGCGGAAATGAATTTGTTGTGGTTCAGTTCGGCGGGATTGGCGTAGTCGCGGGCTTCGAGCGTCAGGGTGATTCGTTCTTTGGACATCGCCGGCCTGGCGGTCTTGCCTTCGCCGGTGTGCTTGGAGACCGCATAATTCTGGTCGGCCCGGAAACGGACGAGTTGGACATTGTCCACGATGGTGTTTTGCAAGGCATTGAGCGTGACGGCCCACAGGAAGCGATTGGTGGCCAGCGCCTGGAGGGCGGAAAGCTTCCGCTCGGTTTCGGCGGTTTGTTTCAAATGTTCGGAAACCGCCCGGGTGTCCTTCTCGATGGCCTTCCATTTTACATCCCCTCCCGCCAACGCGGAGTTGGCCCGCACGATCCGGAATTGGAGGAAACCTCCCCAGAGCAGCATCAGCCCGACCAGGAACCCGCCGATCCAGATCGCGCGTTTGACCGGATCGCGACGGCGCAGCGCTTCGGCGGCTTGTTGCTCGGCAAGTAAATTGATGCAGATGGGCATACGCTTCCGGTTTGGGGTTAAAACGCGGCCGCCGCGGCCCCGATGGCGACCGTCAATTGCGGAGCGACTTGCTCATAGACGGCCATTTGCTGGGGAGGCAACGAGGGTTTGAGGAAAGTGGTCGGGTTCCAGTTCTTGCACGGCGCCATCATTTCCTCCTGCAACATCTGGAGGATGGCCTCGGAGCGCGCCGAGCCGCCGGAGACAAAGACCTGGCTGACGGTTTTGTCCTGCTGATGTTCAAAAAAATCGAGTGACGCCCGCAGTTCCCGCCCCAGCGGGGAGACCAACTGCTGCAACGAGGTTTTGACCTCATCGGGCATGCCCACCTTGATGCTTTCGGCCTCGGCATAACTGATGTTCATCGCTTCGGCCAGGCCGCTGGTCAGCTTGTCGCCCCCGATGCCGACTACCCGGCTCAACATCAGATCGCCCGCCATCAAAATGTTGACCGTCGAGTTCCTGAAGCCGATGTCCACCAGGGCCACGACTTCTTTCTGGAAAACTTCCGGCTGCGCCAGCTCAAATGCGTTGGTCGGGCCGACGATGCTGGGCGTGATCTGGTCGGCCACCAGGCCGGCGAGCCGGGCGGCGGTTTGCAAATCGTTGACCAACTGGTTTTTGGCGCCGCCCACCAGAGTTCTGCATTTTTGGACGCCTTTGGGGCCCTCTGCCAGTTTTCCGTTTTGGCGCACCGGCACCAGGTAACAGTCAAAGGCATGGTCCGGCAGATCCTGTTGCAGATAATTCTTGGAGTTGAATTTAAGCATCATCCGCATGTCGGACAGCGGCACCTGGGGAAACTCGGCGTGGCGCAGGAAGGAATCCCCGACAGCCACGGCAAACACCACCTGTTTGGTCCTGCACTCCAGCGCCTGGCTGACGTTTTTCAAATGTTCGGAGAGCAGCTCCGGCGAGGGGCTTTTTTCAAAGATGGGCGCATCCTGCAAAGTGAAGCCCAACAGGGTGAAGTTTTCCCCTTTGCGATGGAGGTGGATCGCTTTCGTCGTGCGCGTGCCCAGATCAATCACCACAAGCTGCTCGTGCTTTCTGGATCGGCCGTTAAAAAATGGAAAGTCCATGTCGTCGGTCTTCGCGTTTAGATTACAAACTGATCATCAATACGAACCGCTTTCAGCAGGTTCCTCGCCAGTTTGCGAAAACTCCGCCTCCCCGCCGTCCATCAAGGGCGGCCAACCCTCGCCCGCCTCGGAGGAAGCGCGCGTGAAAACGGGGGAAATCCAAAGAGTGCGAAAAACCGGTTGGAACCAGGCGGCCCGAAGTGAGCCTCGGCCGGCTTGTCTCAAAAGCGAACAAACACTGTCTCAGAGCTGCTTGAACTCGGCCCGCACGCCGTCGGCGTCGCTGGTCAATATGGCCACGCTGCGCGGCAGGTTGAACCGCGGTTTACCCGCGTAGCCCGGATTGCAGAAAAGCGTCTCTCCAATTTCCCGGCAAAACGGCTTGTGCGTGTGCCCAAAAACCACCACCGCCGGCCGCTCGCGGAGG
Source organism: uncultured Verrucomicrobiota bacterium (assembly GCA_964539075.1). Classification (GTDB taxonomy): domain Bacteria; phylum Verrucomicrobiota; class Verrucomicrobiia; order Limisphaerales; family CAZIFU01; genus CAZIFU01. Next base: position 79,523 of record CAZIFU010000230.1, on the reverse strand, counting down.
AGGCGTTGCTGGATCGCGTCCGCCGACGCCGTCACATTGACGATGTGGTGCAGGAGAAACTTGCGACCTTCGAGCAGCACCACCTCGGTTTCCTTGAAATCCAGACCGACATCCGTGTTGCCCAAAACCGCCGTGACCGGCGCCAGTTCTTCCAACGCCAGAATCACCGCCGCATGGCCGATGTCCCCGCCGTGAAGAATGTGGTCCACCCCCGCGAACAGTTCCCGGACTTGCGGGTCCAGGTGACCGTGGGTGTCGGAAATGACGCCGATTTTCATTCCGTCCGCCTTCGCGCGAAGATCGCAACGGGCCAACGCCCGGTTCGGAAGTTCAAGGGCTGGTTTCTTCCGGCTCGCCAGCGCCGGATTCCTCCGCCGGTTCCTCTTCCTTCGCCGCTTCCTCCGTTTCGCGCGGCTCCAGGGCCTCGCCCAGTTTCATCGCGCCGGCGAACAAACCGCTGAACAGCCCGCCGCTGGAAAGCGTGTTGCGGAAAAACTCCCACGTCTGCGGCCAGCCCGCCGTGCCGCCGGTCAGCGCCTGGATCCAACCGGCCAGGGTTTTGGTGTATTCCGGATTCTGGAACGGATTGAACAGCCACGAGACCGTGTTGGTGATCAGATAAAACAAAACAGCGCCCGCCACTCCCCCGCTCAACAACGCCACCCAGGATGACTTCGCGCTGAAGCGCCGGCCCAGCCAGACCATCGCGCCATAGGCCAGGTAATTGCCCCCCAGGTAAATCAGCTTGCCAGGGCTGAAGGTGTCGAGGTGAAGAGACTGCTGGTAATAAACGTTGAGCAGCAGGTCGGTGGCGGCCATCACCGCCAGCGGCACCCACCAGGCCAGCCGCCGCGGCAGATAAACGCCGGCGCAAAAGACCAGCGCATAAGCGGCGCTGAAATTTTCCGGCAACATCCCCGGTATCCGCGTCAGCGCGAATACCAGGATCAACAAAATCGGCAGTCCAACCTTTTCTTTCACCGGACGCAATGTTACTTCAATCCCGCCCGATGACAAGCCGGCGTATTGCCCGCTTTCCCGATGGAACGATTGTTTGAAACCGTTTATGAAGACGCCGACCTGCTGGTGGTGAACAAGCCCGCCGGGCTGGTCTGCCATCCCACCAAGGGCGACGCTTTCTCCAGTCTGATCAGCCGGCTCCGCCAGCACCTCGGCCCCGCCGCCACTCCCCATCTGGTGAACCGGCTCGATCGCGAAACCAGCGGACTGGTGTTGGCCGCCAAAACTGCGGCCGCCGCGGGCGAACTGGGCAAAATCTGGGAATCCCGCGCCGCGCAAAAAATATATCTCGCCATGGTCCACGGCCCGGTGAAGGAATCGCGCGGCGTCATCACGGCGCCGTTAGGCAAGGACGCCCGCAGCGACGTGGCCATCAAGGATTGCGTGCGCCCCGACGGCGCGCCGGCGGAAACGGAATACCGCGTGCAACGAATTTTCCAGCGGGCCGGGCGGGAATTCACGCTGCTCGAAGCTCTCCCGCTCACCGGCCGCAAACACCAGCTCCGCATTCACCTGGCCCATTTCGGTCATCCCATCGTGGGCGACAAACTCTACGGCGGCGACGAGACCGTGTATCTGGATTTTGTCACCGGCCAATTGACCGCGGCCCGGCGCGCAGCATTGCTCCTCCCCCATCACGCGCTCCATGCTCGCGAATTGCAATTCCTCTGGCGCAATCGGCGGTGGGAGTTTCACGCCGCGCCGGAACCGTGGTTCACCGAATTTGCCGGAGGGGCCGCCAGCCCCTGAAAAGGGCGCCGTGCCATTTTTTCCTGTGTGCATCCGCGCCCGACTGTGGCTAAAACGTTTTTGTGCCTGACATTCCGAAAACCATGCGCGCCGTCGTGTATCGCGGCGTGAACGATCTCCGGCTCGAAACGCTCCCCGTCCCGCGCCTTGGCCCCGGCGAATTGCTCGTCCGCGTCGCTGTCTGTGGAGTCTGCCCCACCGACATCAAAAAAATCCATTTCGGCACCGTGCCGCCGCCGCGGGTGTTCGGCCACGAAACCGCCGGGACCATCGTCCAGCTCGGACGCGGCGTGAAAAAATTCGGCGTCGGCGACCGCGTCGCCATGCATCATCACGTGCCCTGTTTGAAATGCCACGCCTGCCGCCACCAGGCTTTCGCGCAGTGTCCGCTTTACATGCGCACCGGCATCACCGCCGGCTTCGCGCCGGCGGGGGGTGGCTATGCCGAGTACGTGCGGGTGATGCCCTTTGTGCTGCCGGGCGTGATCAAAATCCCCCGCCGAAATTCCTTTGAGGAAGGCGCCATGCTCGAACCGGTCAACACCGTCCTCAAGGCCGTCCGGCGCCTCCAGCTTCGGCGCGGCGATGTCGTCTGGGTGGCGGGGCAAGGCCCGATTGGTTTGATGTTCACCCGGCTGCTGGCGTTGTCCGGCATCGGAGTCGTGGCCACCGACCTTCTGCCCACTCGCCTGCAACTGGCCCGCCGGCTCGGCGCTCGCCGGGTTGTTCCGGGAGACGACCCGCGCCTGGCGGATAAAGTTCAACGCGTGACCGGCGGACGTGGCCTCGACGCGGCCATTGTGGCGGCTCCGTCCGATGATTTAGTGCGCCAGGCCCAGGAGTTGATTCGTGGCGCGGGCAAAGTGTTGCTTTTCGCCCACACCCGGCGCGGCACGGCCGCGGAACTGGACCTGTCGAAGATTTGCGTGGACGAAAAAGACCTGGTGGGCAGCTACTCTTCGGACATCACGTTGCAAACCGAAGTGGCCCGGCTGGTGTTCTCGCGCAAACTGGACGTGCGCCGGTTGATCACCCACCGGTTTGCCCTGGCGGAAACGGCGCAAGCCGTCCAACTCGCCGCGCACCCCCGGCCCGACTCGCTCAAAGTAATGGTCAGCCAGGTCGTTGACTGATGGTTTCCCGGCGCGCGAACTTGGATGTTCGAAGTTAAATGTTGAATGTTGAATGTTCGTTCTGAAATTCCTCCCGCACCTCGCCCCTCCGAAAAAAAGAACGGCGACAGGCCGGACACCCGTCGCCGTTTTCCTGTTGCGCTTACCGCCGATTACGGATGAGCGTGGTTGCGCCCGTTCTGTGGCGTTGACTCGCCTGCCGCATCGGCCGTTACTCCGCCAGCACCAAACTGCACCACCAACTGATGCATGCACCTCTCATTACGAGGCCGGAGCGGGAGGCGGATGCATGGAGAGTGATTCCGGCGGGCGCCGAAAAAATCTCTGGCCTTGCAACGCTTCCTTCCGCAACATGCTTTTGAATTTTCCGCGGGCCATTCCCGCGCCGCATGAAAGCCAAAATCATCATTACGCCGAAAAAAGCCGTGCTCGATCCGCAGGGCAAGACCGTCCAGAACGCCCTCGAACACCTGGGCCACCGCGGCATTCGCGCCGTCCACGTCGGCAAATACCTGGAAATCGAGCTCACCGGCGCGGACCCGGAAGCCGCGCGCAAGCAACTCGACGACGCGTGCCTCAAATTCTTGAGCAACCCGGTGATCGAGGACTACCGGCTGGAGATCGAATGAATGCCGCGCGAGCCTGTCTGAAAGCGGGAAAGTGGGAAAGCGAACAGGTGGGAGCTGCGCCGTGTCCCACTATCACACTTTCTCACCCGCCCACTTTCGGCTGCGCCCACAATTTCCACTTCCGAGCCGTATGAACTTTGCAGTACTCCAGTTTCCCGCCTCCAATTGCGACCAGGATTGCGTCCATGCCCTCCGCGTGCTCGGCCACCGCGCCGACTTCCTCTGGCACAAGGAAACGTCACTCGGCAGCGCCGACGCGGTCATCATCCCCGGCGGTTTCAGCTACGGCGATTATTTGCGCTGCGGCGCCATCGCGCGCTTCAGCCCGGTGATGCAGGCCGTGCAGACGTTCGCCGCCGCCGGCGGACTGGTCCTCGGCGTTTGCAACGGCTTCCAGATCCTCTGCGAAGCCGGCCTGCTGCCCGGCGCGCTCATCCGCAACCGCTCGCTCCAGTTCCGCTGCGAGCAGGTCTTCCTCAAGACCGCCAGCTTCGACACGCCGTTCACGAACAAAATCCCGCCCGGCAAGCTGCTCAAAATCCCCATCGCGCACGGCGAAGGCTGCTACTTCGCCGACGACGTGACGCTCGCCTCGCTCCAGTCGAACCACCAGATTCTGTGGCAATACTGCGACGCCCGAGGCGAACTGACCGACGCCGCCAACCCGAACGGCTCGCTGCTGAACATCGCCGGCATCTGCAACGAGCGCCGCAACGTGGCCGGCCTCATGCCCCATCCCGACCGCGCCAGCGAAGACCTCCTGGGCAGCGCCGACGGCACATTGATTTTCGAGAGCATCATCAACGCGGCGCAAAAAAAAACGGCTTTCAAGGCGGCGTGACTCATGCCCACGATCCAGATCCAGCGGTACAAGTTCCGCTTTTACTCGTCGGACCTTGGCGAGCCGCCGCACGTTCACGTGATTGACGCGGATAAGGTCGCGAAGATTTGGTTGCAGCCCATTTCGGTGGAAAACAATCGTGGTTACAATACGGCGGAGTTGAATTATGTTCTCAGGCTGACACGGCAGAACCAAACCAGACTGCTGGAAAGATGGAATGAATACTTTGACCACTAAACAAACAGAGGCGGTGAGCGCGGAAAACGTCCGGTTCGCAGGCGAACGGCTCATCGTGAAACTGAGCGACGGGCGCGAATTGAGCGTGCCTTACCGGAAAATCCCGTGGTTGCGCTGGCTCGCCAAGGCGGCGCCCCGGCAGCGCGCCGACTGGTCGCTCGAACCCGGTGGCTACGCCATCTACTGGAATCAATTGGATGACGGCATCGAGATTTGCCATCTGCTGGCGATGGAGAGTCTGACTTGAAATGACTAAATGACTATGCGCTATTCCATCATCATCGAGCATGGGACGGAGAACTTCAGCGCCTACGCGCTGGATTTTACCGGCTGCGTCGCGGCAGCGGACACCGAAAAGGAAACGCTGGCGTTGATGAAAGAGGCCTTGGAAATGCACATTGAAGATATGCGCAAACGCGGCGAACCGATTCCGCATCCGAGCGAAGTGCGTGAAGTCGAAGTCGCGGCCTGATGTCCACCACGCAAATCAGAAAGGCGTTTGAAGCCTGGCCGCAGGTTGAGCCGGCCTTGCGCGTGCCACACACCGACCGAGAATAGCGCCAACTCGTGAAACTGCTCGACCGCCTCATTGACGAAGTGGGCGAATACGAAAACCACCCGCTCGCCTCCATGTTGGAGATCCTCGGTGTCCTCATCGAAAAATACGAGGACGATCACGTGGCGGAATTGGCGTAACTTTCATGGCGAAGGATTGGTTCAGAAAATCAAGTTGGAGTGAAGCTGACCAAGATGATTTCTACGCTCATCTCAAAAGAAGTCACGGCGCTGGCATTAAAGGACAGTATTTGAGAATTCAAGCGTGCCATCTCGAAGACACAGGTTCCCCGGAGCTTATTCGCGCTGCATTGACGCTGTTGGATAAAATGCTTTTAGAATTTCCAGAACCAAGTGAGTTGGCATGTGCTTACAATCAAAAAGCGAGTTGCCTCGCCTCTCTTGGCCAGACAGATGAAGCTGTTGTTTGCTATCGGCTCGCACTCGACACGGAACGAAAAAACCCAAAGCACCGAACTCGCGCGTGGGTCGAATTCGGACGGTTTGTCTGTAATTGCAAACTGACGGCTCTTTTTGATGAAGCACTTGCTATCTTGGAGGAAATGAAGTTTGACGATTTGTTGTTGTATCCAGTTGACGTTTACGAGTTGTCTGGAATTCGCGCAATCGTGACAGCCCACCGAGGCGATATTTCAAATGCCAAGCAGTTTGCAAAGACAGCACTTGAGGCTGCTGCCCAAACAAAATCTGGTTTGCGTTACCACCCAACCATCGGATTGGTGCGCGACAAAGAAACTCCATTTTTCAAATCTGTTGAGGCAATTGCCGAAAAATAATTTCCCCATGACCGAATCCGCCATCACGCCCGAACTCGTCGCAAAGCACAATCTCACGCCGGAGGAATATGCCCGCGTCAAAGTAATCCTTGCCCGCGAGCCGGGCTACACCGAGCTGGGCATTTTCTCGGTGATGTGGAGCGAGCATTGCAGCTACAAAAACACCCGCCCGTTGCTCAAAACCTTCCCCACCCGGTCGCCCAAAATCCTCGTCGGCGCGGGCGAGGAAAACGCCGGCATCATTGACATCGGCGACGGATTGGCCGTCGCGTTCAAGATCGAGTCGCACAACCATCCGAGCGCCGTCGAGCCGTTCCAGGGCGCGGCCACCGGCGTCGGCGGCATCATCCGCGACATCTTCACGATGGGTGCGCGGCCCGTTTGCGCAATCAACTCGTTGCGTTTCGGGCCGATCACCACAAACGGAGTGGCAGGTGGGAAAGTGGGAAAGTGGGAAAGTGGGAATGACGCTCCGTCTGCTGATATCCCACCTGCCCACTCACTCACCTGCCCACCTGCCACGCCGCCGGCAGAGGTGATGAACAATCGTCGTCTGTTCGCCGGCGTCGTCAGCGGCATCGCGCATTACGGCAATTGCTTCGGCATCCCCACCATCGCGGGCGAGGTTTATTTCGACAAAAGCTACGAAGGCAATCCGCTCGTCAACGCCTTCTGCCTCGGCGTGCTGCGCCACGATCAGATTGCCCGCGGCAAGGCGCAAGGCGTCGGCAATCCCGTCTTCTACGTCGGCCCCGCCACGGGTCGCGATGGTCTCGCCGGCGCGGCCTTCGCGTCGCAGAACCTCACCGAGGAATCCGCCGACCAACAGCGCGGCGCGGTGCAGGTGGGCGATCCCTTCATGGAAAAACTTGTGTGCGAAGCCTGCCTCGAACTGCTCGCCACCGGCGCCGTCGCCGGCATCCAGGACATGGGCGCCGCCGGCCTCACCTGCTCGACCTGCGAGACCGCTGCGCGCGCCGGTACCGGCATCGAAATCGAACTGGACAAGGTGCCGCAACGCGCCCCGAACATGACGAGCTACGAAATCATGCTCAGCGAATCGCAGGAGCGCATGCTCATCATCGTGAAGAAAGGCCGCGAGGATGAAGTGAAACGCATCTTCGACAAGTGGGACCTGCCTTGGGCCGAGATCGGTTTCGTCACCGACACCGGCCGCATGGTCGTAAAACATCATGGCCAAGTGGTGGCCGACATCCCGGCCAAAAAGCTGGCCGACGAAGCGCCCATCTATCAGCGCGAATCAAAAGAGCCGGAGTATCTGAAAGAAGTCCGCGCCTTCCGCCTCGACACCATTCCCCAGACCCCGGACCCCAGACCCGATCTCCTAAACCTCCTCGCCTGGCCGACCATCGCCTCCAAGAACTGGGTCTATCGCCAATACGACCACATGGTCCGCGACGGCTCGGTGGTCTGTCCCGGCAGCGACGCGGCGGTGATTCGCATCAAGGAAGACTCTCTTCCGGTGGGGCGAGAGTCCTCTCGAGCCCGGACTTCTGGGAAACAAGGCTCGACGGAGTCTCGCCCCACCCCGTTTTTGGAAAAATTCATTGCCCTCACCGTGGACTGTAATGCCGTTTACGTTTATCTCGATCCCTACGAAGGCGGCAAAGCTGCCGTCACCGAAGCCTGCCGCAACCTGGCCTGCGCGGGCGCCACGCCGCTCGGCGTCACCGACAACCTCAACTGCGCCAACCCGCACGACCCGGGGTTGTTCTGGCAGATCAAGGAAAGCGTGCGCGGTCTGGCCGATGCCTGCCGCGCCTTTAACGCGCCGGTCACCGGCGGCAACTGCTCGCTCTACAACCAAAGCCCCGCCGGCCCGATTGACCCCACGCCCACCGTCGCCGTCGTCGGCCTCATCGAAAAGCCCGCACACATCACCACGCAATGGTTCAAAGACGAAGGCGACGTCATTCTCCTGCTCGGCGAAATCGTTGACGCGGCGGACCCGCTGCAAGGCCTCGGCGGCAGCGCGTATCTCCAGGTCGTTCACGGCCGAAAGACCGGCACGCCGCCGCCTTGCGACCTGCCGAAGATGAAACGGCTGCACGACGCGCTGCTGGCGTTCATCCGGTCCGGCTGGGTGAAAAGCGCGCACGATTGCAGTGAAGGCGGCCTGGCCGTCGCCCTGGCCGAGAGCTGCATTTCCCAGCAGATCGCGCGCGAGACACCAAGGTTGATTGGGGCGACAATTGACCTGAACAACCCCGCGTGCGGGGCTGAACTCCAAGCGCGCCTCGACGCCCTGTTGTTTGGGGAGGCGCAAGGGCGTATCGTAGTGTCGGCGTCACCCGCGGACGCGGAGAAGATTCTCGCCGAGGCCGGCAAGCTGCGCGTGCCGGCCGCCCGTCTCGGAGCGGTTGGTGGAAACACTTTGCAGGTGAAAACGGCTGGTGGTGAATTCAGTTGGAGCTTGCCGGAGTTGCACGACCTCTGGTGGAATAGCATCGCGCGGGCGATGCGTTGATTGATGCGCGACTATCCGAAACATTATTGCGGTGTCTTCGGCATTTACGGCCATCCGAATGCCGCGGAGTTGACTTACTTCGGCCTCTACGCGCTGCAACATCGCGGCCAGGAAAGCGCGGGCATCGTCACGAGCGACAACGCCCAGTTCCGCGTGCACAAGGGCATGGGGCTGGTCTCGCAAATTTTCGACGGCGAAATGTTGCGCAACCTGCGCGGCAACATGGCCGTGGGCCACACGCGCTACTCGACCACTGGCTCCTCGCACCTGCGCAACGCGCAACCGCTCACGATGGATTGCGCGCGCGGCCAGATCGCCATCGCGCACAACGGCAACCTCACCAACGCCGCACAGTTGCGCGATGAACTGGAACACAAAGGCATCCCCTTCCAGACCACGGTGGACAGCGAGATCATCCTCATGCTGATGGCCCAACCCACCCTCGGCGGCCAGGAAAACAATCTCGTCCAGACCATCCGCCGCATCGAAGGCGCCTACTCGCTGGTCATCATGACCGAGCACGAGTTGATCGGGGTGCGCGACCCGTACGGGTTCCGGCCGCTCTGCCTCGGCCAGGTGGACGGCGCCTGGGTGCTCGCCAGCGAAACGTGCGCGCTGGATCTAATCCACGCCAAGTTCGTGCGCGACGTCGAGCCGGGCGAAATCGTCATCATCAACGACGACGGGCTGCGCAGCCTCCAGGCGTTTCCGGAACACGAGCGCCGCGCTTTCTGCATTTTCGAATACGTTTATTTCGCGCGGCCCGACAGCACCATTGCCAATCGCAACGTGTATAAGGTGCGCGTCGAAATGGGACGGCAGCTCGCGCGCGAGAACCCGATCCCGGCGGACATCGTCGTGCCGGTGCCCGACAGCGGCAACTGCGCCGCGCTGGGCTACTCGATGGAGTCGGACATCCCGTACGAGATGGCCTTCGTGCGCAATCACTACGTGGGGCGCAGTTTTCTCCAGCCCAGCCAGCTCATCCGCGATTTCGCCGTGCGCGTGAAGCTCAACCTCATCACCGAACTGGTGCGCGACAAGCGGGTGATCATCGTGGACGACTCGATTGTGCGGGGCACGACCTGCAAGACGCGCGTCAACAATTTGAAGGAAGCCGGCGCGAAAGAGGTCCACGTGCTGGTCAGTTGTCCGCCGCACCAGAACCCTTGCGTTTACGGGATTGATTTCCCCGACCGCAAGAAGCTGATGGCGGCCAATTATTCGCTGGATGAAATCCGCCAATACCTCAACGCCGATTCGCTCCACTATCTTTCGCAGGAGGGCATGGTCAAGGCGACCGGCCTGCCGAAAGAAGCCTTCTGCATGGCTTGCTACGATGGCAATTATCCGGTGCCCTACGATCCACTGGTGGACAAGCACATCATGGAACGTCGCCGCGCGCGCGTGGAAGGTCTGGGCGAGGCGCTGTCCAAGGAAGAATTGCAGACGCGGCTGCTGTAACACCGGCCAGCCGTTCCCCTCTCCCCAAGCCCCGTAGGAGCCGACGTCAGGAGGCTCACTTTTTCTCGAATCCGGAAGGTCAGAGCCTCCTCACGTCGGCTCCTACTTTCCGTGAACCGCCCTTCCTCCGCGAGGTCTTGGACTGCGCCAGTCCTCTGGCGCCTTTTCAAGGGCCAGCGCTGCTGCCAAAGCGGCAGAGGACTGGCGCAGTCCAAGACGCTGGCGCGGGAACGGAAGCGTTGATTCGTTCATGGCCGCGATTTGAGTCATGCCGTCACATCCGGTACGCGGCTCAAGCGACAGCCGAGACGGGAGCCGTGGCCCGCCGTTGCAGCCGCTCCTGGATCGCCAGGAAAATCGCCTCATTCGTCGCCGGGCACGCCAGCGTCACTGGCCCGGGCGCGTCGCCGAACGCCGACACCGCGTCGCGCAAGGCCTCGCGCACCGAGATTGCCAGCATCAACGGCGGCTCGCCCACCGCCTTGCTGCCGTGAATCGTGTTGTGCTGCGCGGCGTCGGGCAGCAGCGCGATGCGCCATTCGGCCGGCGCGTCGCTGAACGCGGGGATTTGATACGTGCTGGCTGAGTTCGTCAGCAGCCGGCCGCGCTCGTCCCATTTCAATTCCTCGCGCGTCAACCAGCCCATGCCCTGCACGAAACCGCCTTCGATCTGCCCGCGGTCGCAGCCTTCGTTGAGTGAATCGCCCACGTCGTGCAGAATGTCCACGCGCAGCACACGATTCATTCCGGTGAAGCCGTCCACCTCGACCTCCGTCACCGCCGCGCCGCAGGCAAAATAGTGGAACGGACTCCCCTTCCCCGCCGCCCAGTCGAAGTGAATCAACGGCGTGCGATAAAAGCCCGTGCTCGACAGACTGACCCGCTGCAGGTAAGCCGCGCGGACCACGTCCGCGAAGCCGACAAACGCCTCGGTAGCCTCGGTGGAGAAAACCTTCCCGGCTTCGAAACGAATCCGGTCGGGCGAAACGGCGTGGCCCGTTTTTTCGGTCAACAACTTCTCCGCCACCGGCCGAAGCCGTTCGCGCAACGTCTCGCACGCGTTCTTCACGGCCTGGCCGTTGAGGTCCGCGCCGCTGGACGCCGCGGTGGCCGAGGTGTTCGGCACCTTGTCGGTGCGCGTGGGCATGACCACGATCTGCTCGCGCGGCACGCCCAGTTCGCGCGCGGTCACGGCGAGGATTTTGGTGTGCAAGCCCTGGCCCATCTCGGTGCCGCCGTGGTTCACCTGCACGCTGCCGTCCTGGTAAATGTGCACCAGCGCGCCGGCCTGGTTGAGGTGCGTCATGGTGAACGAAATGCCGAACTTGACCGGTGTCATGGCGAGGCCGCGCTTTCGGTGCGGTTGGGCGGCGTTCCATTCCGCCCGCGCACGGCGGCGATTGTCGAATTCGGCGGTTTGCTTGAGCGTTGCCCAGATTTTGTTGATCCGATTGTCCTCGATCTCCTGGCCGTAGTGCGTCGTGTTGGTTTCTCCGCGGCCGTGGTAAAGGTTGCGCTCGCGCACGACTTCCGGCGGCAAGCCCAGAGTGCGCGCCACACGATCCATGATTTCTTCGATCACCAGCATCCCCTGCGGTCCGCCGAAGCCGCGGAAGGCGGTGTTCGACGCGAGGTGCGTTTTGACGACGCGGCTTGAGGCCTCGACGTGCGGCAGATAATAGGCGTTGTCGAGGTGGATCAGCGCGCGGTCGGCAATCGCCTGCGAGAGGTCCAGCGACCAGCCGCCGTTGGCGAACAGCTCCGCCTTCACCGCAGTCACCTTGCCCTCAGGCGTGAAGCCGGCCTGGAAGCGCGACCAGAACGGATGCCGCTTGCCGGTGAGGACCATGTCCTGCTCGCGATTGAACCGGACGCGCGCGGGCCGGCCGGTCTTCCATGCGGCGAGGGCTGCCAGCGCGGCGGGCGTGTTGCCCTGCGTCTCCTTGCCGCCAAAACCGCCGCCCATGCGCGGGCTTTCCACCACGACCTTGTTGCGCGGGACGCCGAGCACGTGCGCCACGCACGCCTGGATTTCCGACGGATGCTGCGTGGACGACGAAACAAACATGCCGCCGTCCTCGCCCGGCTCCGCCCACGCGGCTTGCGTTTCGAGATAAAAATGTTCCTGCCCACCGTTGGCGAAAGTGCCTTCGAGCTTCAACGGCGCGGCGGCAAACGCCGGCGCAAAATCTCCCCGCCGCATGATGTGCGGTTCGGTGTGGAAACTGCCCGACGCGATGGCCTGCTCGATGTTCAGAAGCGGCTCCAACGGCTCATACTCCACCACCACTTTCGCCGCGGCGTCGCGACACGCTTCCGGCGACTCGCCCACGATCAGTGCGACAAGGTGGCCGTGATAGAACACTTCCTTGTCGGCCAGCAAAATCTCATCGTGCCGCACTGCGCCCACGTCGTTCAGGCCAGGAATGTCCTCTGCCGTCAGCACAGCCACGATGCCCCGCATCGAGCGGGCGGCCGCGGTGTCGCGGCGGACGATGCACGCGTGCGCGTGCGGCGAACAGACGGGCCACGTCTCCAGCATCCCGCGGCGCGGCATCTGGTCGTCCACATAAATCGCCGCGCCCGAGACGTGCTTGTGGCCGCTCTCGTGCGGTGGCGGCGTCATCCAGGCGGACGCCTGGAGCAGCAGCGGACTGCGGTCAAGTGCAGAATCCTCCTCCGCGAAAAATTTCTCGAACAGGGAGACCACCGTGCGCCGGCGAAATTCCGCCGAGCCGCGATGATCGGTTATGGGCGCGAATTCCCCTTCGAGCACGGGCCGCAGCGCGGCGATGGTTTCCGCGTTCCATGGCCGGCCCGCGAGCGCGGCTTCGGTCTTGCGCGCGCGCGCCGGCATGGGGGCCACACCGCCGTAAGCCAGCCGCGCCTCATGCACGAGACCACGTTCGTCCAGCTCCACGCGGAACGCGGCGGCGACGATGCTGATGTCGAGTTCTTCGCGCTTGGAGATCTTGTAAAAGTTGAGGTGGCAGCGCGGCGTGGGGTAGGCGGACCGGCGCGGCAACAGGATCGTCTGGAGCACCTCGCCCGGCTGGAGCGCGGTCCTGCGATAGGCGACAAAGAACTCCTCGATGGGCAACACCCGCTCGCCGCGTCGCGAGGCGAGCACGAGCCGCGCATCGAGCGCCATCAACACCGGCGCGGAATCGCCGATGGGCGAAGCCGTGACGAGATTGCCGCCCATCGTGGCGCGATTGCGGATCTGGCGCGAGGCGAACAGGCGGAACATTTTGAGCAGCGCTGGAAACTCGCCGCGCAACGCCTCCTCGATGCGCGTCAGCGTCACGGCGGCGCCCACGCGCCATTCCCCGGTCGTGCACGCCAGTTCATTCAGCTCCGGCACCGCCTCGGTCGAAATCAGGACGGGAAATTTTTTGAAATGCTTCGCGACATCCACACCCACCTCCGTCGCGCCCGCCACCAGCCGTGCGGCGGGGAAACGTTCCTGCAACTCGAACAACCCGGCAAGCGATTGCGGCCGGAAGAATTTATCCCCGCGCGCTTCGTAATTGAGTTCCCGCAACGGCAGGCACGGATGGGTGAGCCGCGTCGCGAACGGGTCTTCGCCATTGGCCTCTTTGCTGGTGAGCGCTTCGAGCGCGGCGTCGCGGATGGGGCGGTAGCCGGTGCAGCGGCACAGGTTGCCGCAGAGTTGGTCGGCCAGTTGCCACGCCTCCTTGAGGTCGGCGCGGTAGAAGCCCTCGAACAGCGACATCACGATGCCTGGCGTGCAGTAGCCGCATTGCGAGCCGTGGTGTTTCACCATCGCCGTTTGAACCGGGTGCGGCTGCCGGCCGTCGGCCACGCCCTCGACTGTGACAACTTCGCGGCCGGCGAGCATCGGCAGCAGAAGAATGCAACTGTTTACGGCGCGGTAGCAGGTCAGGCCGCGCGCGTCGCGCTCCACCAGCGCCACCGTGCACGCGCCGCAATCGCCCTCCGCGCAGCCTTCCTTGGAGCCGGTCCACCCGCGGGCGCGCAGGAAGTCGAGCAGGGTCGTGTTGGGCGAACAATCCTCGACGCGGACGGGACGGCCATTCAAAATGAATTCGAGCGTACCGGCCATAAGTGTCATTGAACCCTAGCGGTAAATTGCGTGGGTGCAAGAAATCGAATTCAACTATCCAAGCCAACTACCAAATCATCGTAAAGTCCTTCGTCCTCCGGCGAATAGCTTTTCAGAAAGGCGGTGTGGTCGCGTAACGCTTCCGGCTGAAGGCGCTCAATTTCGCTCATGGTTAGAATTAAATCTGAGTTCCGACGAACAACAAGGTGAAAACTATTGCCAACAATTCAAATGCGCTGAAGGCGCAACGGAAATTAGCCCAGGGTTGGAGCAACGCGACTACAGAGGTGGACCCCAACCTTTAGACCACTGGGCGCAGGAATTAAGAAGGACTTCCGAGGTCTGCTGCCATTGGTTTTGGTCTGCGTTTTTTCTGTCTGCGCCTCAAAGAACTGTCGAAAAGAGAGAACGAGCCGTGGTTGACACTGCCCGTCCTCCCTCTCCGATTTTTGTAGGGTTCGTGTTTGTACCGCCGCAGGCGGTCTGACTTCAGAGGTGGACCCTATCACCACACCCACTCGACTCCTCACCCCGGCCCTCTCCTCGTTCGAGGAGGAGAGGGGGAAAATTATTTTGTGGGACGTTTTCCTAGGGTAGCTCGTTCCTCGCAACCCTAGGCTGAATGATGAAATCCCTTTGGGATTGTTTGCGCCGTCAGCGCATTTGAATTCGCGGCAATTCGTGAAATTCGCGTCAAAGTGTTTTTGAATTTAGACACCTGACCCAATGCCCTCACCCCCAGCCCCTCTCCCATCCGATGGGCGAAGGTGGCGTCGGGCTCTCCCCGTTCGAGGCGGAGAGGGTAAAACCATTTCAATCAATCAACTCATACGCGGGCAGCGTCAGAAACTCCGCGAACGTCCCGCTCCTCGACATCTCGCTAAATAATGTTGCGGCGCGGGCGTAATTTCCAGCGTTGAAGCGCGCGTTGCCGACTTCCTTTTCGATGCGCGCCATCTCTTGCGGCAGTAGTTCGTCGTAAAGTTGCGTCGTGATTTTGCGGCCGTCCACCCTCCGCAGTCCACCCGCACCCGGAGAGCCACCCCCGCTTTCTGCTACGGAGGACGGGTCGGCGAGCGCGGCGTTGTGCGCAAGCCATTGCCAGATTTGCGCGCGGGAAATTTCCGCCGTCGCCGCGTCTTCCATCAGGTTGTAGAGCGGCACGCAGCCGTTGCCGCCAAGCCAGGCTTCGAGATATTGCACGCCGACACGGATGTTTGCGCGCAAGCCGTCCCCGGTGATCGTGCCCGGCGGGACGCTCAACAATTCCGCCGCCGTCACGTTCACGTCCTCGCGCTGGCGGGCGATCTGGTTCGGCTGCGGCATGTGTTTGTCGAAAGCTTGCAACGCCACCGGCACGAGGCCGGGATGCGCGACCCACGTGCCGTCGTGGCCGTCGGTGGCTTCGCGTTCCTTGTCGGCCAGCACCTTGGCCAGCGCGGCTTCGTTCGCTTCCGGGTTGTTTTTGATGGGAATCTGCGCGGCCATGCCGCCCATCGCGTGGGCACCGCGGCGATGGCAAATCTTGATGACGTTCAGGCAATACGCGCGCATGAACGGCGTGGTCATCGTGACCTGCGCGCGGTCCGGCAGGATGAACTCCGGCCGGTTGCGGAATTTTTTGATGAAGCTGAAAATGTAGTCCCAGCGCCCGCAATTCAACCCGCTCGAATGGTCGCGCAGTTCGTATAGAATTTCCTCGGCCTCGAAAGTCGCGAGGATGGTCTCGATCAACACCGTCGCGCGAATCGAGCCGCGCGGAATTTGCAATTCGTCCTGGGCGAAGTTGAAAACGTCGTTCCAGAGCCGCGCCTCTAGGTGGCTCTCCAGTTTCGGCAGGTAAAAGTATGGCCCGGTGCCGCGCGCGAGCAGTTCGCGGGCGTTGTGAAAAAAGTAGAGGCCAAAGTCGAACAAGCTTCCGGACATTGGCTGGCCGTCCACGAGCAGATGTTTTTCCGGCAGGTGCCAGCCGCGCGGGCGCACCAGCAGCGTGGCGGTCTTTTCGTTGAGCGCGTATTTTTTTCCGTCCGGACTGGCGAAGCTGATGGTGCGGCGGATGGCGTCCTGCAGGTTGACATGGCCGGAGAGAAGATTTTCCCACGTGGGCGACGTGGCGTCCTCGAAATCCGCCATGAACACTTTGGCGCCGGAGTTGAGGGCGTTGATGACCATCTTGCGGTCCACCGGGCCGGTGATTTCCGTGCGCCGATCCAGCAAATCGGCGGGCGGCGACGCGACTTTCCAACTGCGATCGTTGCGGAGGGCGGCTGTGGCAGACAGAAAATCGGGCAGCGCGCCGGCATCCATTTCCTTCTGGCGCTCGACGCGCCGGGCCAGAAGCTTTGCGCGGGTGGGCATGAACTCGCGCGCCAGCCGGGCCTGGAAGCGAAGCGCTTCGGGTGTCAGAACGCGCCCGGCAAACTGCGGGTCAACCGCGGCCTTGAGTTCGACGCCGGGCGGGAGGGAAAGTGGTGCGTTCATGATGTTGTCATTGCGGGCGGCCCATCGTGCCAGCGAGGGGAACAATCCAGCAACGCCATTTTTGCCCGTGCCGGGAAAGCGACCTCACTGTGTAGCCGCCGAC
This sequence comes from uncultured Verrucomicrobiota bacterium, assembly GCA_964539075.1. GTDB lineage: Bacteria > Verrucomicrobiota > Verrucomicrobiia > Limisphaerales > CAZIFU01 > CAZIFU01. Next base: position 62,938 of record CAZIFU010000230.1, on the reverse strand, counting down.
GTGAGGAGGCGGATTTCGGAGGAATGGCACGCGTGCTGTCCGCCTCCTCACGTCGGCGGCTACTTATTTAACGGGCTGTTAGAGATTTTTGCGCCGCGCTTTGGTGATCTGGGTGCGGAACCGGTCCAGTTCGCGGCGGGCCAGGGTCAGTTCCGCGCGCATTTTCTGGAGGTCGTTTTTGACGCGCTGGCGTTCTTCGCTGGCGCGGGTCAGTTCGAGCGAGCGGCGGCGCAATTCGAGTTGCGTGACGACGTGACGGGCGAGCACGCGCAACGCCTGCTGCTGGTCAGGCCGCAACTCGCGCGGCACCTTGTCAATGACGCAGAGCGTGCCCAGCGCATGGCCGTCAGGTGTGATCAACGGCGCGCCGGCGTAGAAGCGGATGTTCGGTTCGGAAGTGACCAGCGGATTGTGGGCGAAGCGCGCGTCCTTCAGGGCGTCGGGCACGATGAACAGGTCGTTCTGCAAAATGGCGTGCGCGCAAAAGGAAATGTCCCGGGTCGTTTCGGCGACGCTGATGCCGAAGCGGGACTTGAACCACTGCCGGTTTTCGTCCACGAGGGTGATCAAAGCGATCGGCGCCTCGCAGATGTGCGCCGCCAGCGCGGTGAGGTCATCGAAGGCCCCCTCCGGGATGGTGTCCAGCAGTTCGTATTGCCAGAGGACTTCGAGCCGCTTCTTTTCGTTTTTCGGAACCGGAGCTTTCATGGTTTTTCCCGTTGTAAAAACCCGCCGCCGTTGAATCGTTTTGGACTGTATAGCATTTTTGGAAATCTTGAAGCCAAAAGTGAAGTGAACCCAAGTGATGGTCAGAGACGATTTGGCAAACCCGTCCCCGGTGGGGCGAGACTCCGTCGAGCCGAGGGAAGCCCGCTCCGACACGGCTCGACGGAGTCTCGCCCCACCTTGTGATCTCTTGTCATCACTTCAGCTCGCACTCGCCGAACCTTCCGCGTGCCAGAACCCCTTCGATTACGGCACCGTCGATTTCCGTCACAGCGGCTCGCGATTGATGTTCTTGTAATAAATGTAGCTGGCCGGCGTCTTGCCCATCGCCACAAACCATTGCGGGCAATAGGCCGCCATCCAGATCACGTCGCCCGCCTGCACCGGGTGCCAGTCGCCGTCGAGCCGGTAAATCCCCTGCCCGCGCTGCATTAACAGTCCGTGCTCCATGATGTGCGTCTCGACAAAGGGCAGCGTCGCGCCGGGGTCGTAGGTGAAAATGTTCACCGCCATGTCGAACGCCGGCGTGTCCGGCAACAACACTTGCAGGCGCGCGTCGGTGTGGCCGAGGAACGGCTGGCCCGTGATCTGGCTCTCCTGTTTGACGAGCGGCTCCGGCCGCGCCACGCCGCGCAACGGCTGGTAAACTTTTTGGAACAGCAGCAACCGCGTCGCGTCGGCCGTCGAGTCAAACTGAAAATCCGTGTCCGGCGGCAGGTAGGCGTAACTGCCGCCGATCATCGAGCGCGGCGCGCCATCAATGGTGGCATTGCAACTGCCCTCCAGCACAAAGACGCAATACTCCGTGTGCCGCGTGTTGCCGCGGCCCTGGCCGTTTCGGGTGAGTGTCACCAGCATCTGGGCGAAGCGCGCGCCCAGCGCCTCCGAGATGAGCACGATGCAGACGCCATTCGTCCAACCCGGCACCTGGCTCGGCACGAAGCCGTCCGGAGTGAGTAGCGCATAGCGTGCTTTGACGACGGTGCGGGTGTGGCCGAAGAGATTCATGGTTTTTGGTGGCCGGACTTTACCAGACGCCCCGCCGGTGGGGAGACAATTTTTCCGCGCTCGAGGGCGATGTCGAGCGGCCGAATCTGGCTGGCAGTGAGCACCGTGCGCTGCGATTCAACATATCGTGCCGGCTCATGGGGAAAAGCGCCCGGCTTGCGATTCGGCCAACAGCCGCAGGAATTCTTTCATGACCTCGAGCGCTGCCGCCACGTCCTCCACGCGCACCGACTCGGCGGGGTTATGGCTGATGCCGCCCGCGCAACGGACGAAGAGCATCGCCACGTCCGTAAGCGCCGCGAGGGCGGCCGCGTCGTGGCCGGCGCCGCTGGGCAGGGAAAGGGTTTTGAGGTGAAGCGGGTCGCACGCCGCGCGAAGCAGTTCGAACAGGCGCGGCGAACACGGCACGGCGGCGGTATTCTGGAGGCTCTGCCAGTTCAGTTCGACGCTGCGCTGCCTGCCGATGGCCGCCGCCAGCGTCCGCAATTCCTCGACGGCGGCCGTGCGCGATTTGTCGTGCTGATGGCGGATGTCCAACGAAAGCGTCACCCCGCCGGGGATGACGTTGCTGCTGCCGGGCCGCGCCTCGATCTGGCCCACGGTGGCCACCAACCCTTCGTGCCGGAGCGCGTAGGATTCCGCGTTGCCGATAAATTCCGCCGCCGCGCAAAGCGCGTCGCGCCGCAGTTTCATGGGTGTGGTCCCGGCGTGTTCCGAACGGCCTTGAAAATCCAGCCGCAGCCGCGACTGCCCCGCAATGGCCGTCACCAGGCCGACCGCGAGGTTGTGTTTCTCCAAAACCGGCCCCTGCTCGATGTGGGCTTCCAGGTAGCCGAGCACGTCGCCGGCGGCGTAGCGGTCTTCGTCCAGCGCGTCCGGGTCGCCGCCGAACTTGCGGATTGCCTCCTTCATCGAAACGCCCTGAGTATCGCGCAAATCGAGCGCTGCGCGGTCGAAAGTCCCCGCCACCACGCGGCTGCCGAGATAAGTGCTCTGATAGCGCACGCCTTCCTCGTCGCTGAACGCCAGCACATCGAGCGCGAAGGGCAGGCGTTGTCCGGCGGCGTGCAACTTGTCCACGCACGCGATGGCGAGCAGAACGCCCAGCGGGCCATCGTATTTGCCCGCGTCGCGCACGGTGTCGAGGTGCGAACCGAGCAGGAATTTTTTCGCGCCCGGCTGCGCGGCGGGATAGTGGCCGATGAGATTGCCGATGTTGTCCACGCGCGTCTGCATTCCGGCGCCGCGCATCCAGCCGCCGACAAGTTCGTTGGTCCGGCGCATCGCCAGCGACGCGAACGTGCGCGTGAGGCAGCCCGCGTCCTCGCTGATCTGCGCCAGCGCGTCAATGCGCTCCATGACGATGTCTGCGAGGTCAGCCATTTCAAGTTTTCAGTTTTGAATTTTGAGTTTTAAGTGGAAAAACAAACCCGACCGAACTAAAAACTAAAAACTAACAATTAAAAACTTCTCTCAACTCCCCCGATACGTCGAATACGCCCACGGCGAGCAGAGCAGCGGCACGTGATGGCTCGCGCCCGCGTCGGCGATGCCAAAGCGCACTGGCACCTGGTCCAAAAACCGCACCGGCCCGGCGCTTTGGAAATAATCGCCGACGAAAAACACCAGTTCGTATGGGCCGGCTTTCAATTCGTCCCCCGACAAAAGCGGCCGGTCGGTGCGGCCCTCGGCATTGGTGCGGACGCTCTTCAGCAATTTCGCCTGGCCGCCGGCCAGCGACCAGAGTTCGATTTGCATTCCGCCGGCCGGCCGGCCATGGGCGGTGTCGAGGACGTGGGTGCTGAGTTTGGCGGGCATATTCAATTTTGGATGAGGTCGCGCAGCCGGAGCGAGGCGATTTTGGCGATCTCAGCCAGCGCAGTTTTGATTTCTTCCTCGCGTGAGTTGTTTAAGCGCGTGACGAAGCCGTTGAGGATGGCCTCCACTTTGTTCAACCGCGCGCAGATGATGAAAGGGAAGCCAAACTTGTCGCGATACTGCCGGTTGAGTTTTTCGAACCCGGCCAACTCGTCCGCGCCCAGCTGGTCCAATCCGGCGGCGGCCTGTTCGCGCGACGATTCCGCAGTCAACCGGCCCTGCTGCGCCAGTCGGACCGCAAGGTCGGGATGGGCGCGGACCAGGGCGAGTTGCCGTTCGGGCGCAGCCTGCCACATCGCGGTGCAAAGCCTTTTCTCCAGTTCACCCGAGCTGGCAAAGGGGCGGAAGAGAAGCATGCCTTCGGCGAGCCACGGCGAGCTTTCAAAGACCGGGCCGATGACGCGCACGAATTCCGCCCGCGGCAGGGCGTTGAGCTGCGCGATGGAAAATCGTGCTTCCTTCATGACCGCCCTGTTTATATCGTAGGCGGGGACAGAAGCAACCGAACACATTCACCGGCTCCCATCACCGATGAAAATCTTGAGCCACATTTACGGCAAGGGCCGGGTGCGGGTCTTGCGGGTCCAGCGCAAGGCAGCCGGCCACGAAATCAAGGAAGTCACCGTCAACGCCATGCTCGAAGGCGCCTTCGAGCGCGCCTATACCGCGAGCGACAACTCCCCCGTCGTCCCCACGGACACGATCAAGAACACCATTCACGTCCTTGCCAAAGAACACCTCGGCGGCGACATCGAGCCGTTCAGCCTCGCGCTGGGCCGGCATTTTCTTGCGCGCTACGCGCAGGTGACGAAGTCAACGGTGGCCATCGAGGAAACGCCGTGGCAACGGATGAACTTCGGCGGCCGGCCGCATCCGCACAGTTTCATCGGGCTGGACGCCGGTCGGCCGCTCGCCAGGGTGACCTGTACGAGAAACAGCGAGCAGGTCGAGTCGGGCGTGATGGACTTGCCGATTCTGAAAAGCACCGGGTCCGGCTTTGCCGGGTTTCCCAGGGATGAATTCACCACGCTGCCGGAAACGACCGACCGCATCCTCGCCACGAAACTCAAGGCGGTCTGGACCTTCGCCCGGAATCCCGCGGACTTTTCCACGACCAACAGGGCCATCCTCGAAGCGATGCTGCGCGTGTTCGCGGAAAACTACAGCCCGTCCGTACAAGCCACGATTCATCAGATGGGCGAGGCGGCATTCAAAACTGCGCCGGAGATTTCGCGCGTGACCCTCACCATGCCTAACAAGCATTACCTGCTCCTCAACTTCGCGCCGTTCGGTCAGGAAAATAAAAATGAAGTGTTCCTGCCCACCGACGAACCGCACGGGCAGATCGAGGCGACGCTCGCCCGCGACGGCCCCTGAACGTGAAGAAGCCCGCGCCCATCACCCGCTTTTCCGTCGCGCCGCTCTGGACGATGACGCGGCGCCTGGTGGAGGTGGCCTCGGGCCGGGCCGCGCCGGAACTGGTCATCACCGGTGCGCGCCTGCTCTCCACCTACTCGGAGCGCATCCTGCCCGACCGCGAAGTCTGGGTCGCGGGCGGACGCATCGCCGCGGTGAAGCCGGCGGGCACGTGTCCTAAACGAGGCGGCGTGAAGTTTTACGACGCGCGCGGCGGCCTGCTCGCGCCAGGCCTGGTGGACCCGCACCTGCACATCGAAAGCAGCATGACGACGGCGTGCGCCTACGCCGAGGCCGCGCTGCTCAACGGCACCACCACGATTTTTTGCGACAGCCACGAAATCGGCAACGTGTGCGACGTCGCCGGCATCGAGTGGATGCTGGAGGACGCGCGCCAGGCGCCGCTGTCCATTTTCCTCACCTTGCCGAGCACGGTGCCGGCGACCAACGCCCGGCTCGAAACCGCCGGCGGCAACCTCACGCCGGAAAAGATCGGCGCGCTTTTCGACCGTTGGCCCGAAGCCGTCGCGCTGGGCGAAAAAATGGATTTTGTTTCCGTGACAGCCGGTGACCCGCGCAGCCACGCCATTCTCGCCGCCGCGCTTCAGCGCGGGCGCCCGGTGTCCGGGCACTTGTATGGCCGCGAGTTTGTCGCCGCCTACGCGGCCAGCGGGGTGACCGACACGCACGAGGCGATTGACCGCGACATCGCCGACGAGTTGCTCGAAGCCGGCCTGTGGATTTTTTTGCGCGGGGGCAATCCCTCGACGCCGTGGCACAGTTTGCCGCAGGCGATCCGGGCGTTCACCGAACTCGGGGCGAACCCCAAGCGCGTCTGCCTCTGCACCGACGACCGCGACGCGGACGATTTGTTTTTGTTTGGCATGGACTGGGTTGCGCGGCAGGCGGTGGCGGCCGGCCTGAAACCGGTCCAGGCCTGGAGCCTCGGCTCGCTGCACCCGGCCACGCGCTTCGGCATGGACGGCGAAATCGGGGCGTTGGGGCACGGCCGCCGCGCCGACCTGGTGCTGCTCAACGACGCGCTCGAAGTGCAGAACACCTGGTATGGGGGACAGTTGGTGGTGGCCGACCGCAAGGTGACGCCGCAGCTCGACGCGCAACTCTCACAGCGCCGCTACCGCTACCCGCGCGCGGCTTACGCGACGGTGAAGCTGCCGAAGAAGATCCAACTCACACCCGATCTGCCGCCGGGACCGTGCCGCGCGAACGTCATCCGCGTGGCGTCGCCGGGCATCGTGACGTTTCACGAAATCCTTTCGCTCGCGGCGGGAAAAAACTGGCCGGAGCATCTGGCCGAACACAACCTTTGCTTTCTTTCGGTTGTCGAGCGCCACGGCAGGAACGGCGGCGTGGGCCGCGGGCTGTTGCAAGACTTCGGCCTGCGCTCCGGCGCGGTGGCCAGCAGCGTGGGGCACGACGCGCACAACCTCGTCGTGGCCGGCACCAACGAGGACGACATGCAACTCGCCGTGCGCGTCATCGCCGAACACAACGGCGGCGTGGCGGTGGTGGACGGCGGCGAGGTGCGGGCGCTGGTGGCGCTGCCGATTGCCGGCCTGCTCTCCGACCAGCGCGCGCCCGCCGTGGCGAAGGCGACGACGGCGTTGAAGCGCGCGTGGAATGCCGCGGGCTGCACGCTGCCCTACATGGGTTTCAACCTGCTGCCGCTGGCGGTGATTCCCGAGCTGCGCCTGACGGACAAGGGCCTGGTGGACGTGAACCGGATGAAGCTCGTGCCACTCCTTACGTCGGCTGCTACGGTTCATGGCACAATGCGCGGACAAAAGAGCGTAGAGGCAGACATCCTGTCTGCCGGTTCGGGCGGCATCCTGCCGCCTGGACCACGGGGCAAGGATGCCCCGTGAACCGGCAGGCTGGAAGCCTGCCCTACATCGCGCCGGTTCGCGGATGCTCACTTGGTTTCTTCATTGGCCTCCGTGACTTCTTCCAGGTGCTCCCGCTCTTTCAGGCTCACATACACGGCCCCGCCGACGAGGCTCCAAAAGAGGCTGCCGGCAAACGCCAGCAGCGACAGCGACAGCGCTTTGGTCGCGACCACGCCGATTTCCGGCACGGCCAACATGAGCACGAAAAGGTTCTCGCGCACGCCCAGGCCGCTGGGAGTGATGGGCAGAGCCGAGATGCAGATGATGATGGGCACGATCACCGCCAGCGCCAGCGGCGGGATCGTCACGTTCATGCCCTGGCTCAACACGACGATTTGCAGGACGCAAATGACGTTGATCACCATCGAGAGCAGAAACGCCTGCATCAAAAACGATTTGTCGCGGCCGAACTGGCGGCAGGCATCGAGCGAACGTTCGAGGTGCGCGCCTTTGGGCAGTTTACGCAGGACCTCGCGGGCCCGCGGCCAGACATTGGAAAGCCCGCCCCAGAACGCCAGCGAAAGAACGCTCACGCAGCCGAGCGTCATCAACAGGGTGGCACCGGACAGCGCGCCCAGTTTTTTATGCTGCGTCAAAAGCGACCAGTTGGGCAGCATCATCAGGCAGGCGAAGATCAGCATCGTGCCCAGGCCGATGAGCCGGTCAATAAACACGGTGACCACGGCCTCGGTTTTTTTGTGGTGTGTTTCCCGGGCGGCGTAATAGGCCTTGATCAAATCGCCGCCGGTGGAACCGAGCAGGAACGAATTAAAAAAATGCGCCACCAGGGAAATCGTGGTGGCGCGGCGGGCCGGCAGCTCCAGGCCCTGGACGCGGAGCACCAGACGCCAGCGGATGACGTTGATCAGAATGGCCAGGCCCACCAGCCCGATGGAAACCAGCAGCGCCAGGGGGTTGATGTGGTAGAGGTTTTGCCAGAGTTCGCGCGGGCCGTGCGTCCAGGCTGCCTGCCATTGCGCGATGCGCGAGAGTGTTTCCCAGGTTTGTCCCTGGTGTTCCAAGGCAAGGCGGCCTTCCTTGAGGAAGATGGTGTGAAAAACCCAGGCCAGCAACAGGCCACAGACGGCCAGCCGCCAGCCGAGTCGCCAGATGGTCGCGCCCAGCTTCACTCCTCGCCCCAGATGGACTTCAAATGCGCCACGCCGCGCCGGGCGTCTTCGGCCGGAACGCCCGGGCTGAGCTCAAAAATTTTCAAATGTTCCGGGCGCACAAAGGGCTTGAGCGCCGCGAAGTTCACCACGCCGGAGCCGGGCGGACAATGGTCCCGGGCCGGCATTTGCACGTCATGGAGGTGAAAGCCCAGCAGCCGGTCCGCCATGGCTTCCAGGTGGAGGGCGTGCTGGATGAAGCCGAGGTTTTCCTTGATCTGGGCGTGGCCGGTGTCGTGCCAGTAGCCGACGGACGGCGCGGGAAATCTTTTGAGCAGAAACTGGAAATCGCCTTCGAGCGGGATTTCCTCGAGGGCCTCGCGGTTTTCGACGCCCAGTTTGAGGCCGCGCGTTTCGGCCTGTGGCACCAGGCGGCCCAACATTTCGCAGGCCAGTTCGACGTAGTATTCCTTTTTCGCCGCCCGTTTTTCCTCCATCTGCTGGGCGAGCTTGAGATATTTGTTCGAGAAACGCTGGCCGCTTTCGGCCAGGTCGATCAGCTTCTCGGTGTAGTCCTTCATGTCAATGCTGCCCAGGTGCAGCACGACGGCCTGCGCTTTGAGGCGCGCCGCCGTGTCGAGGGTTTTGAGCGTGTGGCGGTAGGCGTTTTCGCGTTCGCGGGGGTCGGGCGAACTGAACTTGAAAATGTTGGGCGCGGCGAAATTGATGCCGATGGGCAGCGGGCAGAAGTTGTGCAGCGAGGAGATTTTGATCTCCCCGGCGTCCACCGCCTCGAAGATGCCGGGCAACAGGCTGATGCGGATGCCGTGGCTCAGTTCGGCGTACGCGAAGCCCAGGTCGCGGATTTCGCGCAGCATGGCGCGCCCGTCGTTGTGGCGGTGCGAGTTCCAACAGGTGGAAAGTGAATACATAAAAAGCCGAGTGCGGCCTGCCCAGGGGACGGCACTCGGCGCTGGGGACGCAAGCCGTTACAGGTCGGCGTAACGGGCGCTGAGCATGGCCGAAAAGCGGGCCACTTTCATCTTGCGCCGGCGTTTCTCACTGGGCTTCTCAAAATGCCGGTGGTTGCGGACTTCCTTCAAAGTCCCTTCGCGATCGATTTTTTTCTTCAGGCGGCGCAGGGCTTTTTCCACCGGCTCGCCTTTTTTCAACTTGATCTCGGTCAAACAGTATTCACTTCCTCTCCGTTCGCCTGGGCGCCGGCCGGCATTCATTGCGCGGCTGGGCCGTTTTCTCAGGGGTAGCGAGCCTAGTTTTGCTCCCGGCGGGTGTCAATCCGCAAAAAAATGCCAAAAATCCGTCCACGAACCGGTCTCAAGCAAAATCCCCGGGGAAGAAAAGCCCGTCGCGCCCGGCTGTTGGGCCAATTATAAAGCTGCTTGATTTCACCGGGCCTTACCGCCATCCTTTTGCCATGGGAATGCCTATTGGACCAGTGACCTTGACGCCGGCACAGGTGGATGAGTTGAACAAGAAACTTTCCGACTCGCGCCACAACGTGAACAACCATCTAGCGCTCATCGTGGCGGCGGCAGAACTGACCCGCCGCAAACCCGAAACGACCCCTCGCATGATCGAGACCATGGCCGAGCAGCCGCAAAAAATCATTGAGGAAATCCAGAAGTTCAGCCGCGAGTTTGACAAGGTCTTCGGCATCACCCACTGAACCACGCCTGGCGGTTTGCGCGGCCGGCCTCTCAATCAGCCTTCAGCCGGTGTAACCTCCGCCGGCAGCCTCCCGTCTGAAAACCTGTCGATGAACTCAAGCCAAGCAAACACTGAAATCTGAGTCCAAGCGAACCAATACCCAACCAACCCAAAACACAAAAGGAAGATTGCATGAAAACTAAACTCAACCACCCGCGCCGGATTGTTTCCGCCGCCCAGGGTCTGGCCGCCCTGCTTTTCACGGCCAACCTGGTCACCGCGCAGCCTGCGCCCGGTGACGCGCCCCCCCGGCCCGAACGCCCGCCTCAGGACGGCCAGCGCAGTCCACGCCCCGACGGCCAGCGCCCCGGCGGCCAGCGTCCCGACGGCCAGCGTCCCGACGGCCAGCGAGGCGATTTTCTGAACTTGAACGAGGAGCAACGCACCGCCATGAAGGAAGCCACCGAAGCCAACAAGGAGGATCTGGCCAAGGTCACCGAAAAAATGCGGGACGCCCGTCGCGAATTGTCGGAAGCCGTCTATGCCGAGAAAATGGACAACCATCTCATCCAGCAAAAGGCCGAGGCGGTTGGTAAAATTGACGGTGAAATGTCAATCCTGCGGGCCAAAATATTCGCCAAACTGCGCCCCACGCTGACGCCCGAACAACTCGAGCGGCTGAAGAACGTGCCGCCCGAGTTCATGGCCGGGGGTTTCAGCGGTTTCCGTGGTGCTGGCGGCCCCGGCGGCACCGGTGGACAGGGCGCTCCCGGCGGGCAATTCCAAGGCCAACGCCGTCCCGGTGGCGACCGGGGATCCGACGCGCCCCGCAGCCGTCCTCCGACCGAGCAACCGGATCCGAAGCCCTAGCCCGAACGAGTCGGGAAGCTGATTTTTCCCGGACACCAAAGCCACCGCCTGAGCGCGGTGGCTTTCTGCTTTGGTTCGGCGTGGGTTTGTGGCAGAGTCCGCGGCGATGGAATCCAGCGATGCTGAGATCATTGCCGCTGTGCTCAACGGCGAAACGGCGCGCTTCGAGTTGCTGGTGAAAAAATATCAACCGCGGGTTTTTGCCACGGCCCGCCGCTACGCCCGCCGGGAAAATGAAGTGGAAGACATTGTCCAGGAAGTCTTCTTCAAGTCCTTTCAGAAGCTCCGCAGCTTTCGGGGGGAGGCCCCGTTTGAACACTGGCTCATGCGCCTGGCCGTGCGGACGTGTTACGATTTTCTGCGCGTCCATCAGCGGAACCGGGAGACCAACTTCACCGACATCTCCGACCAGGAGACCGACTGGCTGGAGCGGTTTGACGCGCGCCCTGGGGACGCCGCCGAGACCGCCAGCGCCGCCCAGGAACTGGTGCGGAAAATTCTGGAGCAGCTTTCCCCGGCGGCCCGGCTGGTCATCACGCTGCTGGAAATCGAGGAACGCTCGGTCAAGGAAATCGCCGCGCTGACCGGCTGGTCGGTGCCGCTGGTCAAGGTGCGGGCCTTTCGCGCCCGCGCAGAAATGAGAAAATGTCTGGAAAAAATCGCGCGGGAAAAGTACCTGTAACCGCCCGGCGCCCGGGTGCGTCTGATTTTATCGAGGCTATATGAACATTGCCGAATTACAAAAGAAACTGCTGGCCGCCGCGCGCGCCAACACGCCGCGCGAGACGGTGCCCTATGCGTTTGAAAAGCGAATCATGGCGCGTTTGCAATCCCTGCCACCGGTGGACGTGTGGGCGTATTGGGGCGCTTCGCTCTGGCGCGCCGCGGCCCCGTGCGTGGCCATCATGCTCCTGCTGGGCGCCTGGACTTTTTATTCGGCGGGGGCCAGCGGCTCGATGGACAATCACAGCGCCGACCTGGAAAGCACGGTGCTCGCGCCGCTGGGTAGTTCCGGAGACGTGCGGTGAAGGAGTGGAAAGTCATCCTGGCCGCGCTGGTTATCTTCGGGGCGGGGGTTGTCACGGGCGCTTTGGTCGTCAATCTCTCGCATCGTCCCGGCCGGACGCAAATTGTTGCCGGCCCGACTCCTGCCAGCAACGCGCGCCCGCCCTGGCACGATCAGCGGTATGAATTTGTCCGCCGCATGGAACGCCAGTTGGACCTGACGCTTGGACAGCGGCAGCAGATCGATCAGATTGTGCGCGACAGCCAGCAGCGCACCAAAAACCTCTGGGATTCCATTGCCGGCAAGCTCCAGGAAGAGCCGCGCAAAGTCCGCGAACAAATCAACGAACTGCTGACGCCCGATCAGCGGAAAAAATTTGACGCGCTCAACAAGCCGCACCCGCGCAAGCCGGAGGATGTGATGTGGCCGGACGACCGCTCCCAGCCGCTTCCACCCCGTCGCCAGCCGGGAGAAAGGCCCGCTCAACCCGGTCCAACCGGAGAGCGGACGCCCCAGTTGCCCCCGCCCGGCTCGCCGCCGGCAACCCCGCCCTGAGTGCGCCCACGGGCAGTCGTTGCGGAGTTTGATTCCTTGACGTTTTACGTGGGTCAGCGCACGGCGGAAGCTCCAAATTCCAAGCTCCAAGCTCCAGAGAAATTCCAAGCTCCAAATCCCGAAAGCCGCCTGCGAAACAGCGGTCCGCGCGCGGTTGGACCAAGCCAGCCCGGCAGACGTGCGCTCAGCAAAGGATGCTTGGTGCTTTGGATTTGGATTTTCTCTGGAGCTTGGAGTTTGGTGCTTGGTGCTTGTTTGTTCCCGTTGCACCCATAAAAAACGTCGAGGAAGCAGTTTGGAAAAAGACCTCCGCCCTTCACGACACCACTTCGACGATGGCCTCGGTCCCGCTGTGGCCGATGATTCGCACGGGCACGCCTTTGCCGATCATTTCCCCCTGCGACATCACGTCGAGGATCTCGTCGCCAAACTGCGCCTCGCCGCCGGGGCGCAACGCGGAAATCGTCCGGCCGGTCTGGCCGACGCGGGAGACCTGCTGTTTTACCTGCGCCTTCTCCGACACGACGCCGCTGGCCGATTGGGAAACCATTTTTCCGTATAACGACGTCTTCGGCAGCCAGCGGCTCAGGATCCAGACGGCCACGACGGTTCCGATGGCGGCGATGAACAGATTGGTCAACGGCAGCTCCAATTGCGGCAGGGAGGGAATCGCCGGCATGCCGGGATAAACGTCCACCATCGCCATGACCACCGTGATCAGCATCAACGCCGCGCCGATGAATCCGAGCGCCACGGTGCCGGGAAACACGAACAACTCCAACGCCACCAGCACCAGACCGAGCACGAACAACGCGACCCATTCCAGCCCGGACAACCCGGCCACATAGCCGCCCAAAAAATAAATCGCAAACGCGATGATCCCGATGATGCCTGGCAAACCGAAGCCGGGCGTTTTGAACTCGATGTAGATGCCGATGACGCCGATGATCAGCAGCAGCGGGCTGATGGTGTTGATCCAGGTGGCCAGTTGTTCGGCGCCGGTCGGCTTGATTTCGACGCGTGTGGCCTGGGCGAAACCGAGTTTTTCCAGCAGCGCGTCGAGGTCTTCAACCGTGCCGGCGGAAAGAAGTGGTTTGGGCGGGTCGCCATATTCCTGCTCGGCCTCTTTGTTGGTCAGCGTGAGGATCTGGCCTTTTTCGTTGAGCACTTTGCCGTCAATTTTCAGCTCCTTGGTTTTTTTGACCATGGCGTCAGCCACCTCGGTGTTGTGGCCGTTCTTTTCCGCATTGGCGCGGACCAGGGCGCTGATGGCGGAGGCGGTTTTGACCTCCATCGTGTCCGGCATGGTTTCCACGCCCGTTCCGCCGGGGGACAGGAGAATCGGCGCCGCCGCGCCGATCACGCTCTGTGGTGCCATGTAGATTTTTTGCGTCGCAAAGGAAATGAATGCGCCGGCGGAAAAGGCCTTGCGATTCACGAAGGTCGCGGTCTGGCCTTTGAACTGGTTGATGATGCCAATGATCTCCTCGGTGACATCCACGCGGCCGCCATTGGTTTCCATGTCAATGATCAGCAGGTCCGCCTTGGCCTCCATCGCCTCCTTGACGCCACGCCGCACCAGATAGACCAGCGGCGGCATGATGTCGTCACGGATGGGCAGGATGAAAACTTTCGCGCGCGCCGTCTCGGCCACGGGCGCGCGCAGCTCGACTCCTCCCAGGCAAAGCAGCAACAGAAATATTCTCAACCCGGTCATCGTGTCCAAGGCTATCGCAGAAGGCAGGGGCCTGCAAGAGCGCCGACCGACCGGCTGTCGCGCCGGTTCCTTGTTTACCTGGCCCGCCGGAAAACCGCCCAAAGCGTCGCGGAGACCATCAGCACCACGATCAGCGCCAGGCCATCGGAATCATGCAAGTGAGGGTGAGGGGTCAGATGAGCGAGCAGTGCCAGATTCATAATTTGTCTTTGGCCGATTTTCTTACCTCAGTCCCGTTTTTTCAGCAAGCGGTCAATTGAACAACTGCCCGCCGAGGACACATCTCACTTTCTTGCAGCCGTCTCAATGGAGCGGCCGCCAGCCCTTGCCCGGTTGGGTCCGGTGAGAATGGCGGGAAGGAAACCTTCGCCTGGCACAACCCAGACACGAACAAGGACGGTGGTGACGGTTGGTGCGCCAGTCCCGCAAGGCGGGAGAGTGCGCCGACGCGCGTCGGCGCTTTGGCCGGCATTGGACAGCGCCAGCCAGGCCGGCGCACTCCAGACGCTTCGCGCCAACGCTGCCATCTGGGAAGTTTCCGCGGCCGGTGCTGTCGGCGGTTTTCCCGACGGCGAGATGGGATTGGAACCGTTGCTGCTGCTCCGCATCCCACCGTCCTGGTTAATTATCCTTATTCGCTTTGGACGGGCGTCCCGGATCGTTCCTGGCGGCCGGCGCAGATTGTGAGCGTCCGGGATTTTCCTGACTCGAGTTGACCTGAGCGTTCGGTGGCGGGGTCGGCGGGGCGGCATTGGGTTGTGGCCGCGGTGATTGCACGCTAACCGGTTCGGGCCTCGTTACCGGCGCGGCGGAAGCCGGAGCGGGTTTGACCGCCGGCTGCGGATTTTGCGGGGCGGGCGAACGGCCAGCGGGTTGCCGGTTGGAATTGTAGGGCGCGGCTGAGAGCGAGGGTGCTGCGCGGGATTCGGGTTGCGACGAGATAATTGCCCTTTGGGACGGGGTCGGGCGCGGATTGGCGGCTGGCGTTTTCTTTTCTTGTGGCGCGGAGTATTTTTGCTGGGCCGGCGCGGGCGGATTGTTTTGCGTCTGCGGCTCTGACGGCGCGGCGAGAGGCGTCACGGCTTTGCCGACGGGCGTTTTGGCGGTGGGCGCAGTGTGTTTGCCGTTGTTTCCCTGTTTTGCTTTGGACTCGGCGATGAATTCGGCGAGTCGTTCATCGCTGATTTTCGATTTGCGGGCAGGCGGCCTGATCGTCGTGCGCGGCGTCGCGCTCGTGGTGAGGCTCGTCGTCGTTTCCTTAGCCGTTGGCGATGTCGTGACCGTGGCCGGCGGGGATGATGGGCTGGCCGGGGCGGTCGCGGGTGATTTGGGCTTGCGTTTTGAATCCGTCGCCGCGGCGGCGGGCTTCGTGCCGGCTGGGGCCGGGTTTTCGCTGCCGGCTTGAAGAGCGGTCGCGCCATGCTGGAGGGGGGCTGCCACCGTAGCTTGATTTCCCTTCCGGGCAGCGGTGCGATGGTCTTCGTTGGGTTTGATCAGAGGCGGACGATAGAGCACGAGTTTGCCGCCGTCTTTTTCCAGGCGGTCGGGTTTGATGGTCCGGGCGGATTGGGCGGGCAGGTCGCGGATGGTGACCTTGGGGATTTGAGTTTTGGTGACGGCCACGATGCGGTCGCGGCCGATGCCCTCGTTGATCACCGTGTTGTTGTTGCCGTGAATGTAATTGTTGATGACGGTCGTCTGGTTGTAAACCGTCTGCACTTGCGCACGGGGCACGCCGTAACGATAGGGGTAGCGATCACAAAAACGTTGAGTGGGAACAAAGGTGTAGTGGTTGTAACTCAAGCCGAATTCGAAACCGATTCCCACACTGCCGCTGACCTGGGTGAATCCGACGCCCGACTGATAACGCGCCGCCGGCGGCAACGGTGCCCAACCGCAATGAGCGGGCGCGTATCGCCAGGAAACCCACGCGGGGCCCCAGACCACGTCAGGCGTCCAAACCCAACCGCAGCTCTGATGGTGAAACCACCGTCCATAATGGAACGGCGCCCAGCCCCACGAATAGTTCGATTGCCAATACCAGCCGAAGTCCGAATAAATCCAGCACCCTCGGTCGTAGTAGGGCCGCCAATTGACATTCACCACCGCGACCGTCGGCTGCCAGCACCAGCCGTAGTCGGCGATTTCCACCCAGTTGCCGTACGGGGAAAGATTGGAGTAGAAATAGGAAACATTGACTTGCTCAACCGGCGCCGGTGGCGGCACTTCCACAACAGGCGCCTCCGGTGTGGTTACCACGACCGCCGCTTCCCTCGCCGCCGGTTGGGCGGGCGCCTCCGGGCCGGCTTTGCGGATGAGCGCGGTCATGACGGCCTCGGACACGCCCAAGTCGTTCAGGTAAACAATTTCGTCCGGGTTCGGATTGAAGGTTTCTTTCGATTTGGTGATGTAGGCCAGCAACACCTCGTCACTCATGCCGGCCTGGACGAGCTTGATGAATTCGGCCAGGGCGGGCGAAGGCTTGAGCTGGCTGGGCAGCGTGGCCTGTTCGGTCCGCTCCACTTTGGCGGTTTCCGGCGCGCTGGCGGCCGCGGCGTTTGCTTCCGCCGTTGCATTGTCACCGGCGACCGCCGGCGCAGCACCGCCGGCCTGCGGGTCGGCCTGGCCTGAATTGCCAAGCCAGGTCACCAACACGGCAATGCCTCCGACGACCGTTGAGATTTTTCCGACCTGCCGGTAAAAAGTTTTCATAACAATGAAGGTTAAATTTGGCTCCGCTGGCTGTTTAACGCCGCTGCCCGTCGCGAACTGGAGTTTCAGTTAAACTTTTCATCAGAACACTTCAACTTATAACACCCTGATTGACTTGACAACTTCCGGACGTATTCATTTCCGCCGGGCGCTCGCCACCGCGCGATCCGTTTTGTCCCGAACTCCCTGAACACAAACAGGAATGAGCGGCGGGAAATGCGTTGCGTTTGGCCGCCTGCTTCGACAAATTATTGCGCCGGCCGGAGAGATGGCTGAGTGGTTTAAGGCACACGCCTGGAAAGCGTGCGTGGCTAATCCCCACCGAGGGTTCGAATCCCTCTCTCTCCGCCAGTCATTTTGACTTTTTTGACCGGACCCCGGCGGCCAGGCGGCAGGCGTCCGCCACCCGGGACAAATGTTCCAAAAACTCCTCCCGCTTTGGCGCCGGCAGGACCGCCAACACCTGTGTTTGCAGGGCGATCGCCAGGGAGCGCAGTTGCCCGTATTTGCGTTTGCCGGCGGGCCGCAACTGGATGCGATACGCCCGGCCGTCGCGTTCGTGCGGTTTGCGCGCAATCCATCCAGCCGCCTCCATGCGCTCCAGCAAGGAGGCGATGGTGTTGGGGTCGCTGCTCATGATCAGGGTCAATTCGCGCTGGGTCAACCCCCGGGGGTCGCCTTCCCGCAAACACCGCAACGCGGTGAACTGGTCGGGCGTCGCTCCGATGGGCGCGATGCGGCGGCGGAACGACTGGTTGAGGCCGTACCAGGCGCGGCGCAGCAAGGGTGGGAGCCGCCGCCGTTCCGGGGAGTCAACGGCGATTCGCGCGCCGGCGGCTGAATATTGGAGCGGTGCCATGAGTCAATTTTTTCGTTGCAACAAATTATACGTGTAGGTATTACTTTGTTGCAATCCTTTTCGGGCCGTTCTAAGAGCGGCCCAGGACAGCGGCGATTTGGCTTGGCCACTGATTGTGTATTGATAATGTCATCCACGGTTGCGACAAAGGCTTGATCATGAAACGTTCCCTCCCCACTTCCCTCCTGCTCGCCGGCCTGCTGGCGGGCGCCCCGGTCCAATCCGCGCCGGTGCAGGGCTGGCTCAGTTGGCGCGGCCCGCAGCAGAATGGCGCGTCGTTGGAAAAGGGCCTGCCGGAAAAGCTGGACGTCAAGGGCGCCTTGTGGACGGCTCCTTTCCCCGGCCAATCCACGCCGGTCATCGCCAATGGCCGGCTTTACATCATGGGTTATCTTGGCGAAGGACCGGATTTGCAGGAGGGCGTGGCCTGTTTCGACGCCGAGACCGGCAAGAAACTCTGGGAGCGCCGCTACAGCGATTTTCTCAGCGACACGATTTACCTGCGCTATGCCACGTCCAGCCCGACCCTTGACCCGGAGACGGGCAATGTTTACATGCAGGGCACGCAGGGCATCCTCGCAGCGCTCACCGCCGACGGCCAGCCGCTCTGGGAACATTCCATGATGGAAGCCAACGGCCGGCTGACCTTCCCCAACAGCCGCACGGCCTCGCCGCTGATTGACGGCGAACGGGTCATCACGCGCGGCATCACGGCCAACTGGGGCGCGCAAGGCGCCGCCGGCGACCGCTTCTACGCCTTCGACAAAAAGACCGGCGAACTGGTGTGGGCCTCCAGTCCCGGCGACCGCCCGCGCGACAATTCCTTTTCGCATCCGCAGCTTGGCTGGTTGCAGGGCCGCCGCGTGTTCTATGCCGCCACGGGCGACGGCAGCATCGTGTGTGTGAATGCCTGCACTGGCGACCCGCTCTGGCGCATTCCGCTGGCCAAGGCCGGCATCAACTCCACCGTGCTGGTCCACAACAACGAAAAAATTATTTCGATCTACGGCACGCCCTACGAACCGGGGCAGATGGTCGCGATGAAAATTCCCGGCGTCCTGCCCACCAATGCCGCCGCCGGCCCGGTGATCGTTGAGCGTTCACAGGTGGAACTGTGGGCCATTCCGGAAATCTCCACCTCCACCAGCTCGCCGATCCTCGTGGGCGACCGCATTTACGTGGTGGCGGAAAAGGGCGACCTGTGCTGCGTGGATGTGAACAGCGGCAAAACACTTTGGCGGCTCAAAATCGGCATCGAACAGCGCAACGCCTGTCCGCTCTACGCCGACGGCAAATTATACGTGCCCATTCTCGACGACCCCGCGGCCAAAGCTTCCGGCGGCGAAGCAGGGACCACCGGCGGCTTTTACGTCATCAAGCCGACCGACAAGGAAGGCCAGATCCTGACGCACCTGGCGCTGGAGGGCCGTTGTTTCGGCACGCCGGTCGCCTACAATGGCAAGATTTATCTCCAGACCACGAAAAAAATTTATTGCTTCGGCAGGAAGGGTGACAACCCCGGCCTGCCGCCAGTGCTGGCTGCCGAAAAATGGCCCCAGCCCGGCCCCGCCACGCAACTGCAAATCGTGCCCGCGGAAGTGTTGTTGAAGCCGGGCCAGACCGCTGCCTTCAAAATCCGCGCGCTGGATGCCAACGGCTTTGTTGCGGAGGAAGTCAATGATCCGAAAGCCGTGCAATGGGCCGGCTACATCCCGCCGACGGCCAAGGTGAAATCCTCGATGAAAGGCGCCTTCAACGCCGAGGGCAAACTCGTGGCGGCGCCGGACCTCGAACCGTCGGCGGGCGCGTTTCAAGCGACCTGGGGCAAATTGACCGGCACCATTCGCGGGCGCGTGTTGCCCGGCCTGCCCCTCAAGCAGGACTTCGAATCCTTTGCGATCACCGAAAAACACCTTACCGAGCCGGACACCCTGTATGCCTATCCGCCATTGCCGTGGATCGGCGCGCGTTTCAAGTTTGAGGTCCGCGAAAAAGACGGCACCAAGGCGCTGACCAAAACCATTGACAACAAATTCTTCCAGCGCGGCACTGTGTTCATTGGCGAGCCGGGCATGAAGAACTACACCATCGAGGCCGACGTGATGAGCGACGGCAACAAGCGCAAGATGTCCGACGTGGGCCTCATCAACCAGCGCTATTTGATCGTGCTCAAAGGCAACGAGCAGAAACTGGAAATCAGTTCCAACCAGGAACGGTTCAAGTTCCCCGCCGCCGAGGACCCGTCCAACCTCAAGTGGTCGCCGGGCGTCTGGTATCACCTCAAGAGCCGCGTGGAGGTCAAGCCGGGCGGTTCGGGCGTCGTGCGCGCCAAGGCGTGGAAGCGCGACGAGCCAGAGCCGGCCGGCTGGACCATTGAAGCGCCGCACCAACACGCGCACACCAGCGGCTCGCCGGGCCTCTTCGGCTTCGCCCCGCAGGAGATGCGTGTTTACATTGACAACATTTCCGTGACCGCCAATTAGCCGTCGAATTCTTTATCTTAATCTTCCTCTTAATCTTAATCTTAATCCCATTCCATGAACCCCAAGCTCATCCGTTTTGATCACGAAAAGCTCAACGTCTATCAGCGCGCGCTCAAATTCATCACCTGGGCGACTGATCTTCTCAACCGTGTACCACCGAAACTCTCAGTTCATAGCCAACTCGACCGCGCTTCGACTTCGATCCCACTCAACATCGCGGAAGGCAATGGACGTTTCACTACCGCAGACCGTTGCCGATTTTTTGACATTGCGCGCGGCTCGACGTTGGAGTGCGCCGCCGCTCTGGATGTGTTGGTGGCAAAAAGGATTTTGATCGAAGAGGACATTGACACCGGCAAAGCCGACCTGGCAGAAATGGTTTCCATGCTGGTCGGATTGATCCGGAGCAACTCGGAGGCGCGGTTGCATGAAGATGAAGTGCCGTATCATGTGGAGTTGCCGGGCGACACAGAGATTAAGAGTAAGATTAGGAATACCGCCGCCTCCCTCTTAATCTTAATCTTTCTCTTAATCTTAAATTCATCCGCCGCCGCCCAGGACTGGCCGCAATGGGGCGGCAACGATCCCGGCCGCAACATGTATTCGCCCGCCAAGGGCCTGCCCGACAAGTTTGACCCCGGCAAGCTCAAGCCCGGCACCGAAGAAGTGGACCTCAAGACCACGAAAAACGTGAAGTGGGCGGCCAAGCTCGGCTCGCAGGCCTACGGCAACGTGACCGTCGCGGGCGGCAAGGTTTTCATCGGCACCAACAACGACACGCCGCGCGACCCCAAACACCAGGGCGACCGCAGCATCCTCATGTGCTTCGATGAAAAGACCGGCGAATTGCTCTGGCAACTCGTCGTGCCCAAGCTCATTTCCGGCAAGGTCAACGACTGGGAAAATCTCGGCCTGCTGTCCTCGCCGACGGTCGAAGGCAACCGCGTTTATCTGGTCACCAGCCGCTGCGAAGTGATCTGCCTCGACACCGAAGGGTTGGCCAACGGCAACGACGGCCCCTTCAAGGACGAGGCCCAATACGTCGCCGGTCCCGGCAACCCGAAGGTCGAACCCGGCCCCAAAGACGCCGACATCATCTGGCGCTACGACATGATGGACGAACTGGGCGTCTTCCCGCACAACGCCTCGAACTGCTCGGTGTTGATCGCCGGCGACACCGTCTATGCCTGCACCTCCAACGGCCAGGACTGGACGCACGTCAACATCCCGTCGCCGCTCTCGCCCAGCTTCATCGCGCTGAACAAGAAAACCGGCGAACTCATCGGCGAGGATGACGCGCACATCGGCCCGCGCATATTCCACGGCCAATGGAGTTCGCCTTCCACCGGCAAGGTCAACGGCCGGCCACTGGTCTTTTTCGGCGGCGGCGACGGCTTCTGCTACGCCTTCGACCCCGTGCCCGTCAAGGAAGGCGAAGGCAATTTCCTGAAAACGGTCTGGAAGTACGACATGAACCCGCCCGAACGAAAAGTCAACGACGCCGCTCACAAATATCCCGCCGCCGAAGGTCCGAGCGAAGTCAACTCGACGCCGGTGTTCTATAAGAACCGGGTTTATGTCGCGGTCGGCCAGGACCCAGAACACGGCGAAGGCGTGGGCCATCTGGTGTGCCTCGACGCCACCAAAACCGGCGACCTCAGCAAGACCGGCACGATCTGGGACTACAAAGACATCCACCGGAGCATCTCCACCGTTTCGATTGATCCGACGTCGGGCCTGTTGTTCATCGGCGATTTCTCCGGCTTCCTGCATTGCCTCGACGCCGAGACGGGGAAACTTTACTGGACGCACGACATGAAAGCCCACATGTGGGGCTCGACGATGGTGGCCGACGGCAAGGTTTACGTGGGCGATGAAGACGGCGACGTGGTCGTGCTGGCGGCGAGCAAGGAGAAAAGGGTTTTGAGCGAAACCAATCTTGGCGCTCCGGTTTACTCCACGCCCGTCGTGGCCAACGGCGTCATTTACATCGCCAGCAACACGCACCTGTTCGCATTCTACGATTCCACCCGGGCCACGCCCGGCAAGGACCAACCGCCGAAGGTCGAGTTGAAGAAGTAACTGAGCCAGCCTTCTTGCCGCCTGTCGCCGCGCCGAAAGTGCGGGCAAAGTTTTCAGGCGACGAAGGGCGGCTCAGGCAATCCAAAATCAAACATCCAAAATTCAAAATCGTTATGTCCTCTGTCTCCGCTTCCGACATTCAAGCCGCGCAGGAAAAACTCGACACCCAGGTGCGCGACATCGTCCGGTGGCACTTCTCGCCCGAAACCGGTTGCCCCTTCTGGCTCGATTGGTCCAGGAAAGCCGGCTGGAACCCCGCAACGGAAGTGAAAACGTGCGCCGACATTTTGAAGTTCCCGCATTTCCAGGACGAGTGGCTGCGCGACCTCCAACCAGAAGTCTGGGTGCCCAACGCCTTCAAGGGAAAACCGTTCAACATCTTCGAAACCGGCGGCACCACCGGCATGCCCAAACAGCGCATCGGCTGGAACGATTACAAGGTGGACTACGAGGAGTTTTCCGGGAAAATTTCCGACGCCCATTTCCCCCGGGGTGGCGCCTGGTTGATGGTGGGTCCAACCGGGCCTCGGCGTCTCCGGTTAGCCATCGAGCATCTGGCGAATTTTCGAGGAAGCTCCTGTTACTTCATTGACCTCGACCCGCGCTGGGTGAAAAAGGTCATCGGCGCCAAACAAATCGACCAGGCCAAGGCCTACATGGAACACGTCGTGGACCAGGCGCTCACCCTCCTCAAGCATCGCAAAATCAGCGGCCTGTTCACGACGACGAAACTGCTCGAAGCCCTCGCGGAAAAGACCGATCTCTTCGAAGCCGGCATTCGCGGCGTCTTCTGCGGCGGCACCTCGATGGCCCCGCAATACGTCCGCTTCCTCGTCGAGGAATTGCTCGAAGGCAAGATCGGTTTCTACCCGACCTACGGCAACACGCTCATGGGTCTGGCCGCCAGCGTGCCGCTTACGAAGGAGGACAACTATTCGATCACCTACTACGCCCCGCAACCGCGCGCTGTATTGCGCGTCGTGGACCCGAAGAACACGGCGCAGCTCAAGAACTATGGCGAGTGGGGCCGCGTCGAGCTTTCCACCTTCACCAAGGAATTTTTCATGCCGCGTTTCCTCGAGCGCGACGAAGCCATCCGCCGCGAAGCCCGCGCGCCCTACGCCTGGGACGGCGTCGGCGACGTCCGCCCCTTCGGCGCGCTGGAGAAAACGATCGTTGAAGGGGTTTATTAAGGTCAGTGCAAGCGACGGTTTACATCGAATCTTCGGTCATAAGTTACTTGACTGCGCGGCCAAGCAAGAATGCGTTGCAGGCGGAACGGCATCGATTGACCCGGCTGTGGTGGCGCAAACTGCGTCCCCGATTCGATTGCTACGTTTCCGACACCGTCATCGAAGAAATCAGTGAAGGTGAGCCGGCAATGGCGAAGAGACGGCTGGGTGCTATCAAGGGTTTGCCACGGCTGGCCGTTTCCAACGATGCGACCAAACTTGCCGATGAAATTCTGAAGCGAGGATATCTGCCTTCAAATGCGGCAACGGATGCTCTACATGTGGCTCTGGCAATTGAAAGTGCGATGGATTTTCTCCTGACGTGGAACTGCACTCACATTGCCAACGCACATGTCGAGCGGCAGGTGGCAAGGATTTGTGCCGCTCACGAATATGTATTTCCCGTTATTTGCACGCCCGAACAGCTCATGGTAGTCTGAACCCGATGAAGAAAGATCCGATCATCGCTGAACTCCGCCGCGTGCGCGACCGGTTGGCCGCCCGCTTTAACTACGACATCAAAGCCATCGCTGCTCACTATCAGCAGATGGAGCGGGAATCCGGCGCGACTTACGTGCATCGTGGCCCGAAGCTGGTGAAAAAGCCCGCCCTCAAGACCAAATAAACGGCTCGGCCGACATGCATTCGTTTGGCGCGCAGGAGAAGCAGATTATCGAGGGCGTGTATTGAAATAGCGAAAGGCGCCCCGCCTGCCTCATCGGACGACCGGGCCGGGTGCGAAAATGAAATTGGCCGCAAGTCCGTCATGGACACAAGGAATCCGTAAAGTTATCTTTGCAAATCATGAGCGCGACCAAAGTTGCCATTTCAATGGATGAAACCCTTTTGCAGCGATTGGACCGACTGGTCAGGGCCAGGTCATTTCGCAATCGCAGCCAGGCCGTTCAGGAAGCCGTGTCCGAAAAAATCAGCCGCATGGACAAGAGCGCGCTGGCCCGGGAGTGCGCCAAGCTGGATCGGAAGTCTGAACAGGCGATGGCCGACGAGGGGCTGGCCACGGAGGTTGGCGAATGGCCCAAATACTGAGAGGCGACATTTACTGGGCCGACCTCGACCCGACCAAGGGACACGAGCAAGCTGGTCAACGCCCGGTGCTTGTCTTGAGCAATGACATTTTCAATCAGCGTTCCGGCACAGTGATTGCAATGGCGCTGACCAGCCAGCCGCAACGGGCGGGATTCCCGCTCACGCTGGGACTGGCCGGCACGAATCTGCCGAAAAAATCCTGGGTGAAAATCAGCCAGATCCGAACGCTTTCGGTTCAGCGGGTTAATGCGATTTCGCCCGCGCGCCATTGCGACCGGTGCTGACCACTTGCGCGGCGTCCACGAAACGGAACCCTCCGTCGGACCGCACCACCAAAAACTCTTTACCGTTCGGCATGAAGAAAAGGTGATCTGGAGCAGCCACCCGCAGCGCGCGTCCATTGGAAAGTTGAATCTCAAACGGCTTGAACGGCGCGGCATCCCGCATTTCCTCCAGCGTCTTCAGCGTTATAACTGCGGTAATTTGCCCTTACTGGCGGTTAGTGTCAATGTCGTGAACGGTGGGTGTCGCGGACGGCGTGTTTTTTAGCTTTTTCTCAACCGCCGAAACAATACGATTCAATTGCACCTTGAAACCCTGCGTCAAAATCTGCTGCATCAGCAGCGCCGCCGAGGCGGCGCTGGCGCTTCGCCCCCGCACGGCGGCGCTCTCTCGAACGGGCGCTGTGATGATTGAACAGCCAGCCCGGTAAAGCCGTCAGAACGTTGCCCATGAGCGCGGCCCACCACGACCCAAACCTCGCCTCCTTCGATAACCAGCCCCGCACACGGCTGGTCTTCGGCGTCAACAGCAGCGAACGCGCCGGCGAGCTGGCCGTCGGACTGGGCGCGCGCCGCGTGCTCGTCGTGACCGATCCCGGCATCGTCACGGCCGGCCACGCGCAGCGCGTCGAACACACCCTCCAGGCCGCCGGGCTGGGCGTCATCGTCTTTGACCAGGCCCACGAAAATCCCACCACCCGCGACGTGGACAAATGCCTCCAAGTCGCCAGGGCCGCCAACATTGACACCCTCGTCGGCCTCGGCGGGGGCAGCGCGATGGACACGGCCAAAGGGTGCAATTTCCTGTTGAGCAACGGCGGCCGGATGCAGGATTACTGGGGCGTGGACAAGGCGGCCAAGCCCATGCTCCCCTTCATTGCGATACCGACGACCGCCGGCACCGGCAGCGAGTGTCAATCGGCCGCGCTCGTCGCCGACGAGCACACGCACCAGAAAATGGCCTGCCTCGATCAAAAAGCCATCGCGCGCATTGCCATTCTCGATCCCGCGCTCACCGTGACGCAGCCTCCGCGGGTCACCGCCTGCACCGGCATTGATGCCATCGCGCACGCCGTGGAAACCGCCGTCGCCAAAAAGCGCAATCCGCTATCACTGATGTATTCGCACGAGGCCTTCAAGCTGTGCGTGCCCGGCCTGCCGCGCGTCTTGAGCAGTCCGCTCGACCTCGAGGCCCGCGGGCGCATGCTCCTGGGCGCCGCCTTCGCCGGCACGGCCATCGAGAACAGCATGTTGGGCGCGGCGCACGCGGCGGCCAATCCGCTCACCGCCCACTACGGCATCGTCCACGGCCAGGCGGTCGGCATGTTGCTGCCGGCGACGGTGCGTTTCAACGGCAAGGACCCCGCGGCGCGCCAGGCTTACGCCGAGCTGGCGTCCGCGCCGGAGATCGCGCTCGCCCGCCACGGTCACGAGCCGGCGTGGGAAGCGCTGATCCGGCGTCTGGACGCGCTGCTGAACCTCGCCGGCATGCCGCGTTCGCTCGCGGATTGCGGGGTGGAACGCGAGATGGTCAAGACACTCGCCGAGGAAGCCGCCAGGCAGTGGACGGTGAACTTCAACCCCCGCCAGGTCACGGTGAAGGATTTCGTCGCGCTCTACGAATCCGCCTTCGAGCCGCGCGGCGACGGGGATGGCGCGATGTAGGGCAGGCATCCCTGCCTGCCAGTTGGCGAGGCTTCCAGCCTCGCGGGGATGTTGGAAGCGGTTTCATAAGCCGAACCTCGGTGGGGCGAAACTCCGTCGAGCCGTGTTTGAATAGAATTACGACTCGGCTCGACGGAGTCTCGCCCCACCGTGTACAACCACACCGATTAATCCCTACGAACGGATCACCGCCTGCATCGCTCGTTCGACCTTCACCAGCCCTTCCCCCAGCGCGCACCAATCCGCCTCCGTCGTTTCCCAGCCGCTGCTGAAGCGCAACACACGGCCCGCCTCGGATGGCCCGTAGCCCATCGCGGCCAGCACGTGTGAAGGCTCCTCCTTGCCGCTGGAACACGCCGAGCCGGTCGAGACGGCGAAGCCGAGCTTGTCGAGCTTCACGACCCAGCGCTGCTGGCAATCGGCCTCCGGCATCAGCGCCGAGACGGTGTTCCACAAGCACGGCTGGCCGGCCCCGACGAGTTCGGCGCCCGGCATTTTGTCGAGCATCTGTTTTTCAAACGCCTCCCTCCAGGCGGCGCGCGGCTTCTGTTCGCCGTTCGTGAGCGATGCTTCGCGCAGTTCCAGCGCCGTCAGCATCGCCAGCACGCCGGCCACGTTCTCGGTGCCGGCGCGGCGGCCTTCCTCCTGCGGCCCGCCCATGAGCAGCGGCTCGACGCGGCGTTTGGCCGGGCACTTGAGAAAACCCACGCCGCGCGGCCCCCCGAATTTGTGCGCCGCGCCACTGACGAAATCACATTCGCCCAGGCCGCGCGCGGGCAGCTTGCCGAGCCATTGCACGGCGTCGCACAAGAACGGCACCTTCCACTCGCGGCAGATCGCGGACACTTCGCGCCACGGCTGGAGGACGCCGGTCTCGTTGTTCGCCGCCATCACGGCCACCAGGCCGGGGCGGGTGTCGGCCATTTCGTGCGTGAGCCAGTTGACGTCCACCACGCCGGCGCGCGTCACGGGAATCAACCGCAGCCGTTTGCTGAAGTAATGCCGCGCCGATTCGAGCACGCAGGGGTGCTCGATGGCCGAGACCCAGATTTCGACGCCGGGCTTGAGCGCGCGAGAGAAGTGGTGGAGCACGGTGTTGTTCGACTCGGTGGCGCCGGAGGTCCAGACGAGGTCGAGCGGGTCGCAACCAAGGAAGCCCGCCAGTTGCCGCCGCGCGCCGGTCAGCGCCGCCTCCGCGCGGCCGCCGACGCGGTGCGGACTGGACGGATTGCCGATGAACTTCTCGCTGGCGTCAAGCCAGGCCTGCCGCGCGGCCGGGTGCATCGGCGTGGTGGCGTTGTGGTCGAAGTAAAGCATTGGCTCAAAGCCGCGACAGTTGCGGCAGGTGGTCAAAATGCGCGTCGCGAGCCATCAACAGCAAATCATGCTGCACGACGAGCGCGGCAATCCAGATGTCGTTCGTGGGAATCGGTGTGGCCTTTTTGCGCAATTGAGCGAAGAGGCTGGCGTAGTGATGCGTGGTTTGCTCGTCCGGCAGCAGCAGTCGCACGCGCGGGGAATTCAGGAAGCGGGTGAGCATCCGTTCGTTCTGCCGGGCGCGCGTGCCGACGTGAAAACCGGCGCGCAACTCGCCCAGCACGATGAACGGCAAAAAGATTCGTTCGGCCTGTGAAACGTAGTCAATGACCTTCGCTTCGCCGCGGCAGAAATCCGTATAGCGGTTCGTGTCCAGCGCAATTTTCATCGCCAGAGACGGGGGTCGATCCGGTCTTGCGCGGCAATGGCCGCATCAAATTTCACGTCTTCCACCCAGGACCCGATCATGAAGTCCAGGTCGTGATGGCGAATCGTCTCTCCGTTGGCGTGCAACCCGGCGGCCAGGGTTTCGACGGCTGCCTCGTTCAGGCTTTTGCCTTCACACCGCGACTTGCGGCGCAACGCGCGGTCCACCGCGGGCGGCACCTGGCGAATCGTGTATTGAACAGCGCCGGCCTTTTTCATGCAGGCAGACTACCCACAAAATGCAGGCAAGTCAAACTTTGGTTGGACCGCTGGCCCGTACCGGCGCGCTTTTCTGATCGGGCTTGCCACCGCCTGATCGGGTCACTGATACTCGGCGGCGCTCATGCCAACAGCGCCGACAAAAACGTTGCATTACAAACGCTCGCGCTTCACAACCCACTTGCCGGTGGGCTATCTCTACAGCCCGTCGCATGGCTGGATCGCGCGGCAGACGGACGGCCTTTGGCGCGTGGGATTGACGAAGTTCGCCACGCGCATGTTGGGCGACATGGTGGACCACGGGTTCGAGTTGCCGCCCGAAGCGCCGGTTCGCTCCGGCCAGATCATCGGCTGGGTCGAGGGTTTCAAGGCCATTTCGGACATTTTTTGTGTCGCCGACGGAAACTTTACGGGCGCCAACCCCGTCTTGAAGGAGAAAATCACCCTCGTGAACAAAGACCCTTACGGCGCGGGCTGGCTTTACGCCGTGCGGGGCGAGCCGGATGCGAAGTGCGTGGATGTGCATGCTTACAAAGACATGCTCGACAAAACCATCGACAAAATTCTGGAAAAACAGGAAGCAGACGAAATCAAGTGAAAGCGACCCGCAAAGGACGAAAGAGCGACGGGGGAAAGCACCCCAACGTGCCAGGCAGCGCGTCCAAAGCGGTTCATTCCGCACTCGGAAAAGCCCGCTACATCATGATCGGCGGCTTTCTTGGCGCGGGGAAAACGACGGCGGTCGCCAGGCTGGCGCAGCATTTGACCGCGCAGGGTCTGCGCGTCGGTCTCATCACCAACGACCAGGGCAGCGAACTGGTGGACACGGCGGTGCTTCGCTCGCGCGGTTTCGCGACGGAGGAGATTCCTGGCGGCTGTTTCTGCTGCCGCTTCAACTCGCTCGTGGACGCGGCGGACAAGCTCACCGCCGCTTCGCAGCCCGATGTTTTCATCGCCGAGCCGGTGGGCAGTTGCACCGACCTGGTGGCCACGGTGACGTATCCGTTGCGCCGCATGTATGGCGACCAGTTCACCATCGCGCCGCTCAGCGTGCTCGTGGACCCGGCGCGCGCCCGGCGCGTCTTCGGCCTGGACCAGGGGCCGAAGTTTTCCGCCAAGGTGCTCTACATCTATCGCAAGCAGCTCGAAGAGGCCGACCTCATCGTCATCAACAAGGTGGACTCGTGGCAACCGGAACAGCAATTCGAGCTGGAGCGCGCGCTCGATGAAACCTTTTCCGGCAAGGAAATCTTCCGCGTCTCCGCGCGCGCGGGCCTCGGTTTGCAGCCTTGGTTCGAGCGCGTCACGACCGCCAGCCAGCGCGGCGGCGAGGCGATGCAGATGGACTACGGTGTCTATGCCGAAGGCGAGGCGCTGCTGGGCTGGCTGAATTGCACCGTGAGATTGAAGGCGGGCAGGCCATTCGATGGAAACAAATTTCTGCGAACCCTGGCCGGCGATTTGCAGCAACGCCTCAACCTTGCGGGGGCCGAAATCGCACACTTGAAAATGACACTTGACCCGGACGAAGGTTTGGGCGACCTCGCGGTGATCAATCTCGTCCGGAACGATTTCGTTCCCGAGCTGTCGCAGGAACTGGCCGAGCCTTTGGGGAGCGGCCAGTTGATTCTGAATCTCCGCGCCGAAGCTGCGCCGGAAATCCTGGGCGACACGGTAAAAGCAGCCGTGGCGCAGTGCGCCGGAGGCAGTCCGAAGCTGACGGCGAAGCTGGAGCACCTGGAGCATTTCCGCCCCGGCAAGCCGCAGCCGACCCATCGCATCACCGTCCAAACCTGAGAAAAACCAATCGTTGGCAATGGGGTTTAACCGATATAGTCTGACCATCGCATGACATCACCGCCGCGCATCCTGTTTTGCAACTGCACCTACGCCCAGGTCGTGCCCAAAGAGGTCAAGGAAGCCGTGCTGCGGAAGCTGTGCGAGTCCGGCGTGGCCTTCGACGCGGTGGCCGATCTTTGTGAAATGTCCGCCCGCCACGACCCGGCTTTGCAACGCCTGACCGAAGGCGGCGCGGTGAAAATCGCCGCCTGTTATCCGCGCGCGGTCAAGTGGCTTTTTGCCGCCGCCCAGGCGCCGCTGCCGAAGGACGGAACCGAAATCCTCAACATGCGCGTGCAAAGTGCCGGGGAAGTCACCGCCGCGCTGTTCAGCCCGGAACTCAAACCCAACCTGCCGCCGGACAAAGGGAACGTTCCCGTTGCGCCCACTGGGATTTCCAATGTCAAACCCGAAACCGCCGCAGTGGCCGCTGCGTCTTGATCTTCAACTTTGAACCTGAATTTTTAGCATGCCTCTGAAAGACCAGACCACTCTCCGCATCGTTCTCTACGAAGGCGCCGGCAGCCAGGCGTTGGAGGCGGACGTCCGCTTTGCCGCGCTTTCCGCGCTATTGGAAAAGGGCTTCGCCGTGACCCGCTCCGGCGGCGCCGGCCGGGTCGCCCCGGCGGACCGCAGTGCGCTGCTGGTCCTGGGCAGATTTGACGAGGGCCGGTCTCCACAGGCCGAGGATGCGGACGGCCGGGTTCCCGTTCGCTTCCAGGACATCACCGGTTTTGACACGAATCGCATTGCTGAGTTCGTCGAGAGCACGCGCGCGGAGACGCACGCCGCGAAGCACGGCGAATGGAAACCGTGGTTCCCGGTCATTGATTACGACCGTTGCACGAATTGCATGCAGTGCCTGAGCTTTTGCCTGTTCGGCGTCTATGGCGTGGACGAGCAGCAGAAGATTCAGGTCCAAAACAACGACAATTGCAAAACCAACTGCCCGGCCTGCTCGCGCGTCTGCCCCGAAGCCGCCATCATGTTCCCGAAATACAAGGCCGGCCCCATCAACGGCGACGTGGTGAGCGACGCCGACCTCAACCGCGAGAAGATGAAAATCGACATCTCGGCGCTGCTCGGCGGCGATGTCTATGCGCTGCTGCGCGAGCGCAGCGAAAAGGCCAAGAGCCGCTTCAGCAAGGAACGCGACTCCGACAAGGCGCTCAAGGAACGCCAGAAATGTTTGGTGAAACTCGCGCAATCCGGCGACATCCCGCCGGAAGTATTGATGAGCCTGCCGTCGCCGGATGAGATCGCACGCCGGGCGGAGGAAGCGAAGGCCAAGGCCCAGGCGGCGCTGGCCAACCAAAACTTATGATGGAAAAACTGTTCGCATCGAAGCCTACGGTCGGCATCAAGATCTTGCTGACGATCTGGTGCGCGGTTGCCGGTGCAATCATCGTGATTCTTTTGCTGCGATAATGTTGCCGCGCCTTGTCATTCGCACACTCCGCTCCGCCGACTTCCGCTGCATCTGGAAGTTCGCCTGGAACTTCGGCGTGAAGGGCATGCTGTCGGTCGAGAAGTTCAAGCGGCGCATCAAACGCGGCGAATATTTCCCGCCGTTCCTCTATCTCTCCATCATCAACTCCTGCAATCTCCGTTGCCAGGGCTGCTGGGTGGACGTGGAGGAAAAAGACGCCCTTGACCTCGACACGCTCAACCGCACCATCACCGACGCGAAGCAGCACGGGAACGCCTTCTTCGGCATCCTCGGCGGCGAACCGTTCATGCACCCGCAGTTGCTCGACCTCCTGGCCGCGCACCCGGATTGCTACTTCCAGGTCTTCACCAACGGCCAATTCATCACGGAGAAGGTTGCGACCCGCCTGCGCGAAATTGGCAACGCGACACCGCTCATCAGCATCGAAGGCCGCGAAATCACCAGCGATCAGCGCCGCGGAAAAAAAGACGTATTCAACAAAACCATGCGTGGTTTGGAGAATTGTCTCAAAGCCCGCCTGCTCACCGGCGTCGCCACCAGCGTCTGCCAGACGAACATTGACGAGTTGCTCACCGAGGAATGGCTGCGCGAACTCATCGCGCGCGGCGTCCATTACGTCTGGTATCACACCTACCGGCCGGTCGGACCGAAGATGAACGCCGGACTCGCACTGCGTCCCGACCAGCTCGTGCGCGTGCGCAAGTTCGTCGTCGAGATGCGCGCGAAGGTGCCCATCGCCATCATTGACGCCTACTACGACGACCGCGGCCAGGCGCTTTGTCCGATGGCCAACGGCGTCAGCCATCACATCAGCCCGCGCGGCGACATTGAGCCGTGCCCCATCATCCAGTTCGCCGTCGAAACTATTCGCGACCCGCGGGGTATTTACGAGACGATGCGACAGTCGGCTTTCCTGAAAGATTTCCGCGAAGTCTCCGCGCAGGCCACGCGCGGCTGCGTCGTGCTGGAGCGGCCCGACCTGGTGAAGGCGCTCGTCGTCAAGCACGGCGCCCGCGACACCACCGCGCGCGGCACGGCGATGGCCGAACTGGCGGCGATGACCCCTCGCTTCAGCCAATGGCTCCCCGGCGAGGAAGTGCCGGAGAAACACTGGATGTATCGCCTGGCCAAGAAGTATTGGTTCAACGACTTCAATGCCTACCGCCACGTCACGCATGACGCCAAAGCCAGGGCGCTGGAGTTGAAATCCAGACTCGACCCGGCCCCGCATTCAGTCCATAATGCTTCCCATGGCCAGTTGGTTCTGAAATAATGCGTCTGCTGGAACGTCCAACCACCTGATTTATGCAAACCATCCCATTGACCATCCCGCGCCCCGTGCCGCAACAGCGCGTCCGCCAGCCCAAGGCCAACATCCCGCAGACGCTCCTGGAACGGACCCATATCCTGCAGGTCGTGCGCCATTACGTGGCCGAATTCAACCCGGTGCCGCCCATGCCCGCTGCGGAGTTGCAGACGCACGCGGACAAAATCGTGGAAATGCTCAAATGCAATCCGGTTTACCGCGACTACATCGGCGTGCTCCTCAGCAACGAAATGTGGCGCGAAGCGCTCGCCGCCGTGCCCTTCGAGCGCCGCCTGTTGCTCCTGCCCAAATGCCTGCGCATCGAAAGCAAATGCCCCGCGCCCTTTGACGAATTCGGCCTGCTCTGCAAACAATGCGGCCTCTGTTCCATTCAAGACCTCCAAAGTGAAGCCGAACGGCTCGGATACGCCGTGCTCGTGGCCGAGGGCAGCGCCATTGTCATGTCGCTGATCCAGACCGGCAAGATTGAAGCCATCGTCGGCGTGAGCTGCCTGAGCGTCCTCGAACGCGCCTTCCCGTACATGGAAGCCGCCGCAATTCCCGGTGTGGCCGTGCCGCTGTTGCAGGACGACTGCATCGACACGACCGTGGACCTCGATTGGATTTGGGACTACATCCATCTCACCAGCGAGGACAAGACCCGCCGCCTTGACCTCGGCGCGTTGCGCGACGAAGTGGACTTCTGGTTCACGCCCGCCTCGCTCGACCTCATCATGGGCGGCATCGAGGGCGAGACCGAGCGCATCGCCCGCGAGTGGCTCATGCGCGCGGGCAAACGCTGGCGGCCCTTCCTGGCGGTCTCGACCTTCCAGGCGTTGCGCGAGGACACTGGCAAGCCCCTGCCGGAAGACCTCAAGAAAATCGCCGTCGCCGTCGAGTGTTTTCACAAGGCGTCGCTCATTCACGACGACATCGAGGACAACGACGCACTGCGTTACGGCGAAAAGACGCTGCACGAGGAGCACAGCGTGGCCGTGGCGCTCAACGTGGGCGACCTGCTCATCGGCGAAGGTTACCGGCTCATCGGCTCATGCAAAATTTCAACGGAACAAAAAGCCGCCATGGTCCTCGTCGCCGCCGAAGGCCAGCGCCAGCTTTGTCGCGGGCAGGGCGCGGAATTATGCTGGGCGCGCAAGCCGGAGCCGTTGACCTCGCTCCAGGTCCTCGATATTTTCCGCAAAAAGACCGCGCCGGCCTTTGAAGTGGCGCTGCGCCTCGGCGCGCTTTATGCCGGGACGGAACCGCATGAGGAAGTGGCGGACGTGCTGGCCGCTTACAGCGAGGCGCTCGGCATCGCCTACCAGATTCGCGACGACTTGAGCGACCTGGGAGCCAAAGGCGAAACCAACGACATTGCGGGATTGCGCCCCAGTTTATTGCTCGCCGTGGCCTATGAGCGCGCCCAGGCCGAAAAGAAATCGTTGCTCGAATCGTTCTGGCGCCGCGCGCCGCAAACCGGCGTGAACGCCGAACAAATCGAGGCGCTCTACACCGAGTTGAAAGCCGACGAGCGCGCCCACACGCTGCTCGAAACCTACAAGGAGGAAGCCATCCGTTCGCTCCGCGATTTGGAGAACGCAAACTTGAAAGGCCTGCTCCGCCGCGTCATCGGCAAGATTTTCAACGACACGGAAATCAAAGGCTGGTGCAAGGAGTTTGAACAGAAGAACGCGGCGCAACGCGCCGGCGCGTCGGCGACGGTTGCGGTTCCGGCGTGAGCCTCCGCCTTCAACTGCTTCAAGTGGCCCGGCTCGCCCCGCGGTTGCTCGCTGAATCCACCGATTCAGTCCGCAATTTTTTTCAGACACAACTTACGCCCGAAGGCGGCGGACGGGACCGCGCTGGCCAGCCGGACCTTTACTACACGATTTTCGCGCTCGCCGGAATGCAGGCGCTCGATGTCGCGGTGCCCGTTGACCGCGTCGAAACTTTCCTGCGCACGTTCGGCGAAGGAGACGAACTCGACTTTGTGCATCTCTCGGCGCTGGCCCGGTGCTGGGCAGTCGTCGGCGCCGGGCGTATGCCGGCCGGCCTCGACCGCACGTTGCTGGCGCACATCGAAACGTTTCGCAAGGCCGATGGTGGTTACGAAGGCGACGCGAAACTCACGCACGGCACGGCTTACGGCGCGTTCGTTGCGCTGGGAGGCTATCAGGACCTTGGCCACACGCCACCGCACGCGCTGAAGCTGGTTCAAAGTCTGAAACGTCTGGAAACGCCCGACGGCGCCTGGAGCAACGTCCCCGGCGCACGCACGGGCGCCACGAACGCCACCGCTGGCGCGGTCACGCTCATCCGCCACCTCGGTTTCCCGGTGAACGAGCGAGTCGGCGACTGGCTGCTCGCGCAGGCGCATCCGCAAGGCGGCTTTGTGGCTGTACCCGGCGCGCCGGTGCCCGACTTGCTCTCGACCGCGACCACTTTGCACGCGCTCGCCGCAATGGAACGCCGCCTGCCCAGCGAAGTTCACGAGCGCGGCCTCGACTTTCTCGACACGCTCTGGTCGGCCGAAGGCGGCTTCCACGGCCACTGGGCGGACGATTTCCTCGACGCCGAATACACTTTCTACGGCCTGCTCGCGCTGGGCCATTTGAGTTTGTAGAATCATCTCATGAAAACCGCCAGGCACGACCAGTTCATGCGCGAAGCGATTGCGTTGTCGGTAAAAAATGTCCGCAGCGGCCGGGGCGGTCCCTTCGCTGCACTGGTGGTCAGGAACAATCAAATCATTGCCCGGGGCACAAATCTCGTCACTTCCCGCAACGACCCCACCGCGCACGCAGAGATCGTCGCCATCCGCCGCGCCTGCAGGCGATTGAAAAGCTTTCAACTCGACGGTTGCGACATCTACTGCACCTGCGAACCTTGCCCGATGTGCCTGGCCGCGATTTATTGGGCGCGCCCGGCGCGGATTTTTTTCGCCAACACAGCGCAGGATGCCGCGCGCGTCGGCTTCGACGATTCGTTCATCTACCGCGAAGTCAAGCGACCGGCCGGCCAGCGGCGCTTGCCGATGAAGCCACTGCTGCGCAAGGAAGCCCTGGCGGCGTTCCAGGAATGGGCGCGGAAATCCGACAAGGCGGAATATTGAACCGTTTCCTGCGGCGATTCGTGCCATTGCATTGTAGCAGCCGACGTAAGGAGGCTCTGACTTTCCGGCGGATCAGAATGAGCCTCCTTACGTCGGCTGCTACCAGGATCACGGGGGGCGCTGGTCGCCGGCCGGGCGCAGGACTTCCGCGCGGCGCTGCACCAGTTGCGCGGCGATGCTCACGGCGATTTCCGAAACCGTCTGTGCCTCGATGTCCAGGCCCACGGGACAGACGACCTTCTCCAATTGTCCGGCGGTGGCGATTTTTTCCTCCTGAAAATGCTCGAAGATGATCCGCGACTTCCGCCGGCTGCCGATCATGCCGAGAAACGCGAACGGTTTCTGAATCCAATGTCGCAGCACCACCGCGTCGTGCCGATGGCCGCGCGTGACAATCAGCCCGAACGCCGGCCGGTCCGGCAACGGCGCGGCCAGCATCTTGTCCCAGAGGTCGGCCACGATGCGGATGGGCATGGGAAAAAATCGCGGGTTAGCCAACGCGGGGCGGTCGTCGAATACCGTGACGGAAAAATCCAGTTGCACGCCCAGCGGCGCCACGCCCTGCGCGATGTGGCCCGCGCCGGCGATCCACAGCGCGCAGGGCGGATAAACAGTTTCCTCGTAGCGCAATGGTTCACCCGCCGCAGTCGCGTCGGTGATCGAAAAATCCTCACGCACGCCCCAGGCCAGCGTTTGCTCGCGTGCGGCCAGCCGCGGCCAGAGTGACCGGCCTTGTTCGAGCGCCTCCGGCAGAATCAGCCCGACCACTTTGCCGCCGCAGATCAAGCCATCGTCCCAGCCGAAATCGTGGTCGAGCACCAGTTCGAACGCCGACGGCTGGCGGGTAAGCAGCGCGTCCAGCGCGCGGTGTTGGATCTCCGCCTCCAGGCAGCCGCCGCCCAGCGTGCCGTCAATGCGCCCGTCCGGGTAGAAGATGGCCTTGGCGCCGGGCTTTTGCGGGCTGGAGCCTTTCACCCGGGAGATCAGCGCCAGCACCGCCGGCTCACCGCGTTCGGTGGCGGCCAGCAGTTCCTTGAAGATGATCTGATTCATGCGCGCTCACTCCGAAGGAACACCAAAGGCGTTCGGCCTTCGAGCATAATCATGGTTGAGCCAAACGTTACTCATTCATCTCGGCCAGAATGCGCAACTGACGGAACGTCTCATACACCACGTCCCGCGTGTCCGGATATTCCAACTGGATCAACTGTCCACCCATCACGCGATACGCGATGCGGTAGCCGCCGATGCGCAGCCGATAAAAGCCCTCCAGTTCGGCGCGCAACGACTTGATGTCTCCCTGCCAATCCTCCAACCCACGAAGCGCCGCGCACACGCGCCGTTTGGGTTCGGGCGGCAGGCTGCTCAACCAGTCGGCCACCTGTTCAGAGGCCGAGATTTTCATCGCCCAGGTCCAGCTTCCGGTATTTGAGCTTGCCCGCTTTGGCCGCCTGGAGTGTCCGCATCGCTTTTGGGTTCGCCAGCAAATCCATTGTCTCGATCAGCGCCTCGTAATCCTCAATCGGCAACAACACGCTCACCGGCTTGTCATGCGTCGTGATCAAAACCGGCTCCTTGCTGCGGCAAAGTTTTGGCAACCCGCTCTGCGCCTTGGTGATTGTCACCGTTGGATACGTAGTTTTGCTCATCACTCCACGTAAAGTAGGCTGTGCTCCGGTTTTGGCAAGCTCGGCATACAAAATCGAAATCGAAGGGCCACGAACGGACTGTGCTATCTCGACTTCACCCACCTCATCGCCTTCTCCGTCAGTTTGTCGAACGCGGTCATGCAGAGTTCGAGGTGTTCTTCCTTCGTGTCCTCGATTTTATTGTGGCTGATGCCGTGCAGGCTTTGGACGAACATCATCACGGTCGGCACGCCCGCGCGCGCGACTTCGGCGGCGTCGTGCAACGGGCCGCTGGGCAGGCGATGAACCTTGCCGCACGTCTCGCGGATCGCCTCGTCGCACAGCGCGATGAGTTCGTCGTTGAACAGGCGCGGGTCAATCTGCCAGAGGCGTTCCCAGGAAACTTTCACGTTGCCTTCCCTGGCGAATTTTTCGCTGGCGGCTTTGGCTTCCTGAAACATTTTTGCGAGCTTCGCGGCATCGAGATGGCGCTGGTCGAGCGTGATGCGACATTCCTCGACGACGCTGGTGACGATGCCGGGCCTGGTCGTGCATGAGCCGATGGTGCAGACGCCGCCATTGCTGCGCTCGGCAATGCGATAGATTTCCGGACTCATCTTCGCGGCGGCGAGGAAGGCGTCCTTGCGGCGGTTCATCGGCGTGCTGCCGGAGTGCGCGGCCTGGCCGTGAAACGTGATGGCATGTCTTTCAACCCCGAACGTGCCAAGCACAGCTCCCAGCGGCAGATCGAGGTCGAGCAACACCGGGCCTTGCTCGATGTGAAGTTCGAGATATGCGGCGGCGTTCTGAAGTTCCTTGCCGCTGTCCTTCACGCGCTCGAAATCCACGCTGACTTCCTTCAACGCGTCGGGCAGGCGGATGCCGTCCTTGTCCTTGAGGCCGCGCGCTTCTTTCATGTCGAGATTGCCGGAGCAGGCAGAGGAGCCGAACAAGCTTTTTCCGAACCGCGCGCCCTCCTCGTCGGCCCAATCCACAAGACGGACGGTCACCGGCGGCTTGCCGTGGTATTGCACAGTGATGCGGCGGAGAATTTCCACACCCGCAAGCACGTTGAGGCAGCCGTCGAGCCAGCCGCCGTTCGGCACGGAATCCATGTGGCCGCCGATGAGCAAACATTTGTCGGACTCGCCGCGAAGTGTGCACCACAGATTGCCCGCCGCGTCCACATGGGTTTCGACCGGAAGAGCCTCCAGTTTTTTCCGCAGCCACGCGCGCGTCTTGATCCACATCGGCGTGAAGGCGACCCGTTGCGCGCCGTGCTCGTCGCCGGTAAGCGCGCGCAATTCCTTGAGTTCAGCGACGGTGCGTTTGGGATTCAAAGGCGTGCTCATGCTGGCCCGGTCAAATGGTCGTGCCGCAGAAAAATGTTTACTGTGGCAATAGCGCTCAATCCGCGCTTACATTGACGACAGTCAGCAAAAAACAGAAGGACAAAGCTATGCCTACGCTTGCCACCACCGTCGACGGTCTCAAACTTCCCAATCCTTTTGTGATTGGCTCCGGCCCGCCGGGCACGAACCTCAACGTCATCACCCGGGCATTCCAAGAAGGCTGGGGCGCGGTCATCGCCAAGACTGTGAGCCTCGATTCCTCAAAGGTCGTCAACGTCACGCCGCGCTACGCCAAACTGCTCGCCGACAGCGGCGAAGTCATTGGCTGGGAAAACATCGAACTCATCAGCGATCGCCCGTTCAAAATCTGGCTCGATGAATTCAAGAAGTGCAAAGACCAGTTCCCCGACCGCATCCTCATCGCGTCCGTGATGGAGGAATTTCGCAAGGACGCCTGGGTCGAAATCATTGAGCGTTGCCAGGGCGCGGGCGTCGATGCTTTCGAGTGCAACTTCTCCTGCCCGCACGGTTTGCCCGAACGCAAGATGGGCGCGGCGATGGGCGAGAACCCGGACATTCTCAAGGAAGTCGTCGGCTGGGTGATGAGCGCGGCGAAGAAACCAGTGTGGGCAAAGATGACGCCGAACGTCACGCACATCGAAGACCCGACACGCGCCGCATTCAAGGCCGGCGCGACCGGCGTCAGCGCCATCAACACCATCCGCAGCGTGTGCAGCGTGAACCTCGACACGCTCCGCCCCGAGCCGAACGTCGAGGGCTACACCACGCCCGGCGGCTACTCCTCAAAAGCAGTCCGGCCCATCGCACTCCGGATGGTGATGGAGATCGCGCAACTCATTCGCAAGGAATTTCCCGGCCGTTCGCTCTCGGCCATCGGCGGCGTGGAGAGCGGCAACGATGCGGCGCAATTCATCCTGCTCGGCGGCGACACCGTGCAGGTCTGCACCGGCGTGATGAAGTTCGGCTACGAAATAGTGAAGCCCATGTGTGACGAACTGCTGGCGTTCATGGCCAGGCACAAGTTCGAGACGCTCGCCGACTTCAAGGGCAAGAGCCTCGATTATTTCACCACGCACGCCGACCTCGTGAAGCGCCAGGCCGAACGCAAGGCCGCGCAAAAGGCCGCTGCCGCCGCCAAGGTCGTCAAGAGCGACGGCGAGTGGAGTGGGGATGAGTTCGTGAAACAATCCGCCGCGCTGGCGCGCTAAATGAAGAACCAAGCTCCAACATCCAAGCTCCAGAGAAGCTCCAAACAGCAAGCTTCAACGGGCACGGGCGGTGGCTTGAAGTATCCGACGGTTTCGAGCGGAGCTTTTTTGCTGAACGATGTGCCAAGTGAAAACGGTTCACAACGTCATGCTTTTGATCTGGAAGAACGGACGGCGCGATTTGGTGAAACAATAATCCGTTTCTGCAAAAAAATTCCGCGAGGCCCGGAAAACAATCGTTTAATTGACCAACTTGTCGGTTGTGGCACCAGCGTTGGGGCGGATTATTGCGAAGCAAACGAAGGCGTCTCGAAAAAGGATTTCAAATGCACCATTGGTCGCTGCGTCAAGGAAGCCAAAGAGACAAAGTTCTTTCTCCGCATGATTGCCGCTTCCGAACCCAAGCTCGCTGACGATGCGCGTCAGCTTTACCGCGGGGCAAAGGAGTTGCATTTGATATTCGCCAGCACCTATAGGAAATGAAACATCCAAGCTCCAACAACCAACATCCAGAGAAACACCAAGGACCAAGCTCCAATTTCCCGCACGCGCAGTCTTTGATGTTTGGTGCTTGGAATTTCTCTGGAGCTTGGTGCTTGGAATTTGGAGCTTTTGTGTGGAGCTTCTCTGGATGTTGGAGCTTGGTGCTTGGAGCTTTTTAATATGCCTGCTCTCGAACCCTGCCCCAATTTCATCGGCGGCGAATGGCTTCAGCCGAAAGTTGCCGGAACGCCCGTCTTCAATCCTTCCACGGGTGACATCATCGCTGAATGTCCCGTCGGCACGGCGGGCGATGTGAACGCCGCCGTCGAGGCCGCCGCCGCCGCGTGCCCGGCGTGGATGGAAACGCCGCCGGTCGAGCGCGCGCGGATTCTGTTCAAATTCAAAATGCTGCTCGAAGAAAACTTCAACGACCTCGTGCGCAGCAACACGCGCGAGCACGGCAAGACGCTCGTCGAATCGCGCGGTGACGTGAAGCGCGGCATCGAGATGGTCGAGTTCGCGTGCGGCGTGCCGTCGCTGCTCATGGGCGAAGTGCTGGAGAACATCGCGCGCGGGATTGATTGCGAGTCCATCCGCCAGCCGCTCGGCGTGTGCGCCGGCATCACACCGTTCAACTTCCCCGCCATGGTGCCGCTGTGGATGTATCCTGTGGCGCTCGCGTGCGGCAATACGTTCGTCCTCAAACCCAGCGAAAAAGTTCCGCTCACCGCCATCAAAATCGCGAAGCTGCTCGAAAAGGCCGGCCTGCCGAAAGGTGTGCTCAACCTCGTCCACGGCGGACGCGAGTGTGTGGACGCGCTGCTTGCGCATCCGAAGGTGAAGGCGATTTCGTTCGTCGGCTCCACGCCGGTGGCGCGCCACATTTACGAGACCGGCACGAAGCACGGCAAGCGCGTCCAGTCCAATGGCGGCGCGAAGAATTTCGTGTTGCTCATGCCCGACGCGGACATTGACAATTCGGTGCGCGGCGTCATCGAAGCCGCGTTCGGCTGCGCCGGCGAACGTTGCATGGCGGGCTCAACCGCGGTCGTCGTCGGCGGCGCGGAGAAAACGGTATTGCCCACGCTCGTCGAAGCCACCAAGCGCATCAAAGTCGGCCCAACCGATCGTGATCCGCAACCGGACATGGGTGCGGTCATCACGCGCCAGCATCGCGACCGCGTGTTGCAATTGATCGAGGCTGGCGTGAAGGAAGGCGCAAAGATTCCTGCTGACGGTCGCGGCGTCAAAGTCAGTGAGGCCCCGGACGGCTTTTTCGTCGGCGCGACGATTTTGGATCAAGTGCAATCCGGCATGACGGTCGCGAAGGAAGAAATCTTTGGCCCGGTGCTGAACGTGATGCACATGGAAGATTTGGACGCGGCCATCGAACTGGCGAACAAATCACCGTTCGGCAACGGCGCTTCGATCTTTACACGCAACGGCAAAGCCGCTCGCGAGTTCAAGCATCGCATCCAGTGCGGCATGGTCGGCATCAACATCGGTGTGCCCGCTTCGATGGCATGGTTTCCGTTCAATGGCTGGAACGAGTCGTTTTTCGGCGACCTCCACATGCAAGGGAAGGAAGGCGTGCAATTTTTCACGCAGTTGAAGGTGACGACGAGCCGCTGGTTCAGCTACGGCGAGGGCGACATCTGGCACAAATGAAAGCTCCAAATTCCAAGCTCCAAGCTCCAGAGAAACTTCAATCACCAAACACCAAATCGTTGCACGCGGTTGTTTGGATGTTGAGATTTGGAGCTTCTCTGGAGCTTGGATGTTGGAACTTGCAGCTTTTTTAATATGAGCCTGCTCATTAAAAACGGCGAAATCGTCACGGCCAGCGACCGCTACGTGGCGGACATCTTTTGCGAAAACGAAACCATCACGCGCATTGACCGCGACATCACAGCGCCACGCGGGACTGACATCATTGATGCGAAAGGAAAATTTGTTTTTCCCGGCTTCATTGATCCGCACGTGCACATTTACCTGCCGTTCATGGGCACGTTCGCCAGGGACACGCACGAGACCGCCAGCCAGGCCGCGCTGGTTGGCGGCACGACCACGTTTATCGAGATGATCTGCCCCGCGCGCACCGACGAGCCGCTGGCGGCGTTCGAGTTGTGGCTCGGCAAGGCGCAGGGCCACAGCGCGTGCGACTTCACCTTCCACTTCGGCGTGACGCGTTACGATGATGCGTCGGAAAAACAGTTCAAGGAAATCGTCAAACGCGGCGTCAGCAGCTTCAAAGTCTTCCTCGCTTACAAGGGCGCGCTCGGCGTCACGGACGAGGAACTGTTCAAAACCCTCCGGCTCGCCAAGGAACTGGGCGTCATCACCACGGCGCATTGCGAGAACGCGGACCTGATTTTGGAACTTCAGAAAAAACTGCTGTCCGAAGGCAAGACCGGGCCGGAGTGGCACCACGAAAGCCGCCCGCCCGTCGTTGAGGCCGGGGGCGTGCATCACTTGCTGACCTTCGCCGGGTTGCTCGACGCGCACGTTTATATCGTCCACCTGAGTTGCGACGAGGCATTGCGCGAGGCGCTGGCGGGCAAGTTTCGCGGCGTGAAGGTGTGGGTCGAGACGCTGATTCAATATCTCGTCACCGACAAGACCTGGGCCGAGCGGCCGGACTTCGAGGGGGCGAAGTTCGTGATGTCCCCGCCGCTGCGCGACAAGCGCAACCAGGACATTTTGTGGAACGGCCTGCGCGAGGGACTGGTCAGCACGCTGGCCACCGACCATTGTCCGTTTGATTTTGCGACGCAAAAGCAGATGGGCCGGAACGATTTCACCAAAATCCCCAACGGCATTCCGTCGCTCGAAGACCGCGTGAACGTGTTTTACACCCAGGGCGTGAAGCGCGGGCGGCTCGACCTGCACCGCTTCGTGGATGCCGCGAGCACACAAGCGGCGAAACTCTTCGGCCTGTTTCCGCGCAAAGGCACGATCCAGCCCGGCAGCGACGCCGACCTCGTGGTGTATGACCCGAACTATCGCGGCACGATCTCAGTGAAGACGCAGACGATGATCGTGGACTACAACCCCTTCGAAGGCATGGCGATTGAAGGCCGGCCCAGCGTCGTGACCGTGCGCGGCCAGATCGCCGCGCGCGACGGCAAATTCGTCGGAACCGTCGGTCGCGGAAAATTCCTCCAGCGCGAGCCGAATCATTTTTGAACACCTTCAAGTTTGCAGGAGCCGACGTAAGGAGGCTCTGGCTGTTTGGTTGAGAGTAGGGCATTTGAGCCTCGTTACCTCGGCTGCTACGGAACAAAGAATTTCCTCAGCGCGCTTGATTTCCCCGCCGTTTCTGAGGCTTACTATCGTCAATCACCACTTGATGGTGACTGCGGTTCCGCATGATTACCCACCGTATCAAAGTCTATCCCTCAAAAATCCCGTTGCCGAAAACGGAGCAACTGGCCTGGAAACTCGCCGCGGTGGCCACCGACCGCACGCCCATCCTGCCCGAAGTGGCCGAAATGATTGTCAATCGAATCATTGACAACGCCGCCGTCGCCATTGCCGCCATCAATCGTCCGCCGGTGGCCAACGCGCGAACGCAGGCGCTGGCGCATCCGCGTCCGGGTGGCGCGACGCTTTTCGGCGTGCCGGGCGAGCAACGCTTCGAGTGCGAGTGGGCGGCATGGGCCGATGGCGTGGCCGTGCGCGAACTCGACATGCACGACACTTTTCTCGCCGCGGATTATTCGCATCCCGGTGACAACATCCCGCCGCTCATCGCCGTGGCGCAGCAATGTGGACTCAGCAGCGCGAAACTGCTGCGCGGTATCGTCGTCGCTTACGAAATCCAGATGGATCTCGTGCGCGGCATCTGTCTGCACGAGCACAAGAAGGATCACGTCGCGCACCTCGGCCCGTCGGTCGCCGCCGGCCTCGGCGCGATGCTCGAACTCGACACCGATACCATCTATCAGGCCATTCAACAGGCCGTTCACGTCGGCTTCTCCACGCGGCAATCGCGCAAGGGCGAGATTTCCAGTTGGAAAGCCTACGCGCCTGCGCACGCCGGCAAACTCGCCATCGAAGCCGTGGATCGCGCGATGCGCGGCGAAAAAAGCCCCTCGCCGATTTACGAAGGCGAGGACAGCGTCATGGCGTGGATGCTCGGCGGGCCGGACGCGAGCTACGACGTGCCGTTGCCCGCGCCGGGCGAACCGTGCCGCGCCATCC
This sequence comes from uncultured Verrucomicrobiota bacterium, assembly GCA_964539075.1. Taxonomy (GTDB): domain Bacteria; phylum Verrucomicrobiota; class Verrucomicrobiia; order Limisphaerales; family CAZIFU01; genus CAZIFU01. The sequence continues at coordinate 18,153 of CAZIFU010000230.1, read as the reverse complement.
TCGACTCCTACACCAAGGAGCATTCCGCCGAATACCAGGCACAGGCGTGGATTGATCTCGCGTTCCGTCTGCGCGGGAAAATCGCCGAAGTGAAAAGCATCCGCGCAGTGACGATTTACACCAGCCACCACACGCACACCGTCATTGGCAGCGGCGCCAACGATCCGCAAAAGTTTGATCCGCAGGCCAGCCGCGAGACGCTCGATCACAGCCTGATGTTCATCTTTGCCGCCGCGCTGCACACCGGTTTCTGGCACCACGTCAAAAGCTACGCGCCCGAAGTCGTCCAAAATCCCGACGTCGTGGCGCTGTGGCAAAAGATCAAAACCGTGGAGGACACGGAATGGACGCGCCGCTATCACGCGGCCGACCCGCGCGAGAAGGCTTTCGGCGGTCGCGTGGAAATCACCTTTGCAGACGGCGGCGCGCTCACCAACGAAATTGCCGTGGCCGACGCGCATCCGCTGGGCGCACGGCCGTTTGCCCGTGCGGATTACCTCCGTAAATTTCAAACGCTTGCCGGGGATTTGATTTCACGAGACGAGAGCGAACGATTCATCAAAGCCGCCCAGCATTTGAGCGAGTTGCCAGCCGATGAGCTTGGCGCATTGAACGTCGTGCTGCCGGCCGGACAACTGACTTGCGCCACACGCGATAAACGTGGCATCTTCTAAACCACTTGAAAATGAAGCACCAAGCACCAACATCCAAGCTCCAGAGAAACTTCAATCACCCAGGCTCCAAAACGCGCAACATGCGGCCTGGATTGGATGTTGAAGATTGTCCCGCATGGCGGGATGGATGTTGGAGCTTGGAGCTTGGAGCTTTTTCCCATTGCCATGCTCTTCGCCAAAAAATCTCCATCGCAGAAGCGCGTTGAATTTCGGGCGGCACTGAAATCGGGCAAGTTGCTGCGGTTCCCGGGCGCGTTCTCTCCCCAGGTTTCAATGCTCATCGAGAGACAGGGCTTTGAAGGCGTTTACATTTCCGGCGCGGTGCTGGCAAATGATCTTGGTTTGCCGGACGTGGGTCTGACGACCTTGACCGAGGTGGCGCAGCGCGGCCGGGCCATTTCACGCGCAACCGAACTGCCGGCCCTCATTGACGCGGACACCGGTTTCGGCGAGCCGCTCAACGTGGCACGCACGGTGCAGGAGTTGGAGGAACTAGGCCTGTGCGGCTGCCACTTCGAGGACCAGCAGAACCCGAAACGCTGCGGCCACCTCGACCACAAGGTGCTGGTGCCCGCCGCCGACATGGTGAAGAAAATCCGCGCCGCCGCCGCCGCGCGCCGCGACCCGAACTTCGTCCTCATCGCCCGCACCGATGCCCGCGCGGCCGAGGGCCTCGACGGGGCCATCACGCGCGCGAAGGCTTACGTGGATGCCGGCGCGGACATGATTTTTCCGGAGGCCCTGGCGGATGAGAGCGAGTTCGAAAAGTTTCGCAAGGCAATCAAAGTTCCGTTGCTGGCGAACATGACGGAGTTTGGCAAAAGCAAATTGCTGACCACGTGTCAACTCGCGAGCCTCGGCTACAATGTGGTGATTTATCCCGTGACTTCCTTGCGTCTCGCGATGAAGGCGGTGGAAGATGGTCTGGCCGTTTTGAAAAAAGAAGGCACGCAGGCGTCCTTGCTCGACCGGATGCAGACGCGCGCGGAGCTTTACGAGTTGATTCGTTACGGGGATTACGAGCAGTTCGACAAAGATGTGTTCAATTTCAAGCTGTAGCAACCGACGTGAAGTGAAGCACCAAGCTCCAACATCCAAGCTCCAGAGAAACTCAAAGCGTCCAAGCTCCAAAACCTACGGCGCGCGATTTCGATTGGATGTTGAAGGTTGTCCCGCATGGCGGGATGGATGTTGGTGCTTGGAGTTTGGAGCTTTGAAGTGAGCCTCCTTACGTCGGCTGCTACGGGAAGGAAACGATTATGAGCAACGAAGCAGAAGTCATTCATCGCGGCCTGGAAGGCGTGGTCGTGGACACGACGCGCATCTCCAAGGTGATGCCGGAAATCAACGCGCTGGTTTATTACGGCTATCCCGTGCAGGAGCTGGCCGAGCATTGCAGCTTCGAGGAGGTCGCGTGGCTTATCTGGCACGGCGAATTGCCGGACGCGAAGCAACTCGCCGGGTTTCAAGCCGCCGAGCGAAGCCAGCGCGACCTCAGCAAGGAGTTGCTCGCGGTCATCCAGAAAACACCGCGCACGGCGCATCCGATGGACGCGTTGCGGACAGCGGTGAGTTTTCTCGGCACGGAGGACGCCGAACTGGACAAGGCCGGCACGGCGGTGAATCTGAAACGCTCCGTCGCCATGCTGGCGAAAATCCCCACGATGGTCGCGGCATTTTATCGCTTTCGCAAAGGACAGGAGTTCATCCCGCCGCGCCAGGACATCGGTTTCGCGGAAAATTTCTTCCACATGGTTTTCGGCAAAGTGCCCGCACCGGAAGTCGTGAAGGCGTTCGACGTTTCGCTCGTGCTTTACGCCGAGCACGGGTTCAACGCGTCCACGTTCACCGCGCGCGTGATCGTGTCGAGTATGTCGGACATTTACAGCGGCGTGGTCGGCGGCATCGCGTCGCTCAAAGGGCCGTTGCACGGCGGCGCGAATGAAGCGGTCATGCGCATGCTTTTGGAAATCGGCGAGCCGTCGCGCGCCAAGGATTGGATGCTGGCCGCGTTGCGCGAGAAGCGCGTGGTGATGGGGTTTGGCCATCGCGTCTATAAAAGTGGTGATTCGCGAGTGCCGACGATGAAGAAATACGCGCGCAAAATGGCCGATTTCACCGGCAACAAAAAGTGGCTCGACATCGAGGACATCCTCGAAAGCGTGATGGTCGAGCAGAAGAAAATCCATCCCAACCTCGATTTCCCCTCCGGTCCGGCGTATTACATGATGGGCTTCGACATTGACCTGTTCACGCCGTTCTTCGTGATGGCGCGCATCACCGGGTGGACGGCGCACATCCTGGAGCAACTGGCGAACAACCGGCTCATCCGGCCGCTCTCACAATACACCGGACCGGGCGAGCGGAGGGTGGTGCCCCTCGCCCAACGCGGTTGACTGGCGGCTGGGGCGACTCGCCACCGGGTCTGCGATGAACCGGGCGAAATGTCAAATGGCCAAAATCCAAGGACAAAGGAAGGACCAGGTTTCAATGGGTAAATGGCTGCGTCCTTTTTTGTGCTGGTAATTGGGACTGTTGTGTCATTGGAAATTCCTTTGTCCTTGGACATTGGACATTCGTCATTGGCCATCGCTTCTTTCAGTCAACACAACGCTTTCCTTCATCCGGCCTTGCTGGTAAAAACCGGCCATGCTCCAGCAAGTGGATACCCTCACGGCGACCGCCGCGTTGCCCGCCTCACTCCAGGGCAGCCGCCTCTACAACCCCGACCTGGCGCCGGTGCCGCCGGAGAAACGCACGTGGACAATGTGGAGCATCGCCGCGCTCTGGGTCGGCATGGCGATCTGCATCACCACCTACACACTGGCCAGCAGCCTCATCGAGCAGGGGATGAACTGGTGGCAGGCCACGCTCACGATCTTCCTCGGCAACCTCATTGTGCTCATTCCCATGACGCTCAACGCGCATCCCGGCACGGCGTTTGGCGTGCCGTTCCCGGTGCTGCTGCGCTCCTCCTTCGGAACGCTGGGCGCGAACATCCCCGCGCTCATGCGCGCCATGGTGGCGTGCGGCTGGTTCGGCATCCAGACCTGGATCGGCGGCGCGGCAATCTACTCGACTGCCGCCGTCCTTTTCGGCTATGACCCGGCGACGAAAGTCAACCTGCCCGCGCTCGGCATTTCGCCCGGCGAACTGTTCTGCTTCCTGCTCTTCTGGACGGTCAACATCGTGATCATCCTCAAGGGCATGGACAGCATCAAATGGCTCGAAGTGTGGAGCGCACCGTTCCTCATCCTCACGGGCTTGGGTCTGCTGGCGTGGGGCTACGTCGCGGCGGACGGCTGGGGCCCGATCCTCGCGCAGCCGGACAAGTTCAAGACCCGTGCGGAATTCTGGCCGGTGTTCGCCGCCGGGCTGACGGCGATGGTCGGCTACTGGGCCACGCTCTCGCTCAACATCCCGGACTTCTCGCGTTTCGCCCGTTCGCAACGCGACCAAATCCTCGGCCAGGCGCTGGGCCTGCCGCTGACGATGACCCTCTACGCGTTCATTGGCGTGGCGGTGACGAGCGCGACGATCGTGGTGTTCGGCCAGGCCATCTGGGACCCGGTGCAGCTCATGGCGAAGTTTAAAAACCCGGTGCTCTCCGTGCTCGCGCTCGTCACACTCGCCGTGGCCACGCTTTCGACGAACATCGCCGCAAACGTCGTCTCGCCGGCGAATGATTTCTCGAACCTCGCGCCCCGGCGCATCAGTTTCAAAACCGGCAGCCTCATCACTGGCGTCGTTGGCATTCTGATGTTCCCCTGGAAACTCTACAACGATCCGGGCGGCTACATCTTCGCCTGGCTCATCGGCTACAGCGCGCTGCTGGGACCGATTGGCGGCATCATGATCGCTGATTACTTCGTGCTTCGCCGCCGCCGGCTCAACGTGGCGGCGCTCTACCAAACCGACGGCGAATACACCTATTCGCGCGGCTTCAGCCTCGTGGCCCTGGCGTCGCTGGCCGTGGCCGTCCTGCCGAACCTGCCCGGCTTTCTGGTTGCGGTGAAACTGCTCGACAAGACGCAAGTGGCCCCGGTGTTTCTCGGCATTTACAATTACGCGTGGTTCGTGGGCTTTTTCATCGCGTTCGCGGTGTACTTGCTGTTGCGGAATCTGGCGCCCCGCGCCCTGCGCTCCTGATCTTATGAAATCATTCAACCTCCCGCCGTTGGACTACACGCCCCGGCCGTACACCGGCCCGTCCGCCGAAGAAGTGCTCGCGCTGCGCAAACAGTTCCTCAGCCCGGCCATCTTTGCCTACTATAAAAAACCCGTCATGATCGTCGAGGGCCGCGGCCAATATCTCTTCGACGAGAAGGGCCGCCGTTACCTCGACGGTTTCGCCGGCATCGTGACGGTGAGCGTGGGTCATTGCCATCCGCACGTCGTCGCCGCCGCCAGCCGCCAGAACGAAATCCTCCAGCACACCACCACGATTTACCTGCACCCGAACGTCGCCCTTTACGCCCGGATGCTCGCCGCGAAAATGCCCGGCGCCTTGAAGGTCTGCTACTTCGTCAACTCCGGCTCCGAAGCGAACGACCTCGCGCTGCTCATGGCCCGCGCCTGCACCGGCAACTACGACCTCATCGCACTGCGCAACTCCTACCACGGCGGCAGCCAGTCCACGATGGGCCTCACCTCGCATCACACCTGGAAGTTCAACGTGCCGCACAGCTTCGGCGTGCAACACGCGCTGATGCCCGACACCTACCGCGGCCCTCACGGCAACGACGATCCCGAGGCCGGCCGGAAATACGCCGACGATGTGAAAAGCCTGATTCAATTCGGCACGTCCGGACAAGTCGCCGGCTTCATTGCCGAATCCATTCAAGGCGTCGGGGGCGCGGTGGTTTATCCCGACGGCTACCTCAGGCACACGTACGAACACGTGCGGGCCGCGGGCGGCGTCTGCATCGCCGACGAAGTGCAGGCCGGTTTCGGACGCACCGGCACGCATTTCTGGGGCTTTGAGACGCAGGGCGTCATCCCCGACATCGTCACGATGGCCAAGGGTATCGGCAACGGCTGCCCGCTGGCCGCGGTGGTGACGACGCCGCAGATCGCCAAGTCGCTCGCGGCGCGGATTCACTTCAACACCTTCGGTGGCAACCCGGTCGTCTGTGCCCAAGGCATGGCCGTGCTCGAAGTCATCGAGCGCGAGCGTTTGCAGGAAAACGCGCTCAACATCGGCGCCCACCTCAAGGCCGGCCTGCAACAGTTGCAGCAGCGTCATGCGCTCATCGGCGAAGTGCGCGGCCTGGGCCTGATGCTCGGCGTGGAACTGGTGAAAGACCGGCAGACCAAAGTCCCGGCGAAGGAGGAATGCGCCTTCGTGTTCGAGAGCTGCAAGGACATGGGCCTGCTCATCGGCAAGGGCGGCCTGCACGGCAACTCGCTCCGCATCAAACCGCCGATGTGTATCACGAAGGCGGACGCGGACTTCCTGCTCGAGGTGCTCGATGCCGCGCTGCAAGGGGCGTAAGCGGCGAATCGGCTAGTCGCATTGGCCAGTGGTTTGGAGTTCAGGCTTCAGCCTGCTCAGACTAGGATGCCGATCGATAGCGGAACTCCAAACGCAATTTTCGGACGCGCAAAGACATTCGCTTGGTTTCCCGCTTCACTTGGGTTATGAAATGAGCATGACCTCGACCGAACAACTTATTTTGAAAAATTTGGTGGAACTGGAGAAGACCGTGCGCGCCATGCCCGCGGCCAATCCCAAGCCAAACCTGTTGCCCCTCTTCACCCGGCTGGATGAGCTGGCGCGCCAGTTGCCGGCCGACACCGATTCCGACCTGCTTCATTACCTGCACAGGAAAAGTTACGAGAAGGCGCGGTTGTGGTTGCAAGCGCGCGCCAAAAAAAACAGATTCCTGCCAAAGCCGAAAGACCGGGCAACCAGAAGTTCTGATCCATCGTGATTTTTTGCGGGACAGTGCTTCCAGTCGCGGCTCGCGGGGACGCCCGCCTTCCCACGGAACAGCATGTTCGACGACACCATCGCAGCCATCGCGACGCCGCTCGGCGAAGGCGGGCTGGCGGTGCTCCGCCTGTCGGGGTCGCAGGCCCTCGCGGTGGCGGACAAGAGTTTCGTGCCGGTGGGCAAGTCGTCGCTCACACCCTCCGCCGCGCCGACGCACACGATTCATTTCGGCAAAGTCATGCGGCGCGGGCAGATGGTGGATGAAGTCCTGCTCGCGGTCCTGCGCGCGCCGCGCACCTTCACGCGCGAGGACACGGTCGAGATCACCTGCCATGGCGGGCTGCTGCCGGCCAAACTTGCGCTCGATACGCTGCTGGAAAACGGCGCCCGCCTGGCGCTGCCGGGCGAGTTCACCCGGCGCGCCTTCCTGAACGGACGGATTGATCTGGCCCAGGCCGAGGCGGTGGCCGACTTGATCCATTCGCGCACCGAACTGGCCCTCAACGCGGCCAACGAACAACTGGCTGGTAAACTTTCCCAGCGCATCAACCAACTGCGCGACGAGCTGATGAAAACCCTCGCGCACGTCGAGGCGCACATTGATTTCCCGGACGAAGACATCGCGCCCGACACGCGCGAGCAACTCGTGCAGCGGCTGGAGCGCGGCGTGGTCTTCATGGACGAACTGCTCCGCACCGCCAACGACGGGCAAATCCTGCGGCGCGGCATCCGCGCGGCGATCATCGGCCGGCCCAACGTCGGCAAATCCAGTCTGCTCAACCAACTGCTCGGCCACGACCGCGCCATCGTTTCGCCCATTCCCGGCACAACGCGCGACACCATCGAGGAAACGGCGAACATCCGCGGGCTGCCGGTCGTGTTCGTGGACACCGCCGGGTTGCGCGAAGCCGGGGACAGCCTCGAGATGGAGGGCATCCGGCGCAGCCGGCAAACCCTGGCCAACGCGGAGCTGATCCTGCACGTGCTCGACAACTCGGAACCGTTGACGCCGGAGGACGAAGCCTGCCTGGCGGGCTTCGCCACGAAAAAGCGGATCATCGTGTGCAACAAGATTGATTTGCCGCGCCGGTTGCAGTTGCCGGAAAGCGTGGCCGTTTCCCTCGCCCCGGCGGAAACGGAGAAGGACGGAAGGGACGGCATGTTGCCGTCCCCTGATGTTGGGGACGCCGACACGGCGTCCCTCCCTAAGTTCATGGAAATGGTGCCCGAAGGGCGGGTGAGGGGCGTTGTGGAAGTCAGTTGTGTGACGGGCCAGGGCGTGGAGGCGTTGAAGGATGCGATCAAGGAGATGATTTGGGCGGGCGAAATCCAGGCCGGGATGTTGCAGGTGATGATCAATTCGCGCCATCAGGAGGCGCTGCGCCGCGCCCGCGAAGCGACGTGCCGCACCCGCGAGGCGCTCCGCGCCGATCTCTCGCTCGAACTGGTGGCGATGGATTTGCGCATCGCCGTCAATGCCGTCGGTGAGATCGTCGGCAAAACGACGACCGAAGATCTGCTCGACGCGATCTTCGGCCAGTTTTGTCTGGGAAAGTAACGGACAAAAACTGCGCGGCGGAATCCGCCTTTGACTTTCTCAATTTTATCGGCCAACTTCCCGCACGTTCATAAAAACGGCGCAGCGTGCCGCGAACGAGCAATCATTTCACAGATTCATGGGCAAAGAATTGATCATCGCGGAAAAACCTTCCGTTGCCAGCGACATTGCCAAGGCGCTGGGCGGGTTCACCAAAGACAAGTCAGGCGAATTCTTTGAAAGCGACACCCACGTGCTCTCCTCCGCCGTCGGCCATCTCCTGGAGTTGTGCATCCCGGAGGAATTCGAGGTCAAGCGCGGCAAATGGACCTTCGCGAACCTGCCGGTCATCCCGCCCCGGTTCGGATTGCGGCCCCTCGAAAGATCCGAAAGCCGGCTGAAAGTCCTGCTCAAACTCATCAAACGAAAGGACGTCACCGCGCTAATCAATGCCTGCGACGCCGGCCGCGAAGGGGAATTGATCTTCCGTTACATCATCCAGCACGCCGGCACGAACAAACCGATCCAGCGGCTCTGGCTGCAATCCATGACACCGGCCTCCATCCGGGAGGGCTTCACCACGTTGCGCTCGGACGCCTCCATGCGCCCGCTGGCCGACGCGGCAATTTGCCGCTCGGAGTCCGACTGGCTGGTCGGCATCAACGGCACGCGCGCGATGACGGCCTTCAACTCGAAGACCGGCGGCTTTCATCTCACCACGGTGGGCCGCGTGCAGACGCCCACGCTGGCCATCCTGGTCGAGCGCGAGGAGCGGATCAAAAAGTTCGTGTCGCGGGATTACTGGGAAATCCACGCCACCTTCGCCGCGCAAGCGGGAACGTATCCGGGCCGGTGGTTTGACGAAAAGTTCACCAAGGACAGCAAAGAGGAGGACGACCAGCTCAAGCCGGAGCGCCTTTGGGATGCGAAGCGGGCCGAAGAAATCCGGGCCAAATGTCTGGGCCAGCCCGGCGTGGCCACCGAGGAAAGCAAGCCCAGCACGCAGCTTTCGCCGCTGCTCTATGACCTGACGAGCCTGCAGCGCGAGGCCAACGGCCGCTTCGGTTTCTCCGCCAAGAACACCCTGGGACTCGCCCAGGCGCTCTACGAAAAACACAAGGTGCTGACCTATCCGCGCACCGACGCGCGGGCGCTGCCGGAAGATTACGTCGCCACCGTGAAGAAGACGCTCGGCATGTTGGAGGAAACGGCCTACCGCCCCTTCGCCGAAACGATTTTGAAAAACGAGTGGGTGAAGCCCAACAAACGGATTTTCAACAACGCCAAAATCTCCGACCACTTTGCCATCATCCCGACTTCACTCGCGCCCAAACATCTCAGCGAACCGGAGCAGAAACTTTACGATATGGTGACGAAACGTTTTCTCGCCGTTTTTTATCCGGCCGCGGAATTTCTGGTGACAACGCGCATCACGCGTGTGGTCGAGGAGCCGTTCAAAAGCGAAGGCAAGGTGATGCTCAACGCCGGCTGGCTGGCGGTCTATGGCCGCGACGCGCAGACGGATGAGACGCCGACGCTCGCGCCGGTGCAACCGGATGAAACGGTGAAGACCGAACAGATCGAAGTGCAGGCCAACCAGACCAAGCCGCCCCCGCGCTACTCGGAAGCGACGCTGCTCACGGCGATGGAAGGCGCCGGCAAGCTGGTCGAGGACGAGGAACTGCGCGCGGCCATGAAGGACAAGGGGCTGGGCACGCCCGCCACGCGCGCCGCCGTCATCGAAGGATTGATCTGGGAGAAATACGTCCACCGCAACGGGCGCGAATTGCAGCCCACCGCCAAGGCGTTTTCCCTCATCACGCTCTTGCGCGGACTCGACGTGCCGGAACTGTGTTCGCCCGAAATGACCGGCGACTGGGAATTTCAACTGCGCCAGATGGCCCGCGGCCAGTTGCAGCGGGTCGAGTTCATGAAGGAAATCACGGCCATGACGCGGCACATCGTCGGGCAGGCCAAAAAACTTGAGAGCGACACCGTCCCCGGCGACTTCGGCACTTTGAAAGTCCCGTGCCCGAAATGCGGCGGCGAGATCAAGGAGAACTACAAGAAGTTCCAGTGCCAGAGGTGCGACTTCGCGCTGTGGAAGATCGCGGCGGGCCGGCAGTTCGAAAACAGTGAAATCGAAGAATTGATCACCAAGGGCGTGGTCGGCCCGTTGCAGGGGTTTCGCAGCAAGATGGGCCGGCCGTTCAACGCCGTCATCAAGTTCGGCGCCGGGTTCAAGCCGGAGTTCGACTTCGGCCAGGACCAGACGGACGCGGAAGTGGATTTCACCGGGCAGGAGCCGTTGGGCAAATGTCCCCAGTGCGGCAATCGCGTGTTTGAAACGCCGATGGCTTATCTTTGCGAAAAAGCCACCGGCCCGGCCAAATCCTGCACGTTCCGCTCCGGTAAAATTATTTTGCAACGACCGATTGAACGCACACAGATGTTGCAGCTGCTGACGACAGGCAAAACCGATTTGCTCGAAAAATTTATTTCCAAGAAGGGCCGCCCGTTCAAGGCCTATCTCGTGAACAAGGATGGCAAGGTGAGTTTTGAATTCGAGCCGCGCGCGCCCAAGGGCGGCGCGGGCAAGGCGAAAGACGGAACGCCGAAAGAGCCGCCGCCGAAAATCGATTTCACCGGCAAAGAGCCTTTGGGCAAGTGCCCAAAGTGCGGCGGCAAAATCTTTGAGGGACCGGAGACGTACTTGTGCGAGCGCTCGCAGGCCGACGGGAAGCGTTGCGCGTTCAAGCTGGACAAAGTGAAGAACGGCCAGCCGGTGAGCGTGGAGCAATTGCAAAAGCTGCTCGCCGCCGGCAAGACCGATCTGCTGGACAAGTTCATCTCAAAGACCGGCCGTCCTTTCTCCGCGTGGCTGGTCATGGATAAATCCGGCAAGACCACGTTCGAATTTCCGCCGCGCGACGGTGAAGGTGCACAGAATCAATAAGGAAACCGGGAAGGCGGAAGAGGCATCCCCTCAGAACTTCAGGTATTCCAGGTTCCATCAGGCGGCACTCCACTGGGAGCCTGCGCGGCAGGCGTGGGAGAATCCGCAAACAAGGTCGAATTTTTCATTTCCATTGACCGACGCCCTCACGGACGCGAGGAAGCCGCGGCGCCGCCGGTTTTATTGGAGGCCGGCACACTGCGGTTCTTGGCCGGTCGTTGCCTGAGCGCCACTTCGATCGAGGCGGCCACTTGCTGCGCCAGCACCTTGAAACCTTCCGCCGTAGGGTGGACGTTTGTTGGCTGCTGGAGCTTGGTGAGCTGCGGCAGGGCGAAGGCATACAGGTCGTCAATCGCAATGCCGTTTTCGTCCATGATCTTTTTGGCCACTTCGTTGTATCGCACCACATCTTCGGGCTTGAGCGGGGCCCGGCGGGCGGGCGGCACCGGCGTGGTGCTGCACCAGACCAGCGTGGCGCCGGTCTTCCTCAACTGCGCCACCAGTTCGCGCAGGTTCTTCTCATAATCGTTGATCGGCGTCTCGGGCTTGTCATCAATGCTCGTCACATCGTGCAGGCCAAAATTGAAGTGGATGACGTCCCAGTGACCGTCGCCCAGCCACTGGCTCAGACCCTTGAGACCTTTTGAGGTGTTCCCGCAGTTTGTCGGCGGACGGTGGACGTTCGCCTTGCCGGCAAGGGCCTCGCGGACTGCCGTCGTGTAGCCTACCGAGATCGAATCGCCAATGAGCAAGACCCCTGGCAATTTCGGATCGTCCGTTATCCGGGCAAAGGCGGGGGCCCTGCCCTGAAGATCGGTGGCGGACGGCGTGTTGGTGGTGGCGGTGGCTCGACGGGCGGAAGCCGCCGCGCCGCCGGCTTGTGTCTTGCGGCGGAACTCGCGGAATTCCTCAACCGTCAACTTGCCATCCTGGTTCAAGTCGGCATCGGGATACCGTTGGAGGGTCCTGGCAAGTAGATCAGGACTGAGTTCGCGCTCCGCGGCGAACCCGGGAACGCCGGCCAACAGCCATCCCGCGCCAAGAAAAATCATGGCCAGAGTTTTCATAATGGTTTTCCTCTGCCTCACGGCGACAGGGTCAAGGCAGGGGCCCGGAGTTGCCGAAGAAATGCTTGAGAATGAACTTTTCCTGCGCATCCGGCGGCGCCTTGTTCCCGCCGTGGTAGAGGTAGTTTTCGATCCCCACCTCGTCCAGCTTTTCCTTCAGCAGCAGGCCAAACGCGGGATTGTGGATCAGTTCTCCCTTGGGCGTGTCCTTCGGGAGTGGAAGCTCTTTGAGTGGAAAACCGTAGGTCATCAAAATCGGCGGATCATCCTTGGTGACATGGTAAATGGCCGAAATCTCCCGCGCCTTTTCCCGCGAACTCCCTTTCTCTGCGTCCGCCATCGCCGGCAGATTGTAGGGATAGACCCGCTGCCGGAAAAGTTCCATGTCATTGAAGGTCTGACCGGCGCCGGAGATCACGAAGCGAAGACGGCTCGACTCGCGCAGGACTGGATCGTCGCTCTGCGCGTTGGCGATGTCATCGTGATACGCCAGCCAGATGGACACATTCGCTCCCAGCGAAGTTCCCGTCGCGGCGACGCGCTTCGGATCGAGGTGGAACTCGCCGGCCTTGTTCCGCAAGAACTGGATCGCCCGGCCCGCGTCCTGCATCGGCACCGGAAACGGGAACTGGTTGTTGGGGCGGTAATTGACCGCCGCCGCGGAGATGCCATTGCGCAGGCAAAACGCCAGCAGCCGGTTTCCCCGATACATCAACTTGTCGCCGCCACCGCCGTGAAAGAAAACCAGGATCGGCGTCGGCTGGTCGGATTTCGCCTTCCATAAATCCAGTTTCAAACGCTCGTGTTTGCCATAAGGCACGTCTTCCAGATCAGGGCGTGGCCCCGCGTCTTTGTCGTATTTCTTCGATTGGACGGCCTTGTCCAGCGACTGCTTCCCGGCGGCGGGCGTTTTTGCTTCGGGTTGCCTTGTCGGTGATCCGCTTGCCGGGACATCAAGCTGGGCGAGCGGTTGGTGACGAACGTCGTGTCCCAAAGCATCAGACCGGGCAAACTGGCGCGACTCGTGCGTTTGTCCGGCGGGAATTGAACCGGCGCCACGCACCAGCGCTCCGTTCGCAAGAGGAACAAGGAAAGCCAGACAGGCCAGGGATTTCATCGCGGGTTTCTTTCGCATTCAAAGCGGATGGTGTTCATGGAATGCGGTTCAACACAACGGTTCGCTTTCGTGAACCTGCGGGCAGCATTATTCGGGGCGTGACGGGCGTCAAGCGCCTGTTTGGGCGGGAATGCCGGCCATTTTGTGGCAAGGCCTGAGGCAAGCGCGCGGTTCATTTCCGCCAAGGTGGTGAAGGTTGATTCGGTCAGTAACCTGTCCCGCTTTGCAAGATCAAGATGGAGGGCAAGTTCGCCAGTTGGAGTTCAAGCTTGAGCTTGTCTGCGCGGCAGGGGGGACACGCTCAAGCATAAACTCCAACTCTGCGCGCGGGTGGGACTGTCCGCGAGCGACGCCTTGCCGGAGAACGTGAATTACGCGCCTTTACCCCGGCCCATCGGATGGGAGAGGGTGTCCGCAGGACGGGTGAGGGGTGGTTGATGCCGCTGTGCTCCTCATTTTGCTGCACGTTTTGGTGAAATGATGTATCAGTTCACTGTGACTGACGCTGCGGCAACCCAAGCGGCATTGACGGACAATTGGGTCCGGAAATTCCTCGCGCACCTCGCGACGGACCGCGGCGCGTCCGTTTACACGCAACGGAATTACCGCCAGGCGCTGGCCGAATTCTCCCGCTGGCACGGACAGGAACGCCAGCGCGCGCCCGACTGGACGGCGCTCCAGCGCGATGATTTCCGCAATTACGTCCGGTTCCTGGGCCGGAACAATTTGAATCGCGCGTCGGTGCAGTTGCGTTTCTGCGCGTTGCGGACGTTCTACAAATTCCTCATCCGGCACGGCGTGCTGGTGAATTCGCCCATCAAGAACCTCGCGCTGCCCAAAATGGCCCGGCGCCTGCCGCGATACCTGACCAGGCAACAAATGGAGGACCTGCTGCTCGCGCCGTTGAAGGCGCTCGCGGCGCCGAAAAGGAAATCGGCCGGCCGGCCGGTCTCGGCTTGCGCCGCTTACCGGGACGTGGCGATCCTGGAAACGATTTATTCGTGCGGGCTGCGGATCAGCGAACTGTGCGGGCTGGAAGCCGGAGACATTGACTGGAACGAGCAGATCGTGCGCGTGCGCGGCAAGGGGCGCAAAGAGCGCCTGGTGCCGATCGGCAAACCGGCGTTGCAGGCGATTGACACCTACTGGGGCCTGTTGCGCGAGCGGCCAGCCGGGCCGATGCCGGTGTTTCACGCGCAAACGCGGCGGCCTGCGCCCGTCAGCGCAGTCATGCTGGCGCGGCGTCTCAAAAAATATCTGGCCCTCGCCGGCCTCGACCCGAAGCTCACGCCGCACAAGCTGCGTCACAGTTACGCGACGCACCTGCTGGACGCCGGAGCAGACCTGCGAAGTGTGCAGGAACTATTGGGTCACGCGCACCTGGTCACGACCCAGGCTTACACGCACGTTTCCACCGAGCGGCTCAAACGCGCTTATGACCAGGCCCATCCGCGGGCTTGAGCTTTGCCGCGATTGCTTTCACCGGCTCTTTGGCTAAGTTAATTCCATGAAACCAGGTTTTTCCTTTCGCAGCCCAGGCTGCTTTCTTCCGGCGTTGTTTCTGGCCGCGCTGCTGGCCGGCTGCGCCACCGGGCCGAAAATTGATTGGAACAGCAGGATCGGGGAATACACCTACGACCAGGCGGTGACCGACCTGGGGCCGCCGGACAAGTCCGCCAAACTGACCGACGGCAGCGTGGTGGCCGAATGGCTGATTTACCGCAGTTACCCCCACAGCAGCGTTTATTTCGGCGGCGGCTACGGGTTTTGCCATCCTTACTTTTATCCCTGGTACGGGCCGACGGTTTATTATGACAGCGGCTCCTCTTATGAAAGTTTCCTGCGCCTGAATTTCGGGCCGGACGGGAAACTGAAGGCGTGGAAAAAGTTCACCCGCTAACATCCCGTTCAAAAGCCTTTTCCTCGTAGGAGCCGAGGTAACGAGGCTCAAATCTCCTCGGAAAAAGCAGAAAAGTCAGAGCCTCGTTACCTCGGCTCCTACTTTTTTAAGGGCCTGCCAACTCAAGCTTTCATTCGGCGGGCCGGTTGTGCTTAACTGCGGGGGATGCAAGTTGATCTTGGAATTTGGGGCAAGCTGACCCAAACGGTCATTTACCTTTTGGTGGTGGCAGCCATCGCGGCCGTCGGCGTCTGGTATCTGCCGCTCATCCAGCAGAACGAGCGGATGCGCAAGGAAATCCTCCGGCTGGAAAATCAAATCAAGCAGGAGGAGGAAATCTCCCGGCAACTGCGCCTCTCCATCGACGCGTTGCGCAACGATCCCAGGGCCGTGGAGCGTCTCGCGCGCGAAAAACTGGGCTACGCCAAACCCGGGGAGACGGTGATCCGTTTTGAAAGTCCGGCGACGAACCCGGCGGCGGTCCGGTCCGGCCCGTGAACCGTAGCAGCCGACGTAAGGAGGCTCTGGCTTCCTTGCCCCGAAATAGAATGAGCCTCCTTACGTCGGCTGCTACGAGGTTCATGGAATGGGCGGTAACGCAAAGCGGAAGTGAGGGGAATGCGTGTCGCTTTAAATGCGGATTCGCATCCGTCACTACACCACCATGATTTCTTTTTCCTTGTGCTCCAGATGCGTGTCAATCCGGCCGATGTATTGGTCGGTGAGCTTCTGGACCTCCTTCTCGCCGTGCTCCAAATCATCTTCCGTGATCTGGCCGGCCTTGGCTTCCTTTTTGAGGTGCTCGATCGCGTCACGGCGGACGTGGCGGATGGCCACGCGGCCGTCCTCGGCCATTTTTTTGACGATTTTGGTGAATTCAATGCGGCGTTCGGTGCTCAATTCGGGCAGCACGATGCGGATGATCTTGCCTTGAACGGATGGGTTGATGCCGAGATTGCTTTTTTGAATCGCCTTTTCAATCGGGTGCAGGGTGCTCACGTCCCACGGCTGGAGCACCAACATGCGCGGCTCCGGCGTGGTGATGCCGGCCAGTTCGCGGATGCGCATCTGCGAGCCGTACACCTCCACCAGAATATTTTCCACCAGCGCGGGCGACGCCTTGCCCGTGCGGACGCCGGCAAACTCATGCTGCACGACCGTTTCGGTCTTGATCATCTTGTCTTCCGCTTCGAGCAAAATGTCATCGACAGGCATAGGCTTTTCAATACTGAGTTTTAAGTTCTAAATTTTAAGTTTTGAGTTCCGCGTCCGACGCCTGCGGTCATGCTTTGGTCGTCTCACAACTTAAAACCAAGAACTCAAAACTTAAAACTCTCACCCCGTCACAAGCGTGCCGACTTTTTCACCCATGACAACGCGCTTGATATTATGCGGTTTGAACAGGTCAAAAACAATGATCGGCATCTTGTTGTCCATGCAAAGCGAAAAAGCCGTCGAGTCCATCACCTTCAGCCGTTTTTGGAGCGCTTCGAGATAGGTCACCTGGGCAAAGCGCCGGGCTTTGGGATTCAAGTGCGGGTCGCTGTCATAAATGCCGTCCACCTTGGTCGCCTTGAGGATGACCTCGGCGCCGATTTCATTCGCGCGCAAGGCGGCCGCCGTGTCGGTGGAAAAATAAGGATTGCCCGTGCCGCCGCCGAAAATGACCACGCGGCCCTTTTCCAGATGCCGCACGGCGCGGCGGCGGATGAACGATTCAGCCACCTGCGCCATGGTGATGGCGCTCTGCACACGGGTGGCCACACCGCTTTTCTCCAGCGCGTCCTGCAAGGCCAGCGCGTTGATGACGGTGGCCAGCATGCCCATGTAATCGCCGGTGGCGCGCTCGATGCCGCGCTCGCTGCCGGACAACCCGCGAAAAATGTTCCCACCACCCACGACCACCACCACCTCGACGCCCAACGCGCGGACCTCGCGGATCTGCTCGGCCATGTCCTTGATGACTTCCGGGCAGATGCCGGTGCCGGATTCGCCACCCAGGGCTTCGCCGCTCAACTTGAGCAGGATGCGGCGATACTTCGGCTGGGCGGTTTTTTTCATGCAGGAAAGCTGGCCGGCGACATGCGCTGTTTGTAGCAGCGGGCCGGGCCGGCGTCAACCCAAGGCAAAGAAAACCGGCTGCCATGCCGCAGGCGACCGGAAGGACAATTCAACGGCCTAACCCACCGAGGTTTCCCCCACCTGCAACCGGACGAAGCCGCGGATGGTGATTTCATCGCCCAGCGCCTTGGCGATCTGCGCGACGTGTTCCTTGACGGTGATTTCGGAATTCTTCTTCACAAACCCCTGGTCGAGCAGGCAATGGCCCTGGTAAAACTTCTCCAGTTTGCCCTCGACAATCTTCGCGATGGCCTGGGGCGGTTTGTTCTTCACCTGCTCGGCGGCGATCTCCTTTTCCTTCGCGATCACGTCGGCCGGCACCTGGTCGCGGGCCACGACCAGCGGATGCGCGGCAGCGATCTGGAGGGTGATGTCCTTCACGAGCTGCTTGAAGTCGTCGTGCGTCACGGTGGCGTCCCTGCCCGCGCCGACCTCGACCAGCACGCCGACCTTGGCGCCCGTGTGAATGTAGGCGGCGACCATGCCGTGGCCGTTGACTTCGAGCCGGTGCGAGCGCGCGATCTTGATGTTCTCGCCGATCTTGGCGACGGCCTCTACGCGTTCGGTCTCCAGGTCCGCCTGCGGATTGGTGGCGAGCTTCTGGGTGACGCTTTCGCAAAAGGCTTTGAAGGTTTCGTTGCGCGCCACGAAGTCAGTTTCGCAATTGATCTCGGCAAGAAGGCCGACCCTGGCGCCGGGCGCGATGTATTGGGCGATGACGCCTTCCTTCGCCTCGCGGCCGGCCTTCTTGGCGGCGGAAGCGACGCCGCGTTTGCGAAGCAGGTCCACGGCGATGTCGAGGTCGCCGTTGGTTTCGGTGAGCGCTTTCTTGCAGTCCATGAGGCC
>CAZIFU010000229.1:0-19933 GCA_964539075.1 uncultured Verrucomicrobiota bacterium | reverse complement strand
GCGGTGACGGGAATGGCCAGGCCCTGGGGATACAAAAAATTGCGGGCATAGCCGGCGGCGACCTTGACCTGGTCGGACTCGCCACCGAGACCGACGATGTTGTGGGTGAGAATGACTTCAGTCTTCATAAAGCTAGTTGAGAGTTGAGGGTCGAAGGTTGAGAGACAAGACAAAGCCATCTCTCGGTCTCGGTCAGAATGGAACGTCATCGCCTTCGTGCGGTGGCGCGTCGCCTTCGGCCGGCTCGGGCGCAGCGGACGCAGGCGCGGCGGTGGCGGCGGCGGCCGGACGACTGCGGGGCGCTTCACCGGGCGTACCGGTGTCGCCCGGCTTGGAATCAATAAACGAAAAGGATTCCAGCACGACCTTCAGTTTACTTTGCTTTTGGTGCGTGTTCTTGTCTTCCCACTGATCGAGCCTCAACCGGCCTTCGACCAGGAAGGGCCGTCCCTTCTTCATGTATTGGGCGATGACTTCCGCCTGACGGCCAAAGGCGTCCACGTCAACGAAGGTCACTTCCTCCTTCTTTTCGCCGGTCTCGGTAGTCCAGTTGCGGTTGATGGCCAGACCAATTTTGGCGACGGCCAAGCCCTTGGGTGTGTAACGCAATTCGGGGTCGCGCGTCAGGTTGCCGGCGAGGATGACTTTGTTGAAATTGGCCATAAGGTTTGCGGGGTGGTGGGTTTACTTCGCGGGTTTCGGCTCCGGCGCTTTCGAGAACAGAACGCGGAAGACTTCCTCGTTGAGGGCAAAACGGCTGTTCAAGTGGGCCAGCGCGGCGGGGTCGCTTTCGAAAATCACGTTGAGGTAAAAACCGGAGCTGTGCTTTTTGTTCCGCACGCGCGCAAAGGCGCGCTTGTCGAGCTTCTGCACGGTCTCGACCTTGCCCCCGGCGGTGGTGATCTCGGCGGAGATTTTATCTATGGACTCTTTGATGCTCTCTTCCTTGCCCGCCGTGTTCAGGATGAAAAGGCCTTCGTATCGTTTCATTCAGTTTTGATTTCTGTTGCGCCATTAAACCGGTTCATCGCCTGCTGCACACCGTCGTTGAGCCAGCATTCAACCTGGCTGACGACCCGGTCCAAAATTTTTCCCAATTGTCCTGTTTCCGCCGGGGCGAACCGCCCCAGCACGTGACCCGTGATCTGCCGCGCCCCGTCACCAGTGCGGCCAATTCCGATCCGCAACCGCGCATACTCCCGGCTGGCCAGGTGTTGCTCGACCGATTCCAGCCCGTGATGCCCGCCACTGCTGCCCCGCTCGCGCAACCGGATTTCGCCGAACGGCAAATCCGCGTCGTCCACCACGAGCAGCAATCGCTTGAGCGCCACCCGATGGTAAGCGGCCAGCGGCCCCACCGTCTCGCCGCTCGCGTTCATATACGTCTGCGGTTGACACAGGATCAACTTGCGCCCGCCGGCCTCGGCCCGCGCGAGCCGGGCATTGAACCGCGCGTCCAGCGACCAATCCGCCTGCCAGTGGCGCGCGAGTTTTTCCACCGCCATAAATCCGGCGTTGTGCCGCGTCTTCGCGTAGTCCGCCCCCGGATTGCCCAAGCCCGCGATGAGATAAAAGCTCTCCATGACAGGGCTGGCTTGGGCGGCGCCATCCGCGGCCGCCGGCGGTCACAATTACTTCTTCTTCTCGGCTTTCTTCTCGGCGCCTTTGTCGGCGGCGGCTTTCTTTTCCGCGCCCTTGTCGGCGGGGGCTTTTTCGCCCGCTTTTTCCGCCGTGGGCTTTTTGTCCGCCGCGCCTTTCTTGTCCGCGGCGCCCTTGTCGTCCTTCTTGCCGGCTGCCGGTGCCGCTCCTTCTTCGCCCTCTTCCTTCTTCTCTTTGAGCATTTCCACTTCGCCCGGCACCGCGGCCGCGGCTGCGGCGGCATCGGCCAGTTCCTGGGCCTCGGTGATGGGCGCCGCCACCGCGAGGACGGAAATATGTTTGTCGCCGAGAATTTCCACGCCGGGCGGCGGCTGGATGTCGCCGATATGAACGGCCTTGCCGATTTCCAGGTGGCTCACGTCCACCTGGAGGAACTCCGGCAGGTCCATGGGTAGCGCGCGGACCTTGAGCTTGAACAACACGTGTTCGAGCACGCCGCCGCTGTTCTTGACGCCGACGGCTTCGCCCACCGATTCGACGGGCACGGTGATGGTGACTTTTTCGTTCTCGGAAACTTCATGAAAATCAATGTGGAGCACCTGGCCGCTCAGGACGTGGTGCTGCACCTCCTGCACGAGCGCCAGCCGTTTGGGGCGGGCGTCCCCTTCGACGGCGAGGTCCACCAGCACGTTTTCGGAGACGGAATGATGCAGCAGCTTTTTGAGGTCGAGGTTCAGCACTTCGAGGTTTTGCGGCTGGGCCTGGCGGCCATAGATCACGGCCGGGACGCGTTCAGTGGCGCGCAGTTTTTTGGCGCCACCACGGCGCGTCAGCGCGCGGGGATAAGCGGTCAACGGTAAGGATTTCATTGCATTCTTCTACCCGATGGGCGGCGCCCGGTTCAGTCGGTGCGCCCGCCTTTAAATTCAAACAGCGAAGTGACCGAGGAATTACTGTTGATCCGCCGGATGGCTTCGCCCAACAACCCTGCCACAGAAAGGGTGGTGATTTTCACCCCTTTGATCGCAGGGCGGAGAACGGTATCAGTCGTAATCAGTTCGTCAATATTTGATTTTTGCAGCCGTTCGATGCCCAGATCGTTCAAAATCGCGTGCGAAACGCAGGCGTAGAGCTGCTTGGCCCCCTTGCGCTGCAACAATTTCGCCGCAGCTGTCAGCGTGCCTGCCGTTTCGGTCAGGTCATCCACCAGCAGCACGTTTTTGCCGCGGATTTCACCAATGACCGTCATGGACTCAATTTCCCTGGCGTTCTTGCGGCGCTTGGCCACGATGGCCAGGCCGACTTCGAGCACCTGCGAATAGGCATGGGCCATTTTCAATCCGCCCACGTCCGGGCTGACCACCACCAGGTCCGGGATTTCCTTCTTCTTCAGGTAATCATACATCACCGGCGCGGCGTAAAGATGGTCCACCGGAATGTCGAAGAAGCCCTGAATCTGTTGGGCGTGGAGGTCCATCGTCAGGATGCGGTTGGCGCCGGCGGCGACGAGGAGGTTGGCGACGAGCTTGGCGGTGATGGGGACGCGCGGCTGGTCCTTGCGATCCTGGCGGGCGTAACCGTAGAAGGGCAGCACCGCCGTGATGCGCGAGGCGCTGGCCCGGCGCAAGGCGTCCATCATGATGAACATCTCCATCAGGTGATGGTTCGTCGGCGGGCTGCTGGACTGGACGAGGAAGACATCTTCGCCGCGCACGTTCTCCTCGATCTTGACGAACGTCTCGCCGTCGGGAAACGCGCTGACGGTGCATTTGCCCAACTCCATTCCGATGTAATCGCAAATCGCCTTGGTCAAAGGCGGGTTGGAAGTGCCGCTGAAAATTTTCACGCTCGGTTTGGTTCTAAATTTGCCTGAGACTAAAAAACCACCGCAAGGGTGGAATGACGACAACCAAATTGAGTTGGGACTCTAACAACCGCCTTTGAGCGCGCAAGTGGAATCTCGCCGCGCGCGCAATTTCAACTTCGCCTCCTCAGGCAACCGCCAGGTGCAGTGACGGCAAGGGTTGCACGCGCTTCTGAATCGCCGCCGCGCGCCGCAACCGTACCACCTCCAGGTCGTAATCCGCCTGTATCCCCATCCACAGTTCCGGCGACACGTTAAACAGCCGGCCCAATTTGAGCGCCATCTCTGCGCTCACTCCCCTCTGGCGGCGGCAAATCAGGCTGATCGTGATCGGTGTCGAGCCAATTGCTTTGGCCACCGCGTAAGACGACAACCCCAGCGGCTTCATAAAATCCTCGCGCAATACATCGCCCGGATGCACGGGATCCAGTCTGTCTTTCCGTCTGCTCATATTGGTTTAATGATAGTCCACAATTTCCACGCGCTCCGCATTGCCTTCGCGCCACTCGAAACAAATCCGCCATTGGTCATTGATACGGATGCTGTGCTGGCCCTTCCGGTGACCCTTGAGAGCTTCCAGCCGGTTCCCCGGCGGCATGGCCAGGTCGCGCAGCATCCGCGCCCGGTGCAGATATTCCAGCTTGCGGCGCGCCGTGTTCTGAATGTCCGGCGGTAATCTCCGCGAGCGTTCCCCGCGAAAAACCCTCTCCGTTTCCGCGCACCGGAAGCTGGCAATCACCGGATCATATTATCGCATAGTGATAACAAGTCAACATCCGACAACACAATCTAAAAAAAGAAGGGAAAAATCATGAACGACCCAAAATTGAGACGCGACTGTAACAACCGCCTCCCGGCGCCCAAGCGGAATTTCGCAGCAAATCGAGCGGTGGTGCGGGAAGCGCAGTCACGACGGCAATGTTTGGAGTTCCGCCTTCAGGCGGTTTTCGGTGTTTTGTCGCCCCAGACACGCTGAAGCGTGAACTCCAAACTCACGGCCTTCGCAGGCGGTAGAAACGGTGGGTGACACCGCTGGTTTGGAGTCCAAGCTTCAGCCCTAACTATGAAGTTAAGTTTGGGGAGCGCGCCCGCCCCGGGCGCTGCCAGCCGGCGCCCTCGCCGGCTGGCCGGTGGGTGAACAAACGTCTCTCATGGATGAGCGATGGCGGCGGCGGAAGTTTCCGGCGAGGGCGCCGGAAACAGCGGGCGAGGCACCCACGCTCCCCATTTCCAATTGCATAGTTCCGGCTTCAGCTTGTTTGAGCCGCGCACGCTGAAGCGTGAACTCCGAACTTATGGCCGGCGCAGGCGGTAGTAGCGGTTGGTGACGCCGCTGGTTCGGAGTCCAAGCTTCAGCTTGTTTGAGCCGCGCACGCTGAAGCGTGAACTCCGAACTTACGGCCGGCGCAGGCGGTAGAAGCGGTTGGTGACACCGCTGGCGACGGCTTGCTGGACGAGGTTCGTCAGGCCGTTCGTGCTGACCAGTTCACTCGTGTCGGTCCAGACTGTCGGTGTGGACAGAGCGTTGGCTTGCTGGAGAATGAGGCCCGGCTCGGCGGTGAGCCAAATGACGAAGTAGTTAGTCCCGGCGTCCTTGGTGATGTTGAGCGACGGATAGCCGAGTTGCTGAATTGCGATGGCCCAGAAACCGGCCTCGATGCGGAAGACGTTGGTGAATGCTACGCGCCCGGCATCCATCTGCCCGATGGTGCCGCTCAACGTGTAAACGCCGCCGGTGCTCTGCATCGCGCCGCCACCCGCGATCTTGAACCACGGCACGGCGTATTGCTGGGCGTGCGTCGCGGCACTGACCGCCAGGAGAGCCAACGCGAGAAAATGGTTTGTCTTCATAGTGTCAGGATTCTTTGAGCCGTCGGCAGCACCGCACGAGGCGCCTGTTTTTCTGTCCGCAAGCCCTCTTGCCAAACTTGGGAGCCGCACTTAGTCTCAAGCCATGAGCTTGGTCATCGAGCAGACGCAGCCCGTGCCGTTGGTTTCGGACGCGGAAGGAGTCATCCGGGTGGCGGGGACGCGCGTCACACTCGACACCGTCGCGCACGCCTTTGAGCGCGGGGCAACGGCGGAGGAAATCGTCCAGCAATATCCCGCCCTGCCGCTCGCGGACGTTTACTCGGTGCTCGGCTATTTGTTGCGTCATCAAGCCGAAGTAGCCGCTTACCTCGCCACGCACAGCGCACAGCGGGCGACGGTGCGCAACGAAAACGAGCGACGGTTTCCCCCGCAAGGAATCCGCGCACGCCTGCTCGCACGCCGCCGACCGGCGGTCCGGGAGACGTAAATGGTCCGCCTCGCCTTCGACGAGAACTTCAACAACGACGTCATCCGCGGCTTGTTGCGGCGCCGTCCCGCGCTGGACATCGTTCGCATTCAAGACGCGGGCCTGCAACGGGCCGACGACACGGCGGTGCTGGCCTGGGCGGCGGCGGAAGCCCGTTTGCTGGCCAGTCACGACGTTTCCACTTTGACCGCTTTCGCCTACGCGCGGGTCAAGGCCGGCCAGCCGATGCCGGGACTGATCGAAGCCGGCCCGGACGTGCCCATCGCCACGGCCATCGAAGACCTGCTCCTCATTGCTGAGTGCGGCGAACCTGGCGAATTTGAGGGACAAGTTCTCTACCTCCCGCTCCGCTGAACGCGGCGACAAGATAGGACGCATCACGACGGCCTCCAATTCTCAACGGCCCCGCGCCGCGCTCCAGCGCACGGCGTGGAGCGAACGCCCGTAATCCCGCGCAGGGAAAAGCGGCAGAGGACTGCCGCACTCCATGACGCTTCGCGCTTTCATCGCCCATCTCCATTCTGCGCAGTATTCAGGCGGTTCAATAGTTTCTCAATGTTCTCCAGGCTCCGTTCCAACTCCGCGTTCTTGGCGCGCAACTTCGCGGTTTCTGAATCCACCTTCTGATTCAGTCCCTGGATTGCCGCCAGCGCCACGCCGTCGGCGTCCACGGTGGCGATGTGTTTGTCGTCCGGGCCGATGCCAAAGGCGGCATAAAAGTCCTGCGCCATGGGGCCGAGGTGCCGGCTGGTGGCATCCTGCTTGTAGTTCCACTTGGAGAGGGGCAGCGCGACAACTTTAGCCAGAACGTCTCCGGTATTGATCGGCGTGAAGTTTTCTTTGGCGTTGCGGTCGCTGGCACTGACGAAGGTGCCGTTGACCCGCAGTTCAGTCGAACTCAGGCTCATGAGGGTGGAGCCGCCACCTGCGTTGGTCTTGCGATTATCGTGACCGCCGCCTTTATACCAGGCGAAGTCACTAGAGCTGCGAAAATAGACGGTGTTCGTCTGCGTGCCGATGCCATAAGCGCCGTTGTAAAAGTCTATCATCTGCCGAGTACTCGCGCCGAAGCTGCTCCCGCCGAAGGAGAGGATGCCGGGTGGCGGGATGGTGACGTTGGCGAAGATGCCATAGTCCCCGGTAATGCTGCCTCGAAACGTTGGCTTATTGAACAGTACCGTGAGCGTGTTGCCAGCACCGAAGCCGGAATTCGCGCTGATCAAATCCACCTTGCCATCCCCGTTGACATCCGCCGCCGTGACCGAAGCAGGATTGATGCCCACCTCCCGCGAGGAGGCGAACACGAAGCCGCCGCTCCCGTTGTTGGTCAACACCGACAGCGCGTTGTCATCATAGTTGCCGCTGATCAAATCCGGCTTGCCATCCCCGTTCACATCCGCCGCCGTGACCGAATAAGGCGCGCTGCCCACGCCCGGCGAGGAGGCCAGCACGAAGCCGCCGCTCCCGTTGTTGGTCAACACCGTCAGCGTGTTGGCACCAGTGTTCGCGCTGATCAAATCCGGCTTGCCATCCCCGTTGACATCCGCCGCCGTGACCGAAAACGGCCCGCTGCCCACGCCCGGCGAGGAGGCGAACACGAAGCCGCCGCTGCCGTTGTTGGTCAACACCGTCAGGGTGTTCGCGCTGGAATTGGCGCTGATCAAATCCAGCCGCCCATCCCCGTTAACATCCGCCGCGACGACCGATTGGGGAGAGCTGCCCACGCCCGGCGAGGAGGCCAGCATAAAGTCGCCGACAGAACAAAGTTTCCCGCGCGTGAGGTCGGTGGCGCGCGACATTTTCTTTGCCTGCCCCGGTCGCGGTGTTAACCCGGGGCCACAGCAGAGAGGTTCATCTCAGGGAGCCGCATATCTCATTGACGCGACGCACGCGGCGGACTGGATGAAGCGGGCGTCACGACGCCGGATGATTCGCGGCACGGAAGGGTTTGTCGAGCGGATGGCGCGATTCCTCGGAAGGACGAGCAACGCGAGTTCCCATCTCCCGATGAACCGGCCGATCCGCCGCCAGGATTTGGAGTGCAGTGGCTGCCCGTCCTCCGTAGCAGAACTGCGGAGGGTGGAGCGGGGAACAGGGCTGACACCGCTTTCGGAGTGAGGACGGGGAAAACATTCAACATTCAACGCCCAACATCCAACGTCGAATCCAGTGCGGCCCGCAGGTTCATTGAGTGTTCAAGGTTGAATGTTCGATGTTGTCCTCATCCCCAAAGCGGTGGGTGCCCTCACCCCTCACCCACCGCAGTCCAGGACGCTGGCGCGCGGGCCGGACATGGTGGTTGACGGGCAAGGTTTGGTTTTCATCGTAGCTGAAGACGGTGGTTTGGGCGAGCGCGGGCTGGAGCAAGGCGAGGCCACTGCCGAGGGCAACGGCGATGAAAAAGCCGGGGATGGCGTTTTTCATGGTCTGTGACGAGTTGGATGGACTGCGCTGCGTCCAACGTCTCCAGGATTGGTGGTCCTCAGACCGGGGCCAGAAATTAGGGTGACATTGCGATCATGACTGAATTGTCTCAACGCCCGCGCGGGTTCCCTCTCTGCTCTGCGAGGGAGATGGAAGCGTACGGGTTGCTTGTTACTGTGAGTGACCGCGAAACGTTGGTCTGGTGGATTTGCCAGCGGGGCAACACCAGCGCGGTCAGCGCGCCCGCCGTCAGAAGCGCCCACATGGAAGGCTCCGGAACCACGCTCACGGTGAGATTATCATAAAAATCGCTCCCGGTGCTCCCTCCCCCAAGACACAGGTAGGGGAGCGCGACGCCGGTGAACGTGCCGTCCACAGCGGAACCCAGCAGAGCGGTCACCGTCGTCGGGTCAACATACGATGTCCCCACGAAACCGAAGCTGCTCCAGAGATCGGTGGCGGGCTCGTAGGTGATGCGAAAGGAGCCTTTGTTTGGCAGCGGTCCCAGCCCATTGGCCGCCGGAATATCAATGACCGTGGCTCCGGTTCCGTTCCGATAAAAAATCATGCGATTGCCGACATAGCCCCCGCCTCCGAGTGCGTAGCCGGTGGAGGTGAACACCTGCGAGTCCGGCGAACTGCTGGCCAGACTGAAGAAGAAGCCATTGTTGAACGCCCCGTCCTGGTTCGACACATTGAAGGCCCACGTCACCGTGCCTGGATTGTTCCTGAGAATGCTGGAATAGGGAGAGCCGAAGACCGATGTGTTGATGGCAGCGTATCCGGCCGTCGGGGTTGGCAGGAACGTGTCAATCTGCAACTGGCCGGCGACCACGCTCACGGAATACGGCCCCACGTTGCCCGCGCCATTGCCAATCGTGAATCCGGCGAGCGATGCCGCTCCAGCGTCAAAGGAATTGGAATACACCGTGGAAGAAGGCAGGGTGATCGCGGCCAATGGCATCGTCCCGAGGCCGCAAAAGAGAAGGGCGATGACTGCGATCTCGCCCGGCCGGGACAGGCAGGCGGGGTGTTGCCTAGCAGCCTGTCGGACTTAGCGCAGGATTTATTTTAAGGTTTGAACATCCAGACGGCAGGCGCGTCTGAAGCGCATGGCCACTCGCTTTGTTCCCATTGACCGCGACACGCCGTTGCTGCTGCCGCCCAATCTGCGCGACTGGGTGCCCGCCGATCACCTCGTTCACTTCATCTTGGACGCCGTCGCCGCTCTGGACCTGCGTCAGGTCAAAGTCAACGAGCGCGGCACCGGTAGCGAACAATATCCGCCCACCATGATGCTGGCTTTGCTTATCTACAGCTACGCCACCGGCACCTTTGGTTCGCGGCGCATCGAGCAAAGCACCCACGACAGCGTGCCGGTACGCCTGCTCACCGCCGACACGCACCCGGACCACGACACCATTTGCACCTTCCGCCGCGAGAATAAAGCGCTGTTGACCGAGAGCTTTGTCAACGTGCTGCAACTGGCCCAACGGCTCCAAGTGCTGCAGTTTGGCCAGATCACCGTGGCGGTGGACGGCACCAAAGTGCTGGCCAACGCCAGCAAACATTCGGCCGTGAGCTACGAACGGGCTGGGCAAATGATTGAGCAACTGGAAGGCGAAGTGGCGCAACTCATCGCCAAAGCCGAGCAGGCCGACAGCACGCCCTTGCAGGACGGGTTGACGATTCCGCAGGAAATCACCCGTCGCCAGGAGCGCAAAGCCGCGCTGGCCCAAGCGCGCGCCGAGATCCAAGCCCGTGCCCGGGCGCGTTACGCCGCCGAACTGGCCGAACACGAGCAGCAGCTGGCCCAACGCGCTGCCAAAAAAGAACGCGGACAAAAAGTCGGTGGCAAACCACCCCAAGCGCCGAGTCCGGAACCTGAACCGGGCGACCAATACAACTTCACTGATCCCGAGAGCCGGATCATGAAAGCGGGCAACGGAAATCATTTCGAGCAGAGCTACAACGCGCAAGCCGCCGTGGAAGTGTGCAGCCGCCTGATCGTTGGGCAGCGGGTGTGCCCCTCGCCCAACGACAAACAGGAACTGGTGGCCGACGTGCAAGCCATCCCGCCGCAAGTCGGTTCGGTGGAGGCGGTGCTGATCGACAGCGGTTTTTACAGCGAGAGCGCGGTGCGCACGGTGGAACAAGCGGCGTGCGACTCGTCCAGCGCAACCACGGTGTATGCGGCGATGGAGCGAAAGAGCCATCACCGCAGCGTGGCCGATTTGGAAAAGAAAGACGAACCCGCGGCACCAGCCCTTGGAGCCAGCGTGAGTGAAGTGATGAAACACCGGCTGGCGACCACGGCTGGAAAGCAAAAGTACAAGCTGCGGCAGCAGACGGTGGAGCCCGTCTTTGGGATCATCAAGAGTGTGCTGGGGTTTAGGCGGTTCCTGCTTCGCGGACTGGAGTCGGTGAAACTGGAATGGGCGTTGGTCTGCGCGGCTTACAATCTCAAGCGGATGCACCGGATGGGAGCGGGGCTGAAACTGGCCGGAGCCGGTTGAAAAATCCGAGCGGAAGTTGGCGGCGAAGAAAAGAACGCGGCGGCTGATTCCATCGCCGCGTTGAAGTGGCAGGATGAGTGTGGATTTTTCTGAAGCCACCGCAAAAAAGCGCTTGTTCCCTGGCCCATTATCACCGCCAGGACGACGGCCCATCCGGTCTTTGCATCAAGTCCGACAGGCTGCTAGGGTGCGCGGCTTCTGGTTCCGACATCCCGTTGATTCCAGTTCCGGCCCGCACAGCCGGTTGAAAATCCTCACCGCACGACTGATAGGGAATTGCCTTTGACGCTACGCGGTTCAGGGAGAATTCCTTTTGCGTCGGGTTCATCTTCCGCGTGTTTCGGCTGAAGGGAACCGGCGTCAAGCACGCTTTTCAGGCTTTTTCGCTGGAGCGATCTCACGCTGCTTGATTTGAAAAGCAGGCGGTAGAAGCGGTGGGTGACGCGGCTGGTTTGGAGTTCAAGCTTCAGCTTGTCTGAGCCGCGCACGCTGAAGCGTGAACTCCAAACTTACGGCCGCCGCAGGCGGTAGAAGCGGTGGGTCACACCGCCAGCGATACCTTGCTGCACGATGTTCGTCAGGCCGCTCGTGCTGACCAGTTCACTTGTGTCGATCCAGACTGTCGGTGTGGACAGAGCGCTGGCTTGCTGGAGCATGAGGCCCGGCTCGGCGGTGAGCCAACTGACGAAGTAATTCGTCCCGGCGTCCTTGGTGATGTTGAGCGGCGGATAGCCGAGTTGCTGAATGGCGATGGCCCAGAAACCGGCCTCGATGCGGAACGCATTCGTCGCGGCGGCGCGACCCGCATCCACTTGGCCGATGGTGCCGCTCAACGCATACACGCCGCCGGTGCTCTGCATCCCGCCGCCGCCGGCAATCTTGAACCACGGCACGGCGTATTGCTGGGCGTGGGCGTAAAGCGTGGAGAGCATCAATGTCATGCAAGCCGCGAGGAACCTCCGCCAGGTTTTGGAGTGCGCCAGTCCTCTGGCGCTTTTGGGTGCGGTGGACGACTCGCCATGGGCGCGGAAAAGCGGCAGAGGACGGCCGCACTCCAAGACGCTTCGCGCGTTCACCGCTCCCCTCCAGTTTGTGACGTCGTCAACCGCTTCAAAAATTTCTCGACCGAGTCCAAGCGCTGCTTCAACTCCCCGATCTCCGCGTCGCGCGCCTTGATCTGTTGCTGCTGCTCCTTGATCGCCTCCACCACCAGCGCGTCGAATTCAAACGGCAGGGTCAGGCTCCGGATCTTGCCGTCGTCCGTCAGCGCCCGGTCGTGTTCGGCGGCGGCGACGGGCGTGATCCAGTGCGGGAAGGTCCGCTCCACTTCCTGCGCGATGAAGCCGCCCTGCGGGCCGTGCTGGTTGGAGTGGTCCTCGGGGTTCACCCATTCGAAGCGCACTCCGCGCAACTGCCCCAGCTTCTCCAGCGCGCCCGTCAGAGGCAGGATGTTTTTCTTTAGCCGCGCGTCCGACGAGTTCGCCCACGACCCGCCGTTGGGCTTGCCGGCGGAGTCCGTTGAAAGTTGCAGTTGATACGCCGGACTGATGCCGATGCCCAAGAGTCCGTTCATTGTGTCTCCGCTCTTGGCGACGAAATTGGTTGCATGCAGTCCATCGAGCAGGTCGGCATTGAGGTTGGTGACCAAGGTTGAAGTGGACACAATGAACGGAGCCACACCAGGGAAATTGGAAAACGTCAGCGTGTTGGAGACCAATTGATTCACATCCCTCCGGATGAACAGTGACGAGTCCAGTCCATCGAGCAGGTCGGCGTTGAGGTTGGTCACTCGCGTTGAATTGCCCACAAGAAAGGGACTGCCGGAGGAAGGACTGAAAGTGACCGTTCCGCTAAACGTCCGGTTCGAACTAAGCAACGCCACGTTGCCAGAAAGCTGGAAGTCGGAAATCGTACCAGTAAACGCCGTGGCCGAGGCGGCGCGGATTGCATAGGGAGCGGCGGTAAATGCCGTCAGCAGTTCCAAAACCGTGTAGGGCCCGCTGCTTGCATTTGGCCGCACCCCGATCTCCAGCCAGCGCGCGCCGCCGTCAAACACGCCCGCCCCGAAGTCCAGCGTCAGCGTGAACAGACCGTTGGCCACACTCAGGTCATCCACGAAAATGTTGGCGCTGACGTAGGTGTTACCCAGCGGATCCGATGCGACGCGCAGGCGCAAATCATAGTTGCCATTGGCCGGCGCGCCCGAGTCGGTGAGGAAGCCCTGGTAGGTGAAGGCGGTGGTCTGGGCGCGGGCGGAAGGGATGAGGGATGAGGTATGAAGGATGAAGGGGAGCAGCAGAACGAGCGTGGTCGCGAAGCGTATGGAGTGCGCCGGCAGAGCGCAGCGGCGACGGCGCTTTTCCCCGGCGTGCGGTGCATCCGAAAGCGGTGTCGCGCTGCGCTTGCCACCGCAGCCCAAAGCGCAGGCGCGGGGGGACGGAAACGGAGTAGGAAGGGAGAAATGAGTTTTCATGGGATATCCTGTGGTTCGGGGTTTGGAACCGGGTGACGGGCTAGAGTGTAAGACCAAGTGTAAGACCAACGCGCGCAATTTTTCAAGCACCAAATCGAGTGTGCATCTTTCGACCGCCGCAGGAATGGATTCAGCGGGCTGCTCTCTCCAAGGCGTCGAGGACGATTCGCGGTGTGAGCAATTCCGGCAGGACGATGGGCGGCTTGCTCGCATCACGCGGATACACCAGCACCAGCGGCACACCGGCGCGGTCGAAGCGCTTCAGTTCCTCGGTGATTGTGTCGGGCACCAGCGTATTGTCGCCCAGCAGCGCGACCGCGTTGATTTCTTTGAGCTTCGCTCGCACCGAGGGAATTTCGATGCTCGTCTTCTTGTTGGCCTGACAGGTCACGCACCAGTCGGCCGTGAAATCCACGAACACCGGACGGCCTTCGGCGCGGGCTTTGGCCACGGCTTCCGCGCTCCATGGCTGCCACTGGATGCCGCCGGGGTCGTTGTTCAACGAATTGTTCGCGGCGTCCAATTTCGCCGGTGAGCGCCAATGCAGTTCACTTTCCAGCGCGTAACCGTATCCCGCCGCCAGCACCAGCAGGCTGACCACGGCCGCCAGTCCCTTGCGCTTGCGACCGCGTTGGACAAATTCGCCCCAAATCCAGGCCGACAGCGCGAGCGTCACGAGAAACACGCCGAGCCAGAACACTTTCTTGCCGAAGTGCGCTGCGCCCACGTCGAACGCCAGCCACACCGCCGTCGCCAGCATGGGAAAACCCATCGCGATTTTGAATTTTTCCATCCACGCGCCGGGCTTGGGCAGAAATTTCAACCACGCCGGCTCCCAGCACAAAATGACGTACGGCAGCGCCAGTCCGAAGCCGACGGTGAGGAAAAACAGCAGGATGACCGTCGGCGGTTGGATGAACGCGTAGCCGAGCGCCGGGGCGAGAAACGGCGCCGTGCAAGGCGTCGCCAGCGCCGTGGCCAAAACACCGTTGAAGAATGCGCCCGCGCCGCCTTCCTTGCCCGCGAGGTCGCTGGCCGCGCCCATCGCGCGCCCGCTCAAGGTGATTTCAAACAGGCCGAACAAATTCAGCGCGACCAGCGTGACCAGCACGATCATGGCGACGAGAAATTTCGCATTGCCGAACTGCATGCCCCAGCTCGCCAGTTTGCCGGCCTGTTGCACGCCGATCACCGCGCCCGCCAGCACGAGAAAGGAGCACAGCACGCCGGCCAGGTAAATCAAACCGAGCTTGCGCACCTGCGCCGGCGCTTCCCGGCTCTGCTGCACGAAGCCCAGAATCTTCAACGCGATCACCGGCAGCACGCACGGCATGATGTTCAGAATCAAGCCGCCGAGAAACGCCAGCAGCAACATCGCCGGCAGGGATTTTTTCGGACCCAACCCGCCCGCCGAAGGCGTGTCTCCCAAGGCCAGACTGACCTCGTATGCAGCGGTCGGCCGCGCATCGAGTTTGTTCACCAGCAGGCCGGCCAGTTGGTCGGGCCAGTTGCCCTCCATTTTTTTGACCACCTTGCGAATCGCCAGCCGGCCCTCGCCCGCGGCGACTTTTTCCGTCGCAGGAAGCACTTCAAAATTCTCGCTGGCGAAGGGAAAGAAATCGGCCCCGGCAAAATCACCGCCCGCCGGCAACTCAACACTGAATGAACGCGAGTCGGCGCTCAAATCCTTTTCCCAGCGCGCCGCGGCGTCAAATCCAGCGCCGGTCCTGGGCAATCTGGTTCGCCACGTTTCGAACGACTTTGTTTGCGATGAAGGTTTGATTTCGTTGCCGATGACGAGCGTGGCTTTCAATTCGGCGCTGCCCGGCACACAAACCTCCTCGCATTCGAGCCAGGAAACTTTGGCCGACAGGTCGAACCTCCCCGCCGGCGCGTCTTTCGCCACGATGAGCAGAACCAGCAGGACGGCCTCGTCGTGGTACGCGTAGGTCGTCAGTCCGCCGGTGACGACTTTTTCGGGAATGGGCCACAGGATTTCGCCTGCGGTGACGCCGGCGGGGAGCTGCCATTTGATCTGGGTCGCCATGCCCGACTCGCCGGGATTCTTCCAATACGTGTGCCAGCGCGGGGCCATGCGCAGTTGGACGCCCGCCAGCACCGTGTCGCCGGGCCGTGCCGCCTCCGCCGAGAGGACCAGGCGCGCCTCGGTTTTGAAGGCCGCCTGGACGGGAGACAAGTTCCCGGCCAGAAACACCACTGCGAGCCAGCGCGGTAGAAATTGCATACGCAGTCAAGATGCACCAGACCGGCGAATATTTGAACCAAATTCAATCTCGATAATCGATCTTCTCAGGGCGACCTACAGCATGCGCTTTAATGCTTGGGAAGTTACTCTACTGAGTCTTTGTGAAAGGTTTGATAAATGGTCACTCCTGGGTCAGCCAATTGAAATTGTCGCCAACGCATCTGAGCCAGTTGTTCGCCCATGGCGAGGCGGGCCTTGCAAACCGTTCCGGTGCTGTTACGATTTTCGAGATGGCAAGCATCACCTTGAAAGACATTCCCGAAGACCTGCGCGCGCAGTTGGAAAACGAGGCGGCGGCCAATTTCCGTTCCGTGACGCAGGAAGCACTGGCCCGGCTGGAGCGGACGTTTGAAATTGACGCGGCGCTGAACACCAAAAGAGATCAACGCTGGGTGGACGAGGCTCTCGCCAGCGGGCCGGAATCGCCGTTGACTGAAAAGGAAATGGACGCGATTCGTGACCGGATTTTGAAACGCAAGGCGGCATGATCGCGGCCGGCAAACGTCCGCGTTTCCTGCTCGACCTGGCCGAGGAATTGACCTGGCTGAACCAGAAGGCCGGCGCGGAAGTGGCCGAACGTTGGTATCAGGCGCTAAAGAAAACGATCCGCTTTCTCCAGCAACACCCGTTCGTCGGCAGGGAGCGCACGGACATGAAACCTGCCGGCATCCGTTCATGGCGAATCAAGCAATTTCCACGCTGGCTGATCTTTTACACTGTGCGGGCGGATAAGCAGATCGTTCTGTTGCGGGTGCGACCAGGCAACATGAACCTTGTGGTTTTGGAAATGGAATCTTGACGCGGGGAAATGGCATTGCCCCAGTTTCTGTTTCAGCTGACAGGTCAGCGAAGCCAGTTTTCCCGTCGGCGGCCTGAGTTTCACGCCGCCCTGATTTGCATGGGACTTGCGGCGCTCGCTCGATATGGGGTGTTGCAAGGAGCTACGCCGCAATCTGCTTCTTCGGCGCAAAATCCGCGCAGCGTTTCGAGCCGGGAAACATCTTGTGCGGATTGCAGCGCCCCTCCGGATCGAACACCCGTCGCAACGCGCGCATCGCGTCGAGGTCATCCTTCGTGAACTGCTTTTCCATGAAATCAATCTTCTCCACACCGATGCCATGCTCGCCCGTCACGCTGCCGCCCAGTTCGATGCACTTCTCCAGGATGTCGTGGCCGGCAGCGAGCGCGCGGCGCACCTGGTCGGCCTCGCGTTCATCGTAGAGAATGAGCGGATGGATGTTGCCGTCGCCGGCGTGGAAGACGTTCGGGATGCGCAGGCCGTATTTCTCGCTCGTCGCGCGGATGAAGCGCATGATTTCCGGCAGCTTCGAACGCGGCACCACGCCGTCCTGGGTGAGAAAATTCGGACTCAACCGGCCAATCGCGCCAAAGGCCCGCTTGCGGCATTTCCAGAGCAAGGCGCGCTCGTCTTCGGTCTTGGCCACTCTGACTTCGCGCGCGCGATTTCTTTTGCAAATTTCAATGACGCGCTCCGCCTGCCGCTCCAGGCCGGCGGCCAGCCCGTCGAGTTCCACAATGAGCACCGCGCCGGCGTCCAGCGGGAAGCCGAAATGATACGCCGCCTCGACGGCCTGCGTGATGAGCTGGTCCATCATTTCCAGCGCGCCGGGGACGATGCCCGCCGCGATGATGTCGCTGACGGTCTGGCTGGCGTCGTCCACGTTTTCATACACGCCGAGCATGGTTTTGTAAACCTGCGGCGCGCGGATGAGCCGCACCAGCACGCGCGTGACGATGCCGAACATCCCTTCGCTGCCGATCACTGCGCCGCGCAAATCGTAGCCGTCCACCTCCTCGCCGCCTTCCGGTGTCACACCCAACCACACCAGTTCGCCGTCGGGCAGGACCATTTCGAAGCCGAGGACGTGGTTGGTGGTGACGCCGTATTTGAGCGTGTGCGGTCCGCCGGAGTTGGTGGCCACGTTGCCGCCGATGGTGCACGCCGGCTGGCTTGAAGGATCGGGCGCGAAGAGCAGGCCGCACGACTTCACGGCGTTGGTGACCCACGCATTGACGCAGCCGGCTTCCACCAATGCCCGCCGGTTCGCGAAATCAACCGACAAAACCTTGTTCATCCGGGTGAGCGCGATCATCACGCCGCCGCCCACTGCCAGCACCGCGCCGCTCAAGCTGGTGCCCGCGCCGCGCGGGATGAACGGGATTTTCTCCGCCGCGCAAAGTTTGACCAGGGCAACCACTTCGTCCGTGGTGCGCGGCAACACGACGACGGTGGGGAGATTTTTTTCGAGGGTGTAGGCGTCGCACTCATAGACGGCCAGTTCGTCCGGCTCAGCCAGCAAGCCTTCTTCGCCGACGATGGCGCGGAGTTCGTTCACCATTTTGGGCGTGAGCGCGGTTGTGGCAGCGGAAGACATCGGCGTCACGATAGGCAAGAACCCCGGCGTTGTCGAGACGACATGAGCCCTCGAGTGCCATCCAAGGCGACGGGAGAAAGGTCTCTCGGTGGGGCGAGACTCCGTCGAGCCGAGTCCATCCGACACCGACACGGCTCGACGGAGTCTCGCCCCACCGAGGAGGGCCAATCAAACCCTCTCGGCCCACCGTTTCGGATCAAACAGCCGAGCGGAGCAAATCTGCGATTAAAATGTTCGCCAGCGAAACAAGCTCAAGTCAAAGTGCGAACGACCGGTCGTGATGAGTTCGCAAAGCACTTCGCCGATGACGCTGGAAAACTTGAAGCCGTGGCCGCTGCACGGGCTGGCGATCAGGACCTGCGGATGCGCCGGGTGCCAATCAATGAAGAAATGTTCGTCCGGCGTGTTCGTGTACATGCAGACGCTGGCTGCCCGCAACGGCCCGGCGGCCCCCGGCAAAAAGCGCTCGAGCAACCCCCGCATCCCGTCCACTTCCTCGGGGGCGACCTCGCGGCGCGGCGCCTCGGGCCGGGCCGGTTCGCCCTCGTGATGGCGCGCGACCTTCACGCCGTGACCGAGGTCGGGAAAGCCGTAGAAGAAACGGCCCGGTTCATGTTCCCAGATGTGAATGGGACAACGTTCCGGTTGAAACGCTTCCCGGTTGCCTGCCGGCTCGAACCAAAAAAGAACCTGCCGCTCGACGTGAAACGGAAAATCAAAATCCGGCAGCAGCGATTGAATCCAGGCGCCGGCGGTCAAAATCAAACGGTCCGCTCTGAATTCGTTTTGCGCAGTGACAATCCGCACGCCCTCCCCCTCGGCCTGCCAGCGCAAGACCGTTTCGCCAAATCGGAGTTCCGCCCCTTGCCGGCGGGCCAGTTGCAAGTGAGCCTCGATGCACGACTCCGGGTAAAGAACGCCCGCGCGCGGTTCCCAGACGGCCACCATGCTGTCCGCCGGCCGGAGCGCGGGAAACCGGCGGCGGGTTTCCTCGGCAGAAAGCACTTCATGCGGCAGGCGGTGTTCCGTGGCGCTGCGCCGCGCGCCCGGAACAATCACGCCGTCGGGCGGGCCGATCATCAAGCCGCCGGTTTGACGGAACAGGGGACGGCCCGATTCCTTTTCCATTTCCGCCCACAGCTCATAGGCCCGTTGGACCAGCGGCACGTAGAGCGGATGTTCGAAGTAGGCTTCGCGAATAATGCGCGTCTGTCCGTGCGAGGAACCAAACTCATGGGGCGGCGTGTAGCGGTCCAACCCCAACACGCGGTGCCCGACCCGCGCCAGATGATACGCCGCCGCGCTGCCCATCGCTCCCAATCCCACGACGATCACGTCGAAGTCAGTTGGCATGGGCGGAGGTTAACGTGATGCGTCAGAACGTTGAAGCGTTAATGCGTTCGAGCATCGCCGGCTTTGTACGTTTGACGCAGCAATGCGCTGTGACGTTCGAACGTGTCTAACCGTCCATCGGGCGCGCGATGTAGCGAAAGGGCCGCCGACAGTGACGTCCGACCTAAGAAGATGGCGGCCCGGTGCCTGCGTGTGGGAGTGGGTGCCGGGGAGTGAGCGTGGCCAGCCAAGCGAGTGTCCTGATCTGCCAAGCCGTTCGACGAAGCCTGTGAACGGCACCCACTCCCACACGCAAGGCATGAGCGTCAGGCACCCGCGCGCCTGGACCTGCGTATTGGTGGTTGGAAACGCCTCGAACTCGTTGGCGCGCCTGATTTGCGTCTGGCCGTGGTTGACCTGGACAGCCCTGGATGTGTGGTGGCCCGTGGGTTGAACCGTTCGGAATGATAAGTGAAAACTCCTCCCCATTGCGGCAGGGCAGGTCAGTAACATGAAGCTGCTCCGGTATCGTTCTTGAAATAGGAGGTATCCGCCTTCCTATTGGTTGCCGTCTGGTCTTGGTGAAGACGTGCACCGCGGATCGTCCATATCGGAACCGACACGAATGGCCCTTAGTTAAGCCCTCGATAATTGCGAGGGCGTCCTTTCCAGTAACGGCTGCGGTGGGAGATTTCCACGAACCGCCGCCGGGGTTGGTTGAGCAACGGGTAGGGTTTGGGCCGCCGTTTGACGGCGCGCGGTTC
>CAZIFU010000228.1:0-3024 GCA_964539075.1 uncultured Verrucomicrobiota bacterium | reverse complement strand
CGCCAAGTATGCGCACCTCGTCAACAGCGCCCACCTCGGCGCAGTGACGGATGCGAATTTGTGAACAACGACTGGCAAAATACCGCTGAACCGCTACTCTTCAGGCATGCGCACCAGGACGATCAACGTTGGGGACATCCTCGCGGTTCCGATTTCGACTGAGCTTGCAGCCGGGTTTCCCGTTGGCAAAGCCGTGGACGTGAGTCTCGACCATGATGCACTGGTTGTCCGACCCGTCGGTTCGAAAGCGCGCGCGGGTTGGGACGAGGCCTTCAGACAGGTTGAGGCGGCGGAAGTAGATCGCGACGCCCAGGAGTTGCAGGCGTTCCGCGAGACCCCGGGCACATGGGACGCCAAGGAATGGCAGTGGTGAAATGAATCGCTTCGAAGTCTGGCTGGTGAATCTTGACCCAACGGTCGGCGCTGAAATGACGAAGACGCGCCCCGGCGTCATCGTCAGCCCGGATGAAATGAACCGGGCGCTTCGAACCGTCCTCATCGCTCCAATGACCAGTCGCGGCATCACCGTTCCCTCGCGGGTGTCCTGCACCTTCGGCGGTGTGCGAGGTCAGGTCGCGTTGGATCAACTTCGGGTGATGGACAAGGCCCGCTTGGTTCGCAGGCTCGGAAAGCTTGCCGACGAGGAGGCCGGCAATGTTTTGCAGGTTCTCGCCGAAATGTTCGCCCCATGAGGGGCGGATCGCGGAAGCGCCTCAAAGCGTGGACGCAAACCAAGCCCCGCTACACCGGCGAGACTCCGTCGAGCCGTGTCGCGCGCGGATTTAATTGGCTCGACAGAGTCTCGCCCCACCGAGGTTGGCATTGTTAAACCGCTTCTAAGGAAGTAACGCCGAACGATAGAATCGCGCCGGGTCGTTGGTGGCCGAGTCGTCGGTGAAGATGAACGGGCTGGTGGTCAGCGTGACGTTTGTGAGTGTCGTCCACATGATGTTCGAGGCGAGGTTGGTGGTGAACTGAAGTTGGAAAGTCCGGCTGGTGGGCGCGTAAAGCGACAGGGTTGTGGCTGCCTCCTGTTGAAAGAACCAGAGGGCCGCAGGCGCGGTGGTGGCGCTGCCGAGTGCGTTGCTCACCACAATCGAGTAATTGCCGGTGTCAGCCAGGCTGGCGGAGGCAAGTGAGAAAGTCGCGTTGGTTGCCCCAGCGACCGGTGAGTCGTTGAAGAACCATTGGAATTGATGCGGACCGGTGAGAGAAATCGCAGGTTCGAATCGTTCGGCGCGCCCCGGAAGCGTGCTGCGACTCACGGGGTTGAAGTAAATCGAAGGGGCGTTTGAGTAGGAGAGCGCAAAGATGGCGTTCGTTCCGCTCATACTGGAGAAAGTTCCATAGACCTGTCCGCTGCGGCCAATCGTCACCTTGTCTTCACCGCCCATGCAATCGTTGGTTGAACACGGGAACTGTTTGACGATTTGAAACTCGGTTCCATCCTGTTTAACGCGGAACACAAAGCCGCCTGGGGGTCGGGGAAAGAGCCGCCGGTGTT
Source organism: uncultured Verrucomicrobiota bacterium (assembly GCA_964539075.1). Taxonomy (GTDB): domain Bacteria; phylum Verrucomicrobiota; class Verrucomicrobiia; order Limisphaerales; family CAZIFU01; genus CAZIFU01. Next base: position 1,520 of record CAZIFU010000228.1, on the reverse strand, counting down.
GCCATATAGATAGCCGTCCGGCCCGAGCGCCAATCGCCATCCGTACGTTCCTCCACTTATTGCGCCAGAATTCGTAAATGTCGCGAGCAGTGCCAAGTTGGAACCCGACTTGTCCACCCTGAAAACGGCGCTAAAAGCATTGCTGACGCCATCGGATACGCCAAATAACGTGCCGTCCTGACCTTCGACGAGCGCGCCTGGGCTGCCACCGCCTTCCGTCGGCCAATTGAAGATTCGCAACACTTGCAAACCCGTGCCCTCCTTGTTGAGCCTGTAGATGCCTCCCGCATTGGTGCCAGCGATGCCGGCCGTGCATCCGTAGAGCGCGCCATCGCTGGCTTCGAGCAGGCGCGTGCAGGGCCCAACCGGTTCGCCGTTGGTCGAACCGAGGTCGCGCAGTTTCTGAAAGGTTGCGCCGTCCCGGCTGATTCGATAGATCACACCATTGCTTGCCACGCCGCCGAGATAGGTCACGCCGTAGAGCATTCCATCACTGGCTTCGATGATTCCCCACGGTGTGCTTCCATCTGTGGAACCGCCGTTGAAGCTGTGCAACACCGCATAATCGCCTCCATCCTTTTGCAAACGGAAAACTGTGCCGGCGTTGGATGTACCACCAAAATAAGTCGAGCCGTAGAGCCAGCCGTCGCTTCCTTCAATCAACGGCTCGCCGAGATCCTGGGCGTCCGTCGTCGTTACTCCCACCTGCTTCAGGATAGTGAATTCGCTCCCGTCCGAGTTCATCCGGAAGACGAATGTCTGATTGGTAGAATTCGGATACGAGCCGAGGTAGGACGTGAAACCACCATACAGCTTTCCGTCGGTTGCTTCGATGGGAACCGTCGTGTGCGAGATAGATGCGGAGTCGTTCGTTGTCGCTCCATAGACATGCAGCACTTGGAAGTTTACCGGCTGCGCATCGAGATGCGGCGACCACAGGAGCAATAATAGTAACATCGCACGACGGACGGATTCGTTGAAGCAATTAACGGACATGATTTCCTTCGATGGCCGCGAGCTGAGGAAATCCGCTCACGACAGCAACCAGCAGCCGGGAGTAGCTCAGGCGGCCAATTCCACTTCGCGCATGGGACGTGTCCGGGGCGGCGGCAGTTTCAACCCTTTCGCCTCCGCAGTGGCAACAGTGTCTTCCACGATGTCGCACAGGCGTTTGAAAGCCCCGACCGCGGTCACGCCGTGGCAGACGCCGCCCGCCGGAAAGAGATCCGGGCAGTAGCCGACGTAAGCGCGGTCAGCCTTGCTCCATTGGACAAAGGACAGGTACCGGTCGGGAGTTTTCATGACTGTATCTTTCTCAAGGCGTTCCTGACGTGTTTCTCGTGATAGTGCTGCGCATCGTCGCCATCGTGTCCGGAGACCAGGACAAAGCCGGGAAACTTGGAGTGGACAAATTTTCGATGACTGCCCTTGCCGCCCTGCACCCGGACGAAGCCGGCTCTTTCCAAATCGGAAACGAGCTGGCGAATCTTGCGCGGCACATGAAGGAGAGTGCCACACGC
>CAZIFU010000227.1:0-1676 GCA_964539075.1 uncultured Verrucomicrobiota bacterium | reverse complement strand
TGGCTGATCAGATCTTGGTGTAGGAGTACGTGACACCCGCGTCCTCGCTGGAGCAGTTGAAGTAGACGGAACTCCAGTCCAGCCACTGGTGGTTCTTGAAGCGGGCGTTCATGGGACAGAAGGAGGTTCGCAGATAGTCCTGATCGAACTGGGTGAGCACGATCTTTCTCGGGATCCGGGGGTAACAGGCCGCAAGGTTCATCGGGCCGCTGTCGATGCCGATGAAGAGGGCGGCGTCGGCAATCTCCCGCACCGTGTCCCAGATGGGGAGCCCGCGCTTGTCGATACAGCCGTCCACCTTCGGATCGCCGGCGCCGCCAACCTGATGGATCTCCCAGCCCGCGTAGCGGGTCAAAATCTGATCGAGGACGTGGCCTGGGATCTGACGCCGGGCATTCTCGTAGGGCGGGAGCGCGTAGTCGTCCCGGTCGGAGTAGACGTGGAGAACGACCTTGCGATGCTGCGTCTTCGCGTCCTCGTAACGGTACAGGCGGGGATGGCGGAGCGCCACCTGGCCGAAGCCGAAGCGCACGCACTCCTCGTCCGGACGGGAGAGGGCCACCGGGAGGCTGCGCCCGTAGAGCTGCCAGTACAGATCGTCGTGAACATCGACGGCGGACAGGTCGATCTTGTTGACCAGAGGGGCTTGCTGGCCCGGCGCAGGGGCGCGCTCCACGTAGGGGTTGTGGTCAAACACCCAGCTGCGGTCGAGATCGACAAGTTTCCGGCCGTAGCGCTTGAAATAATTCTCGGGTAGGTGCGACCACATGACGGTGTTGCCGATGCTTTGGTTGCTGTTGGAGATTCCGTAGGTCTTGTCAGCGTAGAGCATGGACACACTCCGGGCGTCAGGTGGTAGTCAGGAAGCCCAAGGACAATGAATTGGGGACAATGATATCGGGACGGGCCGGGGCCTGCTGCCCTGTGTTGTAATAATCTCCGGATAAAGGAGATGGTTCATGGTCACCCCGCCCGCCAGTGCGGTTGCTCCCTCAGGCCAACGGCGCTTGCACATCGGTGGCCAGGTCCGCACGCCGGGCTGGGAGGTGCTCAACGTGCTTCCGGGCGAGCACGTCGATCACCTGGGTGACGCCCGCGATCTGTCGCGTTTTGCCGATGGCGCCTTCACCGAGATCTATGCCTCCCACGTCCTTGAGCACTTCGACTTCCGGGACGCGCTCCCGGCCGTGCTGGTGGAGTGGCACCGGGTTCTTGTGCCGGGGGGCCAGCTCCGGCTCAGCGTCCCGGACCTGGACATCCTGTGCTCCCTGTTCGGGGACAAACGCCTCGATCTCCATGACCGATTCCTGGTCATGAACATGATCTTCGGTGGCCACCTCGACCAGTACGACTACCACCTGGTTGGCCTGGCCGACGATATCCTGTCGGGCTATCTGGCCAATGCGGGCTTCGTGTCGAGGGAGCGAGTTGCGGGCTTTGGCTTGTTCGACGACATGAGCAATATCCACGTCAAGGGCATCCCCATCAGCCTCAACGTCATTGCGCACAAGCGTGGCTGAGCAGGCGGGGCAACGTCGCAATTCCGCTCAGCCGTGGCGCCTGTTCCTGAACAAGACATCCGCCTGGTAGCGCCGGATCAGTTCGAAGTCCGGCAGCTTCGCCGCCAGGCCCGGCAGGGTAATCTGGCCTTCGTACCACTCATTATTGCTGTACTC
>CAZIFU010000226.1:0-2638 GCA_964539075.1 uncultured Verrucomicrobiota bacterium | reverse complement strand
CTCGCTCGACGGCCTGAAGCTCCTCGTCGTCCGGCGCATCGACGTCGACGGCGGCGAGACCAGCGACTACGTGGTCGCCGTCGACGCCGTCGGCGCGGGCGTCGGCGAGGTCGTGCTGTATGCCACCGGCAGCTCTGCGCGCCAAACTGCTGCCACCCGAACAAAAGTTACACGACTTCGTCTGGAGCAGTTGGCCGGACAATTTGAAGTCCCCGGAGCAACGCCCGCGCTGGCTGCGCGTGGATCGGTTGCTGGGCGCACAGGGCATTCCCAAAGCCAGTGCCGCCGGGCGTGAGCAATTGGAGCAATACCTTGAAACGCGCCGTGCCCAGGAGGACGGCGAGGAATTCAAGGGCATCCGGCGCGGCTGGTGTCTGGGCGCTGAAACGTTTCGGCAGGAACTGCTGGAACGCGTTCGTGCGGGGGCGGGCGAACATCAGCGTGCGGACGTGCGCCGTGAGTGGCTGGAGGAAAAGGCGCGGCGCATTCTCCGGGAGGAACTGGACGCACTGGGATGGGACGGCGCGGCCCTGGCCATACGCGTCAAGCTAAGGCGAAGAATTTTTGCACAATATTTCGGCGTTTACGTTTTTCATAACGGCCGTGGTAATGCAGTTGTCTGGCCAAGCCGTCGGCGACGTCGATGCCCCAATGCTCCAAGACCACGCTCACCAGACACTGGCGGGTCAGCAGGTTGACTCGCAGCCGACTGTAGTGACGAACCTCGCCTTCCGCCGCCGCCGCGCGGAACTGCGGCGCGGTCAGTGGGTGAGTCAGGGTGATGAAAAGCAGCTTGCCGTAAATCGCCACCTCCAGCAGTGCGGCCGTTGTGGTGCAGGAAACCGCTTCGAGCTGAAAATGACTCTTCCAGCCCTTGAAAATAATTTCGATCTGCCAGCGCTGCCCATACAGTTCCATGACTTGCCGGGCCGATAAGACCTCGACCGGAACATTGGTCAGAAAGAGCGTCCAGTTCTGCAACTCCAAATATTCCTTGGACAACTGGCAGCGGTTTTGCAAGTGCGCCCGCGCCTTGCGGCGGCGCTCGTTGGCCACGCGCGCCGGGGCGCGGAAGGCCACCAGCCGCACCCGCATTTTTTCCTTCTGGCCCAGGCGCACCCATTGATCCACATTCCCCTTCTGGCGGAGCAACGCGAGCAAATGGATCGGCTGGCCCTTGAGGTCAAAGACCGCCGTGCGAAAATAAAAACGGCTCAGAAAAAAGGCGCCGCGCTGAACGATTTGGGCGAGCACCCGGATGGCAAAATAGCCCAGATCCCGCAGGACCAGATCATTTTTTTGAACGTGAGGCAACACGTCGGGGCTGGCCTTTTGATCGTTATGCACGTAAGGACTCAAGGCAAAGCTCACCCACCGCTGCGATAACAGATCGAAGATGGCTTGCAACCGCAACACGCCCGGGGTCTGGCCGTGTTGATTGGCCCCGCCGGGATAAACGTCGGCCAGTTTCTCGTTGAGTTTGATCGTGGTGCTGTCCTGCACCAGAATGCGAGCGAAAGGCCAGGCGAACTTCTGGGGTAAAGCCCTGGCCGCCTTGGCCGAGGACAGACACAAACTCAAGGCGGCGCCGAGCGCTTCCTTCAGGAACAGGGCGGTCGCCGCCGTCAGGCGTTGCGCGACCGCTTGTTTGGAAACGGTTTGTCGCCCCAGCAAGCCCAAGAGCACGGCCAGCACAGTCAAAGAAAGCTGCGGCTGGCTGATGAGCAGCAGCGCCGCAGTGACCAGCTTCAAAGGGGTGATCTTTTCCGAGGCGCGCTGCCGCCAGCCGGTTTGCCGCGCCAGTGTCGGCAGGGGAATTTTTTTGAGCAGCGCCTCGAGGTGCGCTCCCAAGTCGAGGTCGGGCGCGGAAGTTTTTCGTCGCACTTGCTTTGGGTGCGAACGCGACGGTTTGGAATGTCGAGATGGTTTGGACCGTTTGGATTTTTTGGAACGAGCGTCATTCCGAAGATAGAAAACAGAAACGCCTCCAAGGAGCCAGAAATATCGTTAATATATTTTATTTTGAATCAACAACTTACAACGCTTGCCTTGACGCGTATGGGCGAAGCCGCAACCAAAACGGAGCGCGGCTGTCCCAGCCGCGGCAGCCACGACTGCATCCAGGGCATCCAAGCGTTTGGCACATCCACAAGGATCGGCAGTGCTGCGGCTGGGACAGCCGCGCTCCAAAATCTTCGCAGGACGCGACGATGTTGGGAGATAGCACTGCAAAGTCGCGGAAAATGAACCTGATGGAAAAGCAATTCTCCGTGAACCGCGGAGCGAGAAAAAAGCAATTTTCTATCAGTCAAGTCACAAGACTGGTCCGCCCTGCCTGTTTTATTTCTTTGGGAAGCGCGGCTGCATCATCAATTTAGTCCCGAAAACGCAAGCGAAAATTTCTGTCGAAGAACGATTAGCACGAATTTCCAACGGAGTGAGGAGAACTGATCGCTCGACCGCCGGCCCGGAGTCGGACGTGATCAGTCACCGCGGCTCAGGCCAAGGCGGACGCGTTCAATCCGAAAAACTCCGAGAGAGCGCATCTTGACACTGCCACCGAGATTTTCTCCCTCTCCTCGCGAGGAACGAGCGGGGAGAGGGCCGGGGGCACTGCCGTTGAAATAAGAAATGAAGG
>CAZIFU010000225.1:0-14662 GCA_964539075.1 uncultured Verrucomicrobiota bacterium | reverse complement strand
GCACTTCCATTTAGTTAAGAAGACAAAAAATTTCCGGAGCAACCCCTCACCTTGATCCTCTCCCCTTCCGAAGGGGAGAGGAATGCGCGCGCTGCGTTCGCAGACGCAGACCGGGGTGCGCTTGACGGACCCCGCCGGATTTCCCCTCATCCGATGAGGAGAGGATCAAGGTGAGGGGTGTTCTGCAAATATTTCATCGCTTAACTAAATGGCAGTGGGGCCGGGGGGAGGGGCGTGTTCAACAGCATCGTTACGGTTGAAGCCTGGACTCCAGACTCGTCAACCGCGTGGATGGAACTTCCGGTGCACCTCACGCAGGCGCTGGCCGGTGACGTGCGTATAGACCTGCGTGGTGGCGATGCTCGCGTGGCCAAGCAGTTCCTGAATGACCCGCAGGTCGGCGCCGCGCTCCAGCAGGTGCGTGGCGAAGCTGTGCCGCAGCATGTGCGGCGTGAAGTTGCGTGTGAGTCCGGCCAGCCGCGCGCGCCGCTTGATGCGCCACCACAGGCCCACGTGCGAAAACGGCCTGCCCCGGTGCGTGAGGAACACGTTGCCCGGCGATTTGGGCGTCACTAATTTGGGTCGGCCGGCGGACAAATATCGTTCCAACGCCTCGACGGCTTTGCGGCCGACGGGCACCACGCGCTCCTTGTTGCCCTTGCCGATGACGTTGAGGAAACCGGCTTCGAGGTGAAGTTGTTCGACGCGCAGGTTCCGCAGTTCGGCCAGACGCAGGCCGGAGGCGTAGGCGGCTTCCAGGATCGCCTGGTCGCAGAGCGCATCGGGCGTTTCCATTGCGAGCGGCTGGAGCAGTTGGCTGATTTCCACGCTGCTGAGCGCCCGGGGCAAACGCAGCCAGCGACGCGGCAGGGAAAGGTTTTCGGCGACGTTCACGGGCAGGAACCGTTCGCCCTCGGCGAACCTGAAGAAGGCGCGCAGAGCGGCGATCTCGACGTAGAGCGTGGCCATGCTCAACTTGCGCGTGGACTCCTTTGGCTCGTGGGCCAGCGCGCGCTCGCGTTCGTGCTGCAGGAAGGCCAGCAGATGGGGGAGCCCGACGTTTTTCCAGTTCGTCAGTTTTTGTTTCGCGGCCCAGGCGATGAACCGTTGCAGCGAGGCGGCGTAGTTTTTCTGCGTGAACCCGGACTGCCCGCGCTCGTGGCGGAGGTATTGCAGAAAATCTTCGACGAGATTTTGCATGCGTCAGGAGATGGAACCGCCCTCGCCGCGCTTGCGCCGTTCTTCCAGCAACGCCTGCAACTCGGCGAGGATGAGCATATCTTTGGGTCTGCCCGCGGCGTGTTTCATTTGAATGAGACGTTCCAGCGTGGCACACCGGCATTTCACTCCGAACATCGTCAATTCCTCTGAATGGGGCAGGAGTTGCTCGTAGTTGCCGGCGCCGACAACTTCACCGAGCAGGTCCAGGTCGCCAAGCGTCGTGGTGAGCGTGAAGTTCAAACCCATCCGGATCGTCTTCTGGTCCCAGGAAAACGGCAGGCCTGGTGGAGCGCCGCGCAAATACGGCTGAAACGGCCGGAGCACAGCAGCCAGCCGCGCGATGTTTTCACGATCACGAGCGTAAACGACATCTACATCATAAGTCGCGCGGGTGTTTCCGTGCGCCATCGCCGCCAACCCGCCGATGACGATGAACCGCACACCTCCTCGATTCAACAGTTCGAGAATCTGGTCGAACTTGGTTTCTGGGACGCTCATGACTTCGGGTTTCGTCCAACCCGCAAATGTTCGCCGGCCCGGCGCAATTCGCAGGCCATTTCCATGAAGCTGAGAAATCTTCGCGACCGTTGTTCCGGCGTCAACTTGAGGCTCTCAATGAGCAGCGTGCGGTCCACATCCTTTTTGTACGCCTCAATGACCGGGTCGAACACGTCCGGAGGGGCGAGTTCGCTCAGACCGCATCGCGGCGGTTCGACGATCTCCGGTTCGTCACTACGGTAAGACGCATAACGGTCGTGAAGTTCCATGCCGGCGCAAATTTACCCTGTTCGCTGCACAACGCACGCCGGAACTACAGCGTCCTGCCTGTCAGCCGTTGATACGCCTCCAGATACTTCGCCTGCGTCTTGGCCACGATGTCGGCAGGCAGCGTCGGGCCGGGCGGTGTTTTGTCCCAATCGAGCGTCTCAAGGTAGTCACGCACGAATTGCTTGTCGAAACTCGGCTGGCCGCGGCCGGGCTGGTATTGGTCCGCCGGCCAGAAGCGCGAGGAGTCCGGCGTCAGCACTTCATCGATCAGGATGAGCCTGCCGTCGAACAGGCCGAACTCGAACTTGGTGTCGGCGATGAGGATGCCGCATTGCCGGGCGTGTTCACGGGCGTATTTGTAAATCTTCAGGCTCAAGTCGCGCGCCTGCCCGGCGATTTCCGCGCCGGCGATCTTCGCGGCCGCGTCGAAGGAAATGTTTTCGTCGTGCCCGGACTCGGCCTTGGTGGCCGGCGTAAAAATCGGCTCCGGCAACTCTGCCGATTCACCCAGCCCGGCGGGCAGCTTGAGGCCACAGACGGTTTGCTGCGCCTGGTATTCCTTCCAGCCGGAGCCGGCGAGATAACCGCGCACGACGCACTCGATGGCCAGCGGCCGGGCCTTCTTCACGATCATGCTGCGGCGGGCCAGCTTGTCGGCGAAAGGCTGGAGGTTTGGTGGCAACGGATCGTTCGCTCTGGCCAGCCGGTGGTTGGGCACCATCGCTTCGGTCTGGTCGAACCAGAAATGGGAAATCTGCGTGAGCACTTCGCCTTTGCGCGGAATGCCGTTGGGCATGACGCAATCGAAGGCCGAGATGCGGTCGGTGGCCACAAAGAGCAGCCGGTCGCCGAGATCAAAAATCTCGCGCACCTTGCCACTTTTGATTTTGCGCACGCCGGGCAAATCAATCTGGAGCAACGGTTCGGTCATCATGCCGGCATATTGCAGCTCAAAGTTCAAAGTTCAAAGTTCAAAATGGGCTGCGGGTCGAGAGCCCAAGGCATCACGTGTCGCGGTTCTGGTGGGGCGAGACTCCGTCGAGCCGTGTCGTTGTCGGACGGACTTGGCTCGACGGAGTCTCGCCCCACCGGCTGGCCGTTTGTCCGATGCTTCAGAATGCCCCCGGCCCTTGACTCTCGACAACTTCCTTTTCCGTTTGCTAGCGTCGCCGTATGAACTTCCTGGTCACTGGCGGCGCCGGTTTCATCGGCTCGCATGTGTGCGGGCGATTGCTCCACGCCGGCCAGCGCGTCTGGGCGTTCGACGATTTGAATCCTTTTTATGCGCCGGCCATCAAGGAGCAGAACCTGCGCGAACTTCAGGCCGCCGGCGGATCATTCACTTTTATCCGGGGCGACATCACGGAACGCGCTTCGCTTGATGCGGTTTTCGCGCAGGCGGGATTCGACCAGGTCATCCACCTGGCCGCGCGCGCGGGCGTGCGGCCCAGCTTGCAGGAGCCGGCCCTGTATCAGCGCGTCAACGTGGAGGGCACGGTAAATCTGTTCGAAGCGGCCCGGTGCGCCGGCGTAAAGAAAATCATCCTGGCCTCGTCCTCCTCGGTCTATGGCGTCAACGCGAAGGTGCCGTTTGCGGAGAGCGACCCGATCTGCCGCGCCATCTCGCCGTATGCCGCGAGCAAGCTCGCGTGCGAAGCGCTGGGCCACGTGTATCACCATGTTTACGGCATGGATGTCGTCGCGCTGCGTTTCTTCACCGTGTATGGCCCGCGCCAGCGGCCCGACCTGGCCATTCACAAGTTCGCCCGGCTGATCAGCGACGGGAAACCAATCCCCGTTTTTGGCGACGGTTCCACGGCGCGCGATTACACGCACGTCAGCGACACGGTGGACGGCGTCATGGCCTGCACGCAAAAGGAATTCGGCTTCGACATTTTCAACCTGGGCGAATCGCAGACCGTCCCGTTGAGCTACCTGATCGAACTGCTCGAAAAGGCGCTCGGCAAAAAGGCAATCATTGACCGCCAGCCCGTCCAGCCGGGAGACGTGCCGATCACCTGCGCGGACATTTCGAAGGCGCAGGCTGCGCTCGGCTACCGGCCGCGCGTGAAGATCGAGAAAGGCATTCCGCTTTTTGTGGAATGGTTCCGGCAGTCACAAACATCGAAGTGAAATCCAACTGACAGAGAGGTTCCCATGCGCCCACGCAAATCCTGGCGGGAAAAACTGGCCGATGACAAAGGCCTGCCCAAAATCGGTGAAGTCACCGGCAAAATGACCACGCGCTGGGGCACGGGCACGATGGTCATCCCCGCGCCGCGCGAGGTGGACGAACTGATGCGGCTGGTTTAAAGAGGCAGGCGTTCCGGGTGCCCTGGTGTGGTGTCACACGAATAGATTGACAACGCGAAATCGAGCGCCTCAAAGCAACCCCTCACCCTGCCCCTCTCCCCTTCCGAAGGGGAGAGGGAAACCGCACGGCAGTGGCCGCAGCACTGGCGCCCGGAAGGACCGAGCCGGAGATTCCCTCTCCCCTCATCCGATGAGGGGAGAGGGTCAGGGTGAGGGGTGTTTTCGCGCAGTCCATGGCTTGATTCAATGGCAGTGTGGAAGGGGTCAGGGGCCGCTCCGTTGCTGAATTCGCCGAAGCGACTGTAAAGCAGTATCAGGGACAGCACATTAGATCGGCATGAATTGCAGACGGAAGGCGCGCTCGACAAACCACGCCAGACCGAACAGAAAAATCACGGCCGACAGTCCGTTTTTCCCTTTCGCGCCAAATCGTTGCCGCCCCAGCCAGAGCGAGAACGGCAGCGCCGCCAGCACGATGGCAAGCTGGCCCAGCTCGACGCCCACGTTGAACGAGACCAGGGAGCGGACCAGCCCGGTCGTCGGCAGGCCCATTTCGCGCAGCACGTTGGCGAAGCCAAACCCGTGCACCAAGCCGAAGAAAAACGTCAACACCCAGCGGTGGCTGGTTTTTTTCGCCCACAGATTTTCCAACGCCACATACATGATGGTGACGGCGATGCCCGTCTCGATCAGGCGCGGTGGCAGCTTGACGACTTCCAGCGCGGCAAGGATCAGCGTGATCGTATGCGCCACGGTGAAGGCAGTGATGATTTTGATCAATTCCTTGAGCCGGCTCACCACGATCAACGCCAGCAGAAACAGGATATGGTCGTAGCCCAGGAAAATATGCCCCACGCCCAGTTTCAGAAATTGCGCGAGCTGTCCGCTCAGCGGAGACTCGACATCGGTGTAGTAGGTGTAGTCCGGCTCGAACCGGGTGAACACAATCTCCTCTTCGCGGTGGGTCCCGTGTTCGATGGCGGCGAGGTTCGTGTGGCGGTCGCCCAGTTCGACGAAGAAATCGTAAATCAACGTGAACTCCTCCGGCAGTTTCGGCAGCGGCTTGCGGAATACGAAGTGGACGAGCGTCTGGTGATAGTCCTTTTCGGGAACGACCGTGAGGTTCTCGGAGATCGCCACCGGCCCGGTTTCGCCAAAATCCGCCTTCGCGCCATCCACTTCCAGCGTGACCGTCCGCCGCAGGAACTCATAAATAGCGGGCGCCTTTTGCAGCACCTCCTCCCGGGTGACCTGGTGGTCGCGGTTCCCGTCCAGGTCCACGATCTTCAACAGCGTGATGATGTCGAACGTGAACTTGAACTCCAGGCCTTCCGCGGAGAGCTTGATCCGCGTGTAGCTGGTGTCGGGATTGTGCGCACCGGCGGTAAAAGTGTTGGAGCAAAGCGCAATAACGCCGAGCAACCAGAAGCAAACAAGACGGGACACGCTGTGATTAGAATTGAAGCGGGGGCGCTTCGGTCCTAGAGCAACCGCTTCAAGCGAGTATTTTCTTGAGGATCGCCTTGGAAGAGGCGGGACGGCACCGACCCGCCTTGAATTCACGCCGCGCCGCGGATACCGCTTCGACTAATTTTGCCCGCCGATGTTCGGCCAGCCGACGCTGAAGAATGACGACCAGGCTTTCCTGTTCCTCCAGTGACAACGCGGTGCTGGATTCCAAAATCTGGCCAAACGTGCTCATGCTTGGGAAAATACCAGCATTTTTGACAACAGACAAGTTTTTGCGCCTGATGAACCCTACTTCTTCGGCTGATAGGTGATCCACATCGGCGAGGCCCACACCAGTTCGCCGTCGGCCTGCTCGCCGCGCACGTAGTAATAGCTCGTCTTGCCGGCGCTCGGCTTGGGATCGGTCCAGGTGAAATCCACCTGCGCCTTTTTCGGTTCAATGCTGTGGACGTATTCATCGTCCTTGACGATGACCACCTTGGCGAACGGCCCCGTGCCGTGCAGGTGGACTTTCAGTGTCGGGGCTTCGGTGGTGGAAAACTCGTCGCCCAGCATGTGTTCCTTGCCGCCGGCCTTGCAGCGCACGTCAGCGATGATGTTGTCCGTGGCCCCGTAAACGTGGCGGGCTTTCATTGCCTTGTGGATGGCTTCGCGCGTGGCGTCCTCGGCATAGACCAGGCAATAGCTGATATGGGTCGAGCGATGGTCGCTGCTCGACTGGAAAGCGAACTTGTAGCCTTTCAACAGCGCGAGGTTGATGAAGCCCTTCGGCTCCCAGCCACCGATGGCGTCGTCCGCCGATGGGCTGCGGGGCGCGCCGGGCCGCTCGTAGTTTTGCCGGCAGCCCTGGTAAATTTCAACCATCGGCTCGACCACCGGGTCGTTGTCGCGCCAATCGGTGCCCATCCCCGTGGCGCTGGTGTGCGAGGCGCACACGCCGTCGAACAAGTGGAGGTATTTGTAAAGCATCTGCGTGTCGGGCGCGTGCCCCGGCTCATCGCGGCCCGTGATCGGCAGGCGCGGCAGCGTGCGGACGCCGCGCTGGGCAAAGACAATGTTCCGATGGCCTTCGGGATAACGCACACTGCGCTCGTAGGTGAACATCGGGTCGAACGAGCCGGGCAGGTGAAACGCATCGGTCGTCTTCTGCGTCAACCACCAGGTGTATTCGCGGCCGTTGCCGTTGTCGTGGTCGCCGCAACCGATCCAGTCAAACGAAGCGACGTCCATCGCGTAGCGCCACATGTCTTCCAGCGGGCCGTCGTTGCCGCCGTCGCCGCTGATTTCGGTGTGGCGATGGAATTCGCCGCGCAGGATGCGGAGGTCTTTGCCGCCGACATTTGCGCGGTAGCCGCGCGAGCGGGCGACGTCTTCCAATTCCTTCGTCGTGGCGGCGGAGGGCGCGGTCTGTGCCGCCGCGGTTTTGCCGGCCACCTTCAAATCCGCCGCCGCCGGTTTGCCGGTCATGGCCAGGCGGCTGATATAGACATCGTTGTCGAACAGGTCCTTGTCCGCGCCCAACGCCGCGTTGCCGGCCTGACCGCGCCGGACGACGTGCCGGTCCTGGCGGTGGTCCGTCGAATGGGCGAAAATCAATCCGCCATCGGGCGCCGCCGCCACAGCGGGCACGTTGTAGAGCAGGTTGTCCGAATGCGGGACCAAAATGGGGCCGACCCATTGCTTGCCGTCCAGGAAGGTGGCGTAGTTCATCCACACCGAGCCGAGCGGGCTGCGGAAATCATTTTGACGGCTGCGGCAAAAAAGCCAGATGCGCCCGTCGCGGTCGGTGGCGATGCGCGCCAGATTGTTGTAGGCCACGCTGGCGGCGGTCTCGGCTTCCTCGGCGGCCTTGCGGGTTTCGCTTTCCGGTTCGAGGGCCGGCACGCGCTGACGGCGGACGCCGCGCTGCGGACGGCCGCCGGGCAGCGCCTGCGTGAACGCGCCGGACGATTCCATCCATTGGCCATTGCGCAAAACTCTCAGTCCGATCTGCCGGCTGGCGTAGAGCGGGATGCCTTTGTCCAGCACGAGCGCGCCCCAATCTTTGCCCCAGGTCGCGCCACTTTCCTCCCAGGCAATCCACAGGCTGCCGTCGTGGTCGTAGGTCAGGGAGGGACGGGCTTCGTAGAGCGCGGAATTGGCCGCGGGCCGGGGCGCGTCGGCCTTGCCGGCGGCGTCGAACTCGCGCACCCAGACATCGTAATCGCCCTTGTCGTAAGTGTCCCAGGCAATGGCAACTCGCCCTCCAGCCGTGTCGGTGGTGGCAATCGCCGCGGACCAGCAATTTCTTTTCTGCGAACTGACCTCGGTTTCCTCCGTCCAACCGCCGCCATTTTTTTGGTGGCGCGCCAGGATGCAAAACACATTTTTACGCGCGCCCTGCCAGGCGACCCACACGCGGCCTTTGGCATCGGTCGCGGCGACAGGACAGATGTCATTGCCCTTGGCGCTGGTGAGTTGCTGCGCATCGGAAAGCCTGCCGTTTTTGAACGACCGCGCCCAGATGTCGAAATTGCCGTTCTTTTTTTGTTCCGACCAGAAAAGCCAGGCGTTGCCCTGGCCGTCCACCGCCACGGCGCATTTGTAGAGGTCGCCCTTGCCTGGAGTGACGGCGAGCGGCGCGCTCCACTTGCCGCCCTGGAGCGCGCGCAGCCAAAGCTGGTCGCCGCCCGACGGCTTGTTGAGGAAGGAAAGATCGGCGGGTTCCTTGTCCCACTGGCGGCCGCGTTCGTCCCGGTCAATGCCCGGCGTGTAACTGACGTAGGCAACATAAACCGAGCCGTCGGCTCCGGTGGCGATGGCCGGGAAATCATCATCGGTGCGTTCACCCGACAGTTGCTCGGCGGTGGCCACGCGCTCGACTTCTGCCGCGCCAGCGAGTTGCTCGACGACTTTGCCATAGGGCACGTCGGAGAGCTTGAAGCTGAAATTGCCTTTGGCGGTCTTCACTTCGACGCGCGAATCTTCGGTCACGTCTGCCAGGCTGAGGACCACGCCATTGTCGGCGAGCGGGCCGGTGGCGGCGGCCTTGGCTTTGGCTTTCTTGGGTTGGTTGGCGCGGCGTACGGTGGTGGCGGGATGCGTCGAGGCCGTCCAGGCACTGGCGCCTTGGACGGCGTCAGCTTGCTCGAAGCGCCAGCCGCTGAGGTTCGCGACGCGGCCGGGCTGGACGGTCACGCTGCCGTCCCATTTGGTGGATTCCTTGTCGGTGAGGCCGAAGCGAATCCGCAGGCCGACTTCCGTGGCCTGGGCGGTGGCGAGGAACAGAAACAGAGCCAGAGAACAAGTGAGGGTTTTCATAAAATCATTCATAAGACGCGCTGGGAGTTTTGAAAGTTACGGTAAGGGGCGAGGATAATGATCCGGCTGCAATTGGCCACACTTTTTTTCACGCACCGGCGGCGTGGCGCTGGAACGGGGCGCAGCGTTCACACCGCCGCCAAGGGGGCTTGTGCGGGTTATCTGCGAGTGTTAGTTTCACGGTATGTTAGTGGATCAGATCAAAGAACGCCTCCATAACGGCTTTCGGCCCTTCACCCTCCACTTGTCCGATGGTCGGAAGTTCACCGTGCCGCATCGCGATTTCATCGCACTCGCGTCCAAGGTGGTTGTGGTCATCGACGAGAAGGAGATCTCTCACACCCTCAATCCCCTTCACATTGTTTCCATCGAAGATGCGATCTCGCGCCAGGACTGACCGCTTCGGCTCTCGACACCTTCTCCGCCAGTTTCTAAGCTCTGCCGTCCCGTGCGCACCCGAACGGCATGACCAAAACCGAAAAGCTGCTCAGTGAACTCATCGCCCTGCCCAGCGTGAACCCGGCCTTTCTGCCGCCGCGCCACGCGCACGCCGGCGAAGGGCGCGTGGCGGAATTCCTGGCGGCCACGGCGGCGCGCGCCGGACTCGAGGTCGAATTCCAAAAAGTGCTGCCGCATCGTTCGAATGTGCTGGTCCGTCTGCTGCCGGCGGGCAGGATTCGCCGGCGCATTTTGCTCGCGCCGCATCTGGACACCGTGAACGCGGCGGATGCGGGCCAGTTCACGCCGCGAAAAAAAGGAGGCTGCCTGTCCGGCCGCGGATCATGCGACACCAAAGGCTCGGTGGCGGCCATGTTCACCGCGTTGTGCGACCTGGCGCAGTCCTCCTCGCGGCCGGGTCAGACCGAAATCGTTTTCGCCGGCCTGGTGGACGAGGAAAACGCGCAGTGCGGTTCGCACGCGCTGGTGCGCAGCGGTTTCCAAGCCGACCTGGGCATCGTTGGCGAGCCGACGCGTCTGCGCGCGGTCACGGCCCACAAGGGTGACCTCTGGCTGAAGTTCGAGACGCGCGGCAAGGCCGCCCACGGGGCGCGGCCGGACCTGGGCAAAAATGCCGTGCACGAGATGGCCCGTGTGGTTGATCTGCTGGAAACCCGGTACGCCGTCGCGTTGCACCGTCGCCGCCACCCGTTGCTCGGCACCGCGACGATCAGTGTGGGCGCGCTGCACGGCGGGACGCAGGCCAACATCGTGCCGGACCGCTGTGTGATGCTCGCCGACCGGCGCACCCTGCCCGGCGAGACGGAGGCAGGCGTCAGCCGCGAACTCAAGGCGCTGTTGCGCCGCCACCGGTTGCGCGCGACGCTGGCCGACTCCAAGGGCAATCCCTGCCTGCCGATGGAAACAAATCCCAAGCTCCCGCTTGTCCAGCAATTTCTCCGCAACCTCGGGCAGACCCGGCCCGCGGGCGTGGATTTCTTCTGCGACGCCTCCGTGCTGGCGCACGGCGGGATTCCAAGCGTCGTGTTCGGGCCGGGGAACATCGCCCAGGCGCACACGGCGGACGAATGGATTTCGCTGCGGGAACTGGAGCGCGCCGCGTTATTGCTCGCCCGCTTTTTGCGATCGTTGCCATGAGCGAAACCCTGCCGCTCGTCACCGTCGTCATCGCCGCCCGGCCCGGGCAAAGCGATGTGAAGGCGCGGGCCGCCGCGCAGCAGCTCGACTGGCCGCGCGAGAAACTGGAGATCGTCATCGCGCGCGGCACGCATCCCTCCGTGCAGCGCAATGCCGCCCTCAAAGTCGCGCAAGGCGAATGGATTTATTTTCTGGACGACGATTCGTTGCCGCCCGCCGATAGTTTGCGCCGTGCGACGCCGCATCTGGCCCGGCCGGAAGTCGTCATGCTCGGCGGACCGAACTTGTGCCCGCCGGAAGCGCCGCCGTTGGAGCAGGCCTTCGCGCAGGTGATGGGCTGCTGGCTGGCGTTCGGGCCGAGCCGCGCGCGTTACGAAGCCGTGGGGCAACTGCGCGAATCCAGCGAGAAGGAATTGATTCTGTGCAATCTGCTGGCGCGCCGCGCGTCGATGCTGGCGCTGGGCGGTTTCGACGAGGCGCTGTATCCCAACGAGGAAAACGCGCTGATGGACAACCTGCAAAAACAGGGCGGCAAACTGCTCTACGACCCGGCGCTCGTCGTCTTCCGCCAGCCGCGGCGCAGCCTGCGGTCGTTCGCCAGAATGCTGCTGACCTACGGGCGGGGCCGCGCCGAGCAGGTGCGGCGGCACCCGACGCTGCGCTCGTTGCCGAACTTCGTCCCGCCGCTGTTCTGCGCGTACCTGCTGGCGGCGGCAGGGTTGAGCGGATTGTTTTCGTGGGGCGTGTGGCTGTGGTGGGCGCTGCTGCCCTACGGACTGGCGGTGGGCGCGCAGGCGGCGAAGTTGCGGAATCGTTCGGCGGGTTCGCTGCTGCGCGTGGTTCCGCTGATCATCCTGACGCACGTGCTTTACGGCCTGGGCTTCTGGCGCGGGTTGTTCACGCAATTAAAACCGGCCGGCAGCCGGGAAACCACCCCGGTTTTTCTCGAACGCATTCAATCGCCCTGAGCCAGAACCGGCACGTTGGAGTTCAAGTTTTAGCTTGTCCGAGAGCACGCTGAAGCGTGAACTCCAAACCGGTGGCAAGTTTTTTTGGATCGTTTCCCCATCATGGCGTTGGCGGCAAACGCGAACGGGCTTGAGGCGCCCCGAGTTTTTTATAGATCCACGTTTCCAGCGGCCGCAGCGGCCGCAGCCAGCGGTAGAACGGCGAATAAACCAGCCGCAGCCGGATCACCGAAAGGAGCATCGTCAGCGACGTTTTTCCCAGGGTCACTTTCGAGCCGATTTTGTCGGTCCACTCGGTGGGCACTTCGAGCACGCGCAGCCGCGCGCGCTTGAGGACGAACAGCAGATTGATGTCGAACGCCATGTCGGCGATGTGCAGTTCGGGATGGATTCTTTCCGCGGCGGCGCGCCGCAAAATTTTCGCGCCACACTGGGTGTCGCGGATGTTCATCCGGAAGAGCAACTGCACGATGCGGTGGAACATGCGGCTGGCGAACTGGCGGCGGTTGGATTGGGCCTGGTGCAGCACTGCGCCAGGCAGCCAGCGCGAGCCGATGACGCAATCGGCCTCCTCGCAACGCTTGACCAGCTTGTGAAACGCCGCCGGGCCGGTCGCGCCGTCGGCGTCCACGTAGCCGATCAAGTCGGCCAGCGGCGCCAGGCGCAGGCCCTCGATGAGCGCGCCGCCCTTGCCGATCGGCTCGGCAAATTCCTGCGCGCCGACGAACGGATGGTCCCGGGCCACGCGGCGCACCACGCCGAGCGTGTCATCGGTGCAGCCATTGAGCACGACGGCGATCTGGAATTTGCCGGGATAGTGCCGGCGGAAATATTCGGCGTAATCGCGCAAGACCGGTTCGATCCGCTGCTCCTCGTTGTAAGCAGGGATCAGGAGCAGCAGGCTGGGCGAAGTCGGCGGCACGGCGATACGATTAAACAAAACGTTTGAGGAATGCAACCCTCCGCAGTGTTATATCCCCACTTCGTCGCTTTCTGAGAAGATTTTTAACGCAGAGAGCGCAGAGGCTGTCGCAGAGGCAGCAGAGGGAATTCTTCTCTGCGTTCCTCTGCGCTGTCCTCCGCGTCCTCTGCGTTAAAGCAAGACCGCCCCGGTTGCGGCCCGGCCGCCCTGCGTTGCCTGCGATTCGAAGGGGCGGTCAGAGATAGTTCGATAAGCCCGTCCCCGGTGGGGCGAGACTCCGTCGAGCCGTGTCCGCGTGAGCTGTCCTTGGCTCGACGGAGTCTCGCCCCACCTTGTGACTCCTCACGATCACTTGCGATCGCCCATTTGCGTCTGGCGGGCGCCGGCGTCAGACGCCGATGTCCTCGTGCCACAGCTCCGGATGCGCCGTGATGAACTCGCGCAGGAGTTGGATGCATTCGGCGTTTTGCAACACTTCCACCTGCACGCCTTGGGAGCGAACATAGTCCTCCGGACCCTGGAACGTCACGTTTTCGCCGACGATGATGCGGGGAATTTTGTAAAGCAGCGCGGCGCCGCTGCACATCAGGCACGGGGAGAGCGTGGAATAAAGCGTGCAGCGCTGATAGACCGACGCCGGCAAACGTCCGGCGCTTTCCAGGCAATTCATCTCGGCGTGCTGGATCACGCTGCCAAGTTGGACCCGTTGGTTGTGGCCGCGTCCGATGATTTTTCCGTCGCACACCAGCACCGAGCCGATGGGAATGCCGCCTTGGGCCAGGCCTTGGCGGGCTTCGTCAATCGCGGCTTGCAGGAATGGATCCATACCGCGGTTGTATCACTTCTCGCACCCGGCGCGGAGTTTTTTCAAACGTTCCACGATGTCAGGCGCCCTTCTCGCCGACGATTCACGGCGGGCATCAAGAACCGAATCTGCACGGCGGAACTGGCGCGGAAGCCGGGCGCATCGCCTCAGCGATAAACGTCCGAATAACGCGTGAACAAGAAGATCACATTTTGCTCGCACAGTTGGGCGTTCGACATCACGATTGAGAATCGCATCAACGAAAGACAAACGACCGATGGCCGCAGAAGAAAGAGTGCTTTGTTTTGAACGGAAACTGTTCGAGGAACTCGGTGTGTTTCAAGGTCTGAGCCTGGACGTCGAGAAATACCTGCCCGTTGTCACCGCCCCCTCAAAGCTGCTCTACCTGAACCGAAGTGACGCCGAACAGGACAGGCGCTACAAACAGCTCATCCCTTACGTGCTCATTCTCTGTCATGGGAAGATATTGCGTTATCAGCGCGGGAAAGGCGGTCAGGAAACCCGGTTGCACGGCTTGTATTCGGTCGGAATTGGAGGCCACATTTCCGAGGAAGACCACGGACTTTTTTCAAAAGACCGTGGCTATCAGGACGGCCTGCGGCGCGAATTGATGGAAGAGGTCGCCCTTGAAGCGGTGAAGGACGCAGCCGTGGCGGTCATCAATGACGACAGCACCGATGTTGGTTGCGTGCATTTCGGGGTCGTGCATGTCGTGCAGGTTGCCGACGAGGCGGTCGCGGGCCGACGCAGCGGCATCGTGCGCCCAGAGTTCATTCCGCTTGATGCAGCGTTGAAAGACGTGTCGGGTTACGAATCCTGGTCGCGCTTCTGCCTGGAACATCTGGATTCGCTGCTGTCGAAAGCCGCCGCTTTGGGCGTGACTACGCCCGAGCGGGTCATGGCCTGATCTCTCTGTTAACTCCAACGGAGAATGAAACAGCTTGATCCGAACCGGCGGTGACGATGGTTAATGGACACCCGGATTCGGCCAAATATCTGAAGCGGCTCGAATACTGGTGGCATCGCGCGAGCGAGTGGCCGAAGTAGAACAGCGATTCCAGCCTGTCGGGGCAAGGGGTGAACTGCGAAGGACGCGAATCACGCGAAAGGAATTGCCGGAGGGTAGCACAGGCGCCTCGCCTTTCGTGTTCGGCGACTCGCCGAACACATTCCAACGCGCCCTCCCTCTCCGCCTCGATCGGGGAGAGGGTTGGGGTGAGGTGTCGAAAATCCTTTCAACCGCTGATTGATGCTGATGAACGCTGATTGACGCTGATA
>CAZIFU010000224.1:0-17495 GCA_964539075.1 uncultured Verrucomicrobiota bacterium | reverse complement strand
CCTTTCCTGTTCCTCGTTCCAGATTCCCAGGTCACCCGGGGAAATGCGCCCGGCGGGTTCGACCGCGGTGGCTTCGGCCATCACAATGGCGGCCCCGCCGACGGCTCGCGATCCCAGGTGGACAAAATGCCAGTCATCAGGAATTCCGTCGCGCGCGCTATACTGGCACATCGGCGAAATCATGATTCGATTTCGCGCGCGCAAGGAGCGCAATTCCAAAGGCTCGAAGAGGTGGACCTTCCGGTCGGAGGTGTTTTTATCCACGGGACTGGGGCAGGATTTCCACGGCTTGGCGGTGGATGGTGCCGGTGAACGGCGGAAAATTTGCCATGTCCCGGCGCGCCGCTTCCCGTTGCGGGGAATGGATGGCCGCTTTCAAGTCAGCCAGATTATCGAATGTAAATCGCGCGATCATGAAGACGGCGCCTCCGTCCACGCCCCGCTCGACTTCGACTTTTCGTATGTTGGGGAAAGTCCAGACTATGGGGAGGTGATGGGCGATGTAATATTTCAAAAAGGCTTCTGGGTCTTCGGGCTGGCCTTCATAGATTACCAGGTAGGCAAAACTCATGGTCCCTTTCCTAATCGAGATAATCCTGGAGGCTTACTTTGTTCCATCCCAACGGCCACGCCCGGTCGAAATTTTTCCGTTCAGCCGCCCGGTACGGCACGGGTTTGGTCGCGTCAATCCCCCACTTGCCCACCACGCTCGGAAAACGGCTTTGGGCCGCCTGGGGAGATGCCTCGAGCACCGGCCGGGCGGACGGGTCGAAGGGCCAGCCGCGCGCGTTGTTGACGATGATGACGTCGCGGCTCGGATCCACCCGTGTCGCCAGCGCATACTGCACATCGCGCGGATCGTAAATATTGATGTCCGGGTCCACGGCGATGACCATTTTGGTGTTCATCCACGAGGCGCCCATCACCGAGAGGAGCGCGTCGGTGACCTGCCCATCCATCGTGGGTTCGATTTGGATGATCACCGTGAGCGCGCCGCCGCCTTGCGGGAAATGGACATCATGGACTTTCAGCCGCATGGCCTCGAGGCGCTCATAGAGGATCGCCTCATGAAACAGGCGGGGCATCTCCTGATGATCCGTGAAGGGCGTCATCTGATGATTGCGATAAATGGGATGCTCGCGCATCGTGATGGCCGTCACCTCAAAGACGGGTTGCTGCTCGGCGTAGGGCGTGAACAGCATCGTAGGACCGGGAGACGGTCCGTCCTGCGCCGTGCGGGTGGGATGGAGAAAGCCCTCGATCACAATCGAGGCGTCGGCGGGAACGATTAGATCGTTGGTTTTGCAACGCACGACTTCCCCCGCTTCCCCCGTGATCGCTTCGTAGAGTTCCATTTCCCACCAGCCTCGATGCGGATGGGAATAGCAACCCGCCAGCTCCCACGCCGGATGCGTGCCGATGACGACCGATTGCGGCATTTTAGTCCCGGCCTGGCGATGCTTGGCCAGGATTTGATTCGCGGTGGGCGTGACAAACGACGCGACCATTTCGCGCGGATCCAACACGCCGCAGCGAGGGAACATTTGATTGTATTGACCGGTTTCAGGATCGCGATGGACTGCAAAGCTCGTTGTGTAAGGGTAAGGGTCCAGCCCGGTATGGCGGACAATGGGGAGCATTCCCAGATCAACGTCCCCGCCGGTGAACACACGCTGCTGACACGGGGCGCGCTGGATCTCCTTCAATGGCCGGGGCCCTTTTTTGAGGACTGCCAAAAGCGAAGTCAGGACCGTCTTCGGATCGCAGCCGAGGACCCGGGCCTGTGCCTGGCGGTTGAAAAAAAGCAGGTCCACCAGACGGAAATCCGGATAGCCGACGAGCTTTTCAAAGACAATCGTTTGCGTGGACTGCGCGGTCAACGCGCCCACGTCTTCGAGCTTCACCGGCTTCTGGATGTACAAATGCTCCGCCCGGTGCGCCGCCAGAAATGATTGCAGATCCTTCACGCGCGCTCCAATCGCATCCCGCTTCGATCAACGGTTCTTCGATTTGGCCGGCGCAGCCGACCGGGGTTTTCGCGGCATCCAGGCTTCGAGACCGGCGACGGGATCTTCGAGAGGAAGCTTCATGGCGTCGTGCATGGTGTTGTACATTTTCCAAAATCCGAGGATGAGGACAATTTCCATGACTTCCTGGGGGCTGAAGTGGTTTGCCAATTCCGCGCGCAACTCATCCGAGACGCCCGCCGGGTAGAGGCTGGCCTTTTGAATGAATTCCATCGCCACGCGTTCGCGTTCATCCACCGGCTTGAGGTCCACCAGTTCCTGGAGTTGGTCATCGCCGTAGCCCCATCTTCGTTGGAGCGTGGCCACGTGGTGCGTGGCGCAGTAGTTGCACTCATTGGCGCGGCTGGCGACCATCGAGAGGCGGTATTTAAGGTGTTCGCTGAGGGAATTTCTTTCGTCCCTCATGAGGGCGTTGTTGAGCTTGAACAAATGCTCCGCGATCCAGGGGACATGGAGGTAGAGTTTGATGGCGTTGGGTAAAAAGGACATTCTGGAAATGTAATAACTCACCTCGGGCCGCACGTGGATGGGGACGCGTTCGAGGTTTTTGCCCAGATCGGGGTAGGGAATGAAGGCTTCGGATTGGCCTTCATCCGTGACAGCATCAACGGGCCGGGGCGAATCCAGTTTCTTCCCGATGGTTTTCATAAGCATTTTGCTGGGACGCGGGTGATAAGGTTCATGGTCTTGAATAATAGGCCGCCAACAATTCCAAGCAAGGATTCAGATTGGGATGTCAGGGTAGTTCCTCCAATTTCTTAGAAGTGCTTTCATAACGACAACCCCGGTGGGGCGAGACTCCGTCGAGCCAATTTAATACGCGCCCGACACAGTTCGACGGAGTCTCGCCCCACCTTATGAAACGACTTTTAGGGAATACCGTTCGGGGTTTGGAGATCATACTCGCCCAGGCAGCGGTCCACCAGCGCGACGGCTTCCTGGTAGCCATAATTCAGGAAGGCATAATTTTTGGCGACAAAGGGAGCGCCCGCGTAAAACATCTCATATTGCTGGTGGCGGCCCGCGAATTCCGAGCCGATCATGTCCCACGCCAGCTTGAAGAGTTTGATCCGTTCCTCCGCCTTCACGCCGTTGGATTGGACATAGCGCCGAATGTCCGTCGCCATGTCCTCGTTCGTCAGTTCACCCACCGAAGAGGGGACTTGCAAAACGCCGCCGCCCGCCAGCTCGCGGAGCAGGTGAATCATGCGGGGATACAGTTGCGCTTGCAGGCCCATCGCTCCGTAGAGAAATCGCGGGTTGGGATGGACCACGCCATTGGCATTGGTGACGGCGGTCGCCTCGGCGGCAATCACCATTCCTTCGACCACGGACGCGAGCGAGGCCAGTTCCCCCAGGTCTCCGGCGACCGGGGGGATTTTATCCACGCCGTTGGTGCTGCAAATTTTCCGGGCCAAACCGGCCAGGAACTTGACCTTCGTGACCAGTCGAATCTGCGCCTGGCTGTTGCCGAGGATATGGGCCGGCGTGTCGAACCATTGGGCGCTGGTCAAGGCCACGTCCCGATACACGAAGACGTTTTCCCACGGCACGAAGACATCGCGAAACACGGCCAGCGAATCGGATTCATCGAAGCGGGTGGACAGGGGATAATCGTAAACACTGGACTGCCCTTCGGCATAACCACGGCGCGCATAAAGACGCAGGCCGGGCGTGTTGATGGGCATGACCACCGAGATGGCGTAGTCCTCATCGCCGGGCCGCAGCGGATGGATGCAGCTCAAAAACAGGTAGTCCGAAATGGCGGAAGCGGTGCCCAGCATCTGCGCCCCGCGAATGATGATTCCGTCCTTGGTTTCCTTCAAAACGCCGGCCGGGATGTGGGACTCGGATTGTTCGTGCGCGGTTTTGGAGCGGTCCACCTGCGGCGGAATGATCGTGTAACTGACGTAGAGGTGTTCCTCGCGGATTTTTTCGTGGAAGCGTTTGACGTTGTCGCCGTAGCGGGCGCCATTTTTGGCGAACAGTCCGGGGGCGCTGGCAAACGCCGTGATGAAGCTGGCGACATGTTCAGGGTTGCGCCCCAGGAGACCGAACGTTTTTTCCGCCGACCGGCTGAGTGCCTTGCGCCGCCGTTGCAGGTCCTCGATCGAACGGGGAATGAGATGGCACAGGGAAACCGGCTTCCCGGTCGTCGGCGACGCAAAGGTCATTTCCTCGCGGTTGCCGGCGATAAAATCGTAAAGACCGGCGACCGTCTGGCAGACGCCTGAGAAGGCGGGATGTTTCGTCACGTCCTTGACCCACTCGCCGTTGATCACGACGGCGCGGCCGTCATTCAAGCTTTTTAGATAATCCTTTCCGGTTCTCATGGGGCATTTTTTAACCGCCGTTCCGGACAAGATGAAGACAATTAAGCGGGCGGCTTGAAATTTTGAATTCCAAGTCCGGGCCGGGCGTGGCATTTTTTGCCCATGCGCGAGCTCAAAGAACACAAGGAATTCTTCAAAATTGATCTTGCCTCCGGGTGGAAGCAAGTTCCGGGTTATCCTGAAGGCATCACCGAGAAAATCCTGTCCGGCTCGCTGGATGAGGAAAGGCGGGCCGGGACCCGGACCCGCTTGCTCCGCTTCGCGCCCGGCGTCTTCACCACGATGCCTTTCGAGCATGAATACTGGGAGGAAGTCTTCCAGGTTTCGGGCGACCTGACCGTGGGCGGCGAGACTTTCGGCCCGATGACTTACGCCTGCCGCCCGCCGCATGTGAAGCACGGTCCTTTCAGCAGCAAAAATGGATGTCTTTTATACGAGACCCATTTTTTCAATCCGCTGGTTCCGGCTGAGACTGAAGGTCAAAAAAATTGATCCTCGAAAACCAAACTCACCCTGTGACCCGACTCGATTTAAGCGTCGTTCGTCAGAACGGGACCTTTCCGCTGACATTTGAAGTGCGGCGGATGGTCAATGCCGGTTTCGTCGGGCGGGACCAGCAGGCGGTCCGGGCACACATTGAAGAGCTGGCGCGGGAAGGGATCGCCCCGCCGCCTTCCGTTCCGGTTCTTTTTCCCGTCCTGAGTCGCAACCTCACGACGGACGGGCAAATCGAGGTGGTCGAGAGCCAGACGTCAGGTGAAATCGAGTTCGTTCTCCTGCTCCAAGGGGACCGGATGTATGTCGGCGTGGGCAGTGATCACACCGATCGCAGGCTCGAAGCCGCGAGCATGCTCAATTCAAAACAGGTCTGTCCCAATGTCGTCTCCCGGGAGGTTTGGGATTTTACCGAGATCAAGAACCATTGGGACGACCTACTTCTGCAAAGTTGGGCCAAGTCCTCTCCGAATGCCGGGCCGGTCTTGTATCAGCAGGCGCCGCTCGCCAACATTTTATCGGCCACGGATATTCTGGCCCTGGTGAAATCGAAAATGACCGACGGACAATGCGAGGGTCTGGTCATTTTTTCCGGGACGATCCCCGTCCTGCCCCGGGAGATGATTTGCGGCAATTATTTCCGCGGCGAACTCAGCGACCCGCTCCTGCAACGCAAGCTCACGTGCGAGTATGAAATTGTGAGGCTCAATTATCTCGCCGATTCCTGATATCCCGGGAAATAGCGCCGGCGTCCAGACTGCCCATTGCTCTGAGCGCCGGGTCCAAAACCATCTCTGAATTATTTGACCTGGATCAAGCTTTTCCGCCCGGCGCCCCGGTCTATTCCCTCAAACGACGGAACAACTTTTAACGCCATCGCCACTATGCTAAAGCCCATCTCCTCAGCCGAATGGAATTTTGACAAGGCAGCCCACCTGTTGAATCGCGCCGGATTCGGCGGCCCGCCTGCGGAAATTGAAAAGCTCGCCCAGCTTGGCCCGGAAGCGGCAGTGGCCTCGCTGCTGGACTTCGGAAAAATTCCCGATCCCACCGCCCGCCCGGCCTGGGCCAAACTGGACCCGGAACATCAGCGCCGGCAACAGGCCGAAAAGAAAGCCCGCGAACAACACCGCCAGACCCTGGAATCCGCGCTGCCGGAAAAAAAGCAGGAGCTGCTCCGGCAATTCGAGGAGTCGCGCCGTCAGGCCCAGGCGCAGGAGCGGCGGACCGAAGCCGAACGCATGACCGAATTGCGCGGCTGGTGGCTCAATCGCATGGCCCGGGGCCCGCGGCCATTGCAGGAAAAGCTGACGCTGTTCTGGCACGGCCATTTTGCCACCAGTTTTCAGAAGGTCCGCAACGCTTACTTCATGTGGCTGCAGAACGAGACCTTCCGGCGCCACGCGGCCGGCTCGTGGGCGGCCCTGCTCAACGAAGTGACCCGGGACCCGGCGATGCTGATCTGGCTCGACCAGTCGCAGAGCGACAAGCGGCACCCCAACGAAAACTTCGCGCGCGAAGTGATGGAGTTGTTCGCGCTGGGCGAGGGGCACTACACCGAGAAAGACATTCTGGAGGCGGCGCGCGCGTTGACCGGTCTGACGCTGGACCGCGCGACCCAGCAGGCGGTGTTCCGTCCGCAGATGCACGATGAGGGGACCAAGACGCTGCTGGGGCGCTCGGGCAATCTGGCAGTCAAAGACGTGCTGGAAATCATCCTCCAGCAGCCGCAGTCGGCCCGCTTCATCACCTACAAGCTGTGGCGGTATTTCGCGAGTGAAAATGTTTCGCCCGACGGCCCGTTGATTGACGCGCTGGCCGCCGAATTCCGCAAGGCCGGCAACGTCTTCAAACCCGTGTTGCGAAAAATGTTTTTGAGCGAGGAGTTTTACGCGCCCGACGTGGTCCGCACCCAGATCAAATGCCCGGTGCAATGGCTCGTGGGCACGGTCCGCCTGCTGGAAACCGAGTTGCCGCCGGCGCGCGTTTCCGGCCCGCTGCTGGCCGGCCTGGGCCAGAACCTCTTCGAGCCGCCCAACGTCAAAGGCTGGGACGGCGGCATCGCCTGGATCAGCACCAACAGCCTGCTGGACCGCTACAACCAGGCCGCCTTGCTGGTCCTAGGCAAAGCCACGATGAGTCCCGCCGGCTCCGGCAAGAAAGGCCAGACGTCCGGCCGCTCGCCGGGCTTCGCCGGGACGCCGGTGTCGGTGGACCGGTTGCTTTCGCCGGAGGAGCAGCACAGCAAGGACGCCGTCCTGCGCTCGCTGGAACATCGGTTGATTCAAACCCCGTTGACGGACAAGCAACGGCTGGCCTTGCGCGCTTATCTGGATTCGCAAGGCGAACTGGACGCGGACGACATATTGCAAACCGTCCGCATGATCCTTTGCACCCCCGAATATCAATTAACCTGAAACCCGCAGAATAAACCTATGAAAAATCAAATCATTTTGAAAACGCGCCGGGAGTTTTTGCGCACGACCGTTCTGGGCAGTTCGCTCACCTGGACGGTGCCGGCGTTTTTGTCGCACACCTTCGCCGCGCTGCAGGCCCAGGCCGAGGGCAAGCTCATCCAGCCCGTCACCGGCAAGGACGGAACCATCCTGGTGGTCGTGCAAATGGCCGGCGGCAACGACGGCTTGAACACGGTGGTGCCGTTTGCCAACGACCATTACCGAAAGGCCCGGCCGCGGCTGGGCCTGGCCAGCGAGACCGTTTTGAAAATCAATGACAGCCTGGGCCTGCACCCGGCGCTGGCGGGTTTCAAATCGTTGTATGACGAAGGCCAGTTATCCATCGTCCAGGGCATCGGCTATCCAAATCCGAACCGGTCGCATTTCCGCTCGACGGAGATCTGGCACACGGCCAGTGACAGCAACAAGTTCGACAAATACGGCTGGCTGGGGCGCTATTTTGACAGCACCTGCTCCGGCGCCGACCCGACCTTCGCGGTGAACATCGGACGCCAGGTGCCCCAGGCCTTTTCGGCGCGGCGGCCCGTCGGTGTGTGTCTGGAAAGCCCGGAGAAATACCGCTATGTCAATCCCGACCATCCCGCGCCGGGCGAACAGGACACCGGCGAGGCCACCTTCCACAAGCTCAACATGGCCGAGGCGGAAGGCGACATGGATTTCAATTCCGGCAGCAGCATCGGGGGCATCGCCGGCACCACGGTGATGAAAGGCTCACCGCTGGAGTACGTCGAGCGCACGGCCCTGGACGCGCAGGTCAGCTCGGAAAAAATCCTCGCCGTGAGCAACCGCGTGCAAACCAAAGCCAGTTTTCCGGCGACGCAATTGGGCAGCGGCCTCAAACTCGTGGCGCGGTTGATCGGGGGCGGCCTGCCCACGCGCGTTTTTTACGTTTCGCAGGGCGGCTACGACACCCACACCAACCAGGCCGGTTCGCAAGAGCGGCTGTTGCGCGAGCTGGGCGATTCGGTGAAGGCCTTTGTCGAGGAACTCAAGTCGCAGGGCAATCTGGACCGGGTCCTGTTGATGACCTTCAGCGAATTTGGCCGGCGCGTCACAGAGAATGCCAGCGGCGGCACCGACCACGGGTCGGCGTCGGTGATGTTCGCCGCCGGCCATAAGGTCAAGGCCGGCTTGCAAGGGCAGTTTCCCAGCCTGGCGCCCGCCGACCTCAAAAACGGCGACTTGGTGTTCAACCTCGATTTCCGGTCGGTCTATGCCGGAGTTCTGGAAGGCTGGCTCAAGACGCCCAGCGCTCCCATTTTGGGAAGGCCCTTCCCGCCGGTTCACCTGGTGTGAATCCGGGGCGCGGCTTTCCGCGGCTCAACTGCGCAAGGTTGGTTCAGGCACAGCGCAGGGGCGAAAGCAGGGGTGTGGCAGCATGCTTTGACGGGCGGAAAACGTCACCGCCGGCAAAGCGGGGTGAGTGATGTTCCTGAGCGAAGTTTTACTAACGCCGGAACACGGACTCGCCGGGGAACTGCTGCACCTCTGCCGTTCGTTTTTTGGAGTTGTAGCTTGTGATTTCCGTTTCAGACCGCCGTTTTCTGTGTCGCGGGAAATTCGCCGCCCTCCGGCATCGCCCGCAAACGGAGCCGGGCAGCCCCCGACCCCTGGACAATCAACAGGAACGCGATGCCAAAGAGCGGCGCGTGCCCGACCAGTTCCACCGGCCCCAGCACGAACAGCGTGGTCAGAAAGAAAACGCTCAACGCAGTGGTCGTGAAGCGGGTCGCGATGCCCGACAACAGCAGCAACCCGAACGTCAGCTCCGCCACTCCCGCGGCAAAAACAAAGTCCAGGTCCGAGAATCCTGAAAAACCCAGGTGCGGCATGAAGTTCCAGGGATGGGTTTTGAGGAACTCCATCGAGAGCTCCGGGTGCAACAATTTTTCGTCAAAGGCCAGGATGGCCAGCGTCAGTCCCACCCCGATGCGAATCAACGGAAGCGGCCAGGCGGCGAAGCGGTCCGGCTCCCAGTGGAGGAGTCGAAAAAGGCGGCGGTCCACCGGGCTAAGGCCGGGGCCGACCAGCATCAAGGCCACTCCCAGCGACGCGAACTCGAAAAGGTAGTTGGCCAGCCCGCTCAATGGCACGAAAAAGGCCGTGACCGGCAGCAGCAGGACAATCAGTAATCCGCTGATCAGAAACGTGACCTGGCCCACCAACAGCAAACCCACGATGAGTTGGGCAATCAAGCCGAACACCAACATTCCCCGGTCTGTGATGACGAGGTTGGGCGCCAGAATCACCTGCATCGTCGCGTTGGCGATCAACATCAGCCCGCTCAGAAACCCGATGATCCGCCATTCGGTGCCTTTCGGAAGCTGATAAAACCCGGTGAACCGGGCGGCGGCGCGGCGCGACCACGCCGCGACGTCAATCACGCACGCCAGCGCGATGAAGAAAAGCGCGCCCGCGACAACCCACATTGTGGCGGGGTCCGCTGAAAAATGCTGGTGTTCCAAACCCGGTTGGTCTTCCACGAACCAGCGCACATGAGCGTGCGCGGTCCCGGGCAGGGTTAAAAACGCCACGCCCAGCCACGCGAGGGCCCATCGCGCCCGCCTGCGCTCCAAAGGGCTATCTCCCCGTATCGTCGGTTCCTGCGAGAATTTTTCCCGCGACAGAGGAGCGCGGTCCCGCGTGCGGGACCGCTTCAGCGTGCGAAATGTCGTGGGCGTTGGACTGTTTCGGCGGTGCCAGGCTGTCGAGAGGTGAAGCGGCGTGAACGCCGCGCTCCTTTGGTTTCGGCCTGGCCGCGCCGGGCTTCTGTCGTGCGCGGCCGGAAGCGGAGCCGACAAAACACTTGCGGTGGGTGAAGCGGTCACGGTTTGTTGGCAAGGCACTTGACGGGTGATCATAACGTTGGGGCAGAATCCAGGTTCACAAGCAGATCGTGGCGGGCAATTCCATTTGGGAAGCGGCTTCGTAGATTTCGACGCAGCGCCGGCACACGCCCTCCTCCGGCGACCAGTCCGGGAATTGCTGCTTCACCGCAGCCAACGTCTCGCTCCGGAGCGCGGGCGCGTCCGCCCACTCGAACGTCGGGAAGCCGCAGAGCGGACACGAACCACCAGGCAACGGCTCGCGCGCGTGGCTCAAGTCGCGCGGGTCGGCGGCCAGGGCGAGCAAGGTTTCGTGGCGCGGGTCGGGGCCGGTCCAGTGCGCGTCGAAGACCCGGCGGCGCTTTTCCTCCGGCCAGAAGGCGAACGCGCGGTCGAACAGCAACTGGTGTTGCTCGCGCCGGTTGGCCGTGACGCGATCGGCGCAGACCAGGCGGCCGTCAATCGTGATGTCCCAAAGCAGGCGGTAACGCTCGCGGGTGATGCGTTGTTGTGTCGGGTTTTGTCCGCTCAAATGCAGTTGCGGCGAGTAGCCGAAGGCCGGGGCCACCATGTCGTGCAGGTGCATGAACTCGTGGCGCAGGAAGCGGAGCAGTGGTTCGTCGCGCTCCAATCGATCCATGCGCAGGGCGACCATGGCGTTGCGGACGCCGGCGCTGACGTACATCTCGGCGCCTTCCTCGTTCCTGCCGCGCGCCTGGCGGAAGGCCAGCACGTTGAGCGCGTCCGGCAGCAAAGGGTATTTCTGGAGCAAGCCGGTGAGCAGTTGTTCCAGGCCCCATTCGCGGAACCATCCGAGATGCACTTTGAAAAAGGCGGCGTTGCGCTCGTCCGGGTCGGCGACGGTGTAACATCTCTCACGTTCGGCGTGGAAGCGACGAATTTGCAAGGCGGGCGCGCCAGGGCGGCGGCCGCTGGCACAAAGGAAGACCGCGGCTTCCACGAAATCGTCGTCGTAACGAAGGTGCATTCGGATTTGCGATTTTGGATTTGCGATTTACGCGCGGCCCGGCGAAAGACTCGTCATTCGTAAATCGCAAATCGTCAGCGGGGATTATTTTCCCACAATCGCGTCGAATTCCCTGTCCGCGAACGCCTGCATGGTTGCGGTGCGCACGTTGCCCAGCGAAGCCAGCGCGGTGAGCAGGTGCAGCACCTTCTGTTCGCTGTCGGCGCTCAGGATGAGGATGCCGTCGTAGTTGCCCATCGTCCAATACTGGCCTTCGACTTTCACGCCGGATTTCGCGGCGAGCTTGTCGAAGTTGTGGGCGCGGGTCGTGGACTTCCTGAGGTTTTTCGCTCCCTGTTCCGTGAAGCGCAGCAGACTGATGTAACGGGCCATGATGTTTCCTTTCTTTTGGTTTGTTGTTTTGTTGTGTCAGCCTTCGGCCGGCGAACGGGTGGCGCCGGTTGGAAGATTGGTGATGCCGCAGGAGGCGCAAAGCGTTTCGGACGCTTCGTCAATCGGACGCAGCAATAAATCTTCACTGCCTGCCGTGACGTGGAAACGGGCGCAGTCCAGCGTGATAAATTCGCGCGTAAAATCCGCCAGCGCGCCGAGCGGACTTTCTTCGCCGGCCAGGCGCGCCAATCTCCGCGTGAACGCGGGCGTCCAGCGGCCGAGGTGTTCGCGCAGGAATTTCTTCTGCGCCTCGCGGCCGAGCGCGATCGGTTCAGTGTCAAACTGGTGCTCCAGCGCGTAGGCTTCCTTCGAGGCGAGCACGGACATGAACTCCAGCTCGATGCTGAGGTGGTCCTGGCGCTCGGCGGCGTCCGGCGTCATCTCCAATCCGAACGCGGCGTAAAACGCGCCCAGGTCGGCGAGCCGGTGCGGCTGGAAAAGCGGGTCGGCCTTGAGGTCGCCGTATTCGATCTCGTTCAGCGGACAATCCCCGCGCACGGTGTGACCGAAGCAGGTGACGTAATCGGCGTGGAACGAGTCGAAGGTGCCGGGCGTCAGGCAGCGCAAAAGATGTTCGAGGGTTGTTTGCAGCACGATTGAACTCCCCTCACCCCGGCCCTCTCCCCTCATCGGATGAGGGGAGAGGGAATTCGCGGCGTGCGGTTGCGAACGCTCACAATCCGCGAAGACCGCTACGACGCCCGCTGTCTTCTCCCTCTCCCCGTCGGACGGGGAGAGGGTTGGGGTGAGGGGCGCGTCACTGTTGCACAGAGCGGCGACGGCGGACTGAAATGCGGACCTGGTGGGCTGGCTGGAGAGCCACTGCCACCCGCCGGGTTCCGGATCTTCGAACGCCTGCGCCAGGAAACGGTAGAGGAAGCTGCGCGCGAGCGCGGCGTCAATGGAGGCTTGGTGTGTGTTCGGAGTCCCGGCTTCAGCCGGCAACGCGTCCAAAGGCCCCGCGCGCCTGGAAACTTCGACTGCCT
This sequence comes from uncultured Verrucomicrobiota bacterium, assembly GCA_964539075.1. Taxonomy (GTDB): domain Bacteria; phylum Verrucomicrobiota; class Verrucomicrobiia; order Limisphaerales; family CAZIFU01; genus CAZIFU01. The sequence continues at coordinate 4,932 of CAZIFU010000224.1, read as the reverse complement.
CGCCGCCTGAAGGCGGGACTCCAAGCGGTTCAGGCTTATAGTTCCCGAACACCGAGCGACGCGGCGTTTCATACCGCGCTCCACACTCCGCGTTCCGCATTGTTTCAGATGGAGTTGGCATGTTTGTCCGGGCGCAGGTGGAACGGCTCCTCCACTTTCGTTTCGAGGATTTTTGTCCCGTCGTTCGAGTAGCCGATGATGGTGTCGTCGAACAATTCAAACTTTCTGCCGCGAATTTCCGTCTCGAAAATCTTTGGGCCTTCCTTGATCTCGTAGCGGAAGCAGATGCGCTGGTCCTTGCCGAAGAGCTGAAGCACGGCGAGCAGTTCGCGGTCGGGTATGGTGTAGCGCTCGATGGCGGCATCGACGCCGGGGCCGAACATCTGCTTGAGATAGGGACGCGGCACCCAGCGGGGCGGGATGTAATAGCCATTCGGCTCGGTGCCGAATTGCGGGTAGAGCGGCAGCGCGATCTTCGCGACGTGGATCAGGTAATACAGCGGGTTGTAGCGGTCTTCCTTCCAGGTGCCGTCCTTGTTGAGTTGCACGAGACCTTGCAGGCGGATGTGGCCGATGCACGCGGCCATGCAGCGGGTTTGCATCGGCAGCCCGCCGCCGGCCTGGTCGCGGCCTTCGACGCGCGGGAAGCAGCCGATGCATTTTTCGCTGGTGCGCGTGGTGCCGCGGTAGAAGGTCTTCTTGTAGGGGCAGGCCTCCATGCACTTGCGGTAACCGCGGCAACGCTCCTGGTCCACCAGCACGATGCCGTCCTCCGGGCGCTTGTAAATGGCGTTGCGCGGGCAGCCCGCGAGGCACGCCGGATAAGAGCAATGATTGCAGATGCGCGCGAGATAGAAGAACCAGGTCTTGTGCTGTGCGCTCACTTCGCCGCCGGTGAAGGACATCTGGCCGCGCTGGCTTTTCTCCGAGCCGGTCGGGTTGTCCTCGTAACGGTTCGGCGCGGCCCATTCCTCGTCGGTGGGCAGATAACCGAGCGCCTTCTGCGCTCCTTCAGGGCTGATGTTCGTCTTCGCCGCCTCGAAGATGGTCTTGCCCTTGAACTCGCCGTAGGGCGCTTTCAAATCCTTCGTCGTGCCGCCCCAAGTCTGGCCGCCGGGATTCACCTTCTCCAACAGGTCGAGCGTCTTCACATCCCAATGATGCGGGTAGCCGCCGTAGGGTTTGGTCTCGACATTGTTCCACCACATCGCCTCCTGGCCCTTCGAGAATGTCCACGTGGATTTGCAGGCCATGGTGCAGCTCTGGCAGCCGATGCAGCGGTTGAGGTTGAAGACGAACGCGAACTGGTGGTCGGGATAGGCCGCCTCGTAAGGGAAGTCCATTTCGCGCCCGAGTTGCCAGTTGAAAACGTTGCTCATGATGTTCGCGAGTTAAAGGTTCAGCTTCGGGGCGGGATTGCCGAGCGGGTCGGTGAGGTTCTCATCCGCCTCCGTTGTGGCAGCCGACGCGAGGAGGCTCTGATCTTTATTTGCGTCAGCAGGGGGCGGAGAAGTTTGAGCCTCCTCACGTCGGCTGCTACCGGGATTCGGCCATTGAATCGGCCGGCCCCAACGCGCGAAGGCCCCGGCGATGATGTCACGCACGAACGGTTCGCCTTTGTTCGCGAGCACCATGTTCGGCCCGGTGTAGTGCGGATTGCGGAAGAGAGCGAGCACCTGCTTGTGGTTGTAACCCATCCGCAGGAACTCCTCGGCGAAGCACGCCGCCATCCCGGCGCTGGTGTCTTCCTCGGTGAGAAACGCGACGCCGTTGAGTTCCAGCGGGTCGTCAAAATCGAATTCGTCTTTGGGCATACAATGATTCAGTCCGGCGCGTTGCTTACTCCAAACTCTGCGTCCCGGCGCCTTCGCCCATTTTTCCGGCGAGGTATTTCTTCATCGTGTCGTTCTCGGCATCAGGTGACATGCCGTTGGTGCCGGGCTTCCAGACACCCTTGCCGCCGAGGCCGCCGTCCTCCGCCTTCGAGACGCGCACGAGACATTCCTTCGGCACCGTGTTGATGGCGTGATTGTCCGCCTCGCCGCCGAAGATGAAACTCATGTTCACCTTCGCCTTGTGAAACAGCGTGTCGGTCTGGTGCATGGGCATGTGCCAGTTGCGGTTGATCGACTGCTGCGAGCCGAAACGGAAGTTCGAGATGTAACCCTCGTCGGTGAGCGAGAGACCATCGGGCCGCGTCTGCTGCGCCTTCACCGTCTTCTCCGTCGCGATGAACGATCCGTGTTTCATCATGATGACGTGATACGGGTAGGCCGCGTTGAAGGTGACGCGCAACATGCAGCGGCTGACCTTGTAAAACGGATCGCTGGGCGTCGCGCCAAGATACGGACGGTCGGCGGGATTGGCATCCACGTAAACGTAGTCGCCATCCTTGAGATTGAGGTCGCGCGCGGCCTGCGGGTTCATGTGGAGCTGATGCTCACTGACGTTCGGCAGGCGCTTGTCGAGGCGGTACGGGTCGCCGAAGTTCGAGTTCCAGATGAGGTGCCAATCCACGTTCGCCCAGGAGGAGTGGACGCTGTGTCGCGATTTCGGCGTGAGGCAGTAGAAGTGAAATCCCTTTTCCCAAAGAAAATTCTTCGTCTCCTTCGCCTCGGCCCAGGGCATCTTCACGTTGCGCACCGTGCGGTCGTCCCAATGCTCGGCCGTGAGCGCGATGCCGAAATCGTTCGGGCGCACCCAGGGATTGGCGCTGATGATGACGTTCGGCAGGTAGGGCGTGGCCTCCGGGCCTTCGCGGTGGACGATGAAATTCTCGCCGCACTCGATGGCCGTCGGATCGTCGCTGTAGCTGTGCAGCCGGCCGGTGTCGGTGTAGAAGGGATAGTTGTCGTGGACCTGCTCGTAGAACGGAATGCGCGGGTAGGTGCGGAAGTTCATGAGCGCGCCGCCGGGCGGGCCGTACTTGCCAGCCATGATGTCATCCACCTTATAGCCCGCTGTCGTCGTGCAGGAGTCGAGCAAACGCTGGAGGTAGACTTTGCGTTGCCCTTTATGCTCGAAGTGGAAGTAATCCTCGAACCGTTTGTCGCCGGTGACCTTGGCCAACCCCTGCGCGATGCCAGCCAGAATGGTGAGGTCGTCCTTTGAGTCGTAGACCGGCTTGATGCCGCCCTTCCAGATCTGGAGAAACGGATTCGAGCAGCTGGCCGTCACTTCGAGATCTTGAAATTCCACCCATGAGTTGGCTGGCAGGCCGAAGTCCGCCTGCTCGATGGAGGCGGTCATCTGCACCTCGTTCGAGACGATGAGTTCGACCTTGGGGTTGACGTTCTTGATCATGCCATAGGCCCATTTGGCATTGTTGATCAGGTTCACGTTGGTGAAGAAGATCGCCTTGGTCGGCGTGGGCATGTGCGTCTGGCCGGTGAACACCTTGCGGCCTTCCTTCGGCGTGTTGACGATGAGCGGCACGTCGCCGTGGTTCCAATACGCCGGCTCCTCGTCCTTGGCGTAGGCGTGGGCGTGAATCTGGCTCCCGTGCGTTTTCGGATCGAGGTCCGGATGGAAAGGATCTTCCGCCACCCAGCCCTTAAAGCCCGGACCGGTGAGCTTGCTGCCCTGGAAGAGCGCGGCCTTGTAATTGCCGGCCCAGCCGTGACAGCCCGCGCCTTTCCGACCGATGTTGCCCGTGAGCATCACGGGCAGGTAGGCGGCCCGATTCGCCTCGGTGGCGTGAAACCAGTGATTGATGCCCTCGCCCTGGTTGATCGAGACCGGCTTGATCGTCGCGATGTCCTTCGCGAGTTGAATGATCAGTTCCTTGGGCGACGAAGTGATCTGCGAGACGGAATCGACGTCGTAGTCTTTGAGGTGAACCTGATACTGCGTCCATGCGGTCTTCACTTCGACCTCGCTGCCATCGACGAGCTTGATCTTCCAGGTGCCGTCGAGCGTCGGGTCGATGCCGGATTTCCACAACGTCTCGCCCACCATGTCGCGCGTCAGTGCCTTTGGCCCGTTGGTCTTGCTGTCCCACACGACGTAATCGCCGAGCTTCTTGTGCTGCTCGTCGGTGATGCCCTGCACCTTCTTGCTCGGGCCATCGGCAGGCAGCGTGCTCGTGTAGTTGGGAAACACGTCACCAGCACGCAGGCGCTTCAAGTTGTCCGCGCGGATGAGCAGCGGGAAATCGGTGAACGCCTTCACGAACTTCTCGTCATACCACTTGTTGTCCATCATCACCCGCGTCACCCCCAGCCAGAGCGCGGCGTCAGTCGAGGGACGGATCGGCACCCAGTAATCGCACTTGGTGGAAGGCGCTCCGTATTCCGGCGCGATGATGACGATCTTCGCGCCGCGCTCCATGCACTCAATGAACCAGTGCGCATCGGTGATTTTGTTCTCCACCAGATTCTTGCCGTTCATGATGATGAGCTTCGAGGAGCGCAGGTCGTTGAAGTCGCACTCGGAATTTTGCAAGCCATGCACCCACGGCTGGCCGGGCGCCTGATCGCCGTGCCAGGTGTAATTCGACCAGTTGCGCCCGGCCTTCGCTTCCTCTGGTTTCACGCCGCGCACGTGAACGTCAAGCAGCGCCATCGAGTTGCCCAGGCGATACATGCCGTATTTGCCAAGCACGCCGAGCAGGCCCATGCCGCCGCGGAATTTCAGCGTGCGCGTGCCGGCGCCGCCCATTTCCGCGATCATCTCGGGCGGATAGCCCTGTTCAGCGAGCAGCTTCGCGCCCGGCTCACGGCTGTAGCGGGTGGCGATGGCCTGGAGTCCTTTGGCGATGTAAGTGAAGGCGTTGTCCCACGAAATCTTCTCGAACTTGTCCGTGCCGCGGGAATCGAACTTGTACTTCGCACGCAGTTCCCTGGTGAGATACGGGAAGTTGTCATCCGCCCACCGCTTCCAGCCCAGGCGCACGATCGGGTGTTTCAAGCGATACGGCCCATAGACGATGCG
>CAZIFU010000223.1:0-12634 GCA_964539075.1 uncultured Verrucomicrobiota bacterium | reverse complement strand
CGGAATTGACCAGGCCACTTTTCTCGCGCACCTCCTGGTAGAGCCGCGAGCTGCGTCCGCTGCCCAGCAACGTGGCGAGCACGTCGAGCAACGGCACATCGGAATGGCGCAGATCGGGGATGTGCCAGCTAAAATGCAAGTGGCCGAGTTCGATGGGCGCCTCCTCGATGGTCTCACGCGCGGCCATTTGCAGCGGCTCCACCGGCAGGACCACGGGCGGAAGCGCCTTGAATTTGGCCTGGGCAAAGGCGGCGCGAACCTGCGCCTCAACCTGCTCCGCGTTGACATCGCCGGCGACGACGAAGACGAGGTTGTTCGCCGCGTATTGCTCCGCGTAATAATTGAAAATGTCCTCGCGTTTCAACAGGTCGAAGATGTCGGGATAGCCGATGATCGTGAAGCGGCAGGGGCTTTCCGTATAGGCGGTTTCAAAAAGCCGGCGGCCGGCGCGGCGGGCGGGGTCGTCCTGGTTCATGTCCATCTCGCGCCGGATGACGTCCATTTCCTTCGCGAGTTCGCCGGCGGGCAGCGTGGCGTGCTGCACAATGTCACAAAGGATGTCAATCGCGACGCGCGCGCCGGTGTTGGGGACGTTGATCCAGTAAACGGTGCGGTCGAACGAAGTGTAGGCGTTCATGTAACCGCCCGCGTCCTGCACCTCCTGGTCAATGCGTCCGGCGCCCCGCGTCGTGGTGCCCTTGAAGAGCATGTGTTCGAGCACGTGCGAGAGGCCCGCGCCGAGCCATCTGCCCTCGTCAACGCTGCCGGAGCGGCACCACGCCTGGGCCGAGACCACCGGCGCGCTGTGGTCTTCGCGCAGGATGAGCGTCAGGCCGTTGTCCAGCGTGGTCAGGCGCACGCCGGGCGGGAGGGCGGAAATTTCCGCGCCATCAGCCTGGCGGAACGGAGAGCGTGAAGGAGAACTCATTTGGTTTAACTTGAGGGAAACACACTCCCCTGCCCTGCCATCGGGTGGGGCGACGGAGTCATTTTCATTTTCAGCACGAAGATGGCAAATCGTTGCACGCGCGGGAAAGGGTTCGCGTCTACCGCTGATAAATCGGCAGGTAATGATATTTCACCGCGAGGCTGAGAACGGCCAGCGACGTGCCATAGACCCGGCCGATGCTGTGCTCCTGACCCTGGCTGCCAAGCCATGAACCGTCGGCCTCTTGCAACGGCAGCAAGGTATCCTGCACCAGCCGGCGCGCTTCCTCGGCAAACTCGCCACCGCGCTGAAACATGCCTTGCGCATAATAATACGTTCCGTAATAGAACCAGCGGTTGCCGGGGTCGGGTCGGTTTTCCCGCAGCCAGTTGGCCGAGCCGTGCGCCTCGGGCGATTCGTATTGCCCGCAGACCGCCAGGGCGAGCAGGCCGGCGGCGACCATCGCAAATTCAGGCTTGCCGCCGGGCTGATAGGCGCAACCGCCGAGGTTGGCGGCGCCCTGGGCCTTTCGGCCGGGCGCCAGCTCGTAGCTCCGTTTCAAATAACCCACGGCCGCGTCAATGGCTCCTTTCGGCACGTCCAGCCCCGCGTTTTTGGCCGAGCGCAACGCCATCAACTGCCAGACCGTCACCGACAAATCGGAGTCGGCCGAGTCCGGTTCGTAACGCCAGCCGCCTTCAAATTTCGTTTCGCGCTTGTGCGCGCGCTGGGCGCGCAGGATCAGTTCCACGGCTTTGCGGCCGCGTTCGCGGATCAACCGGTCCTGCGCCTTGTTCACGCCCATGCCCAGCAGTTCCGTCAGCGCCAGTGTGGTGATGCCGTGGCCGTACATCCGCCCCACGTCCTGTTTGCCGTAGTAACCGTCCGGCTCCTGCCGGTCCGCGCGCAGCACAAAGTCAATCGCCCGGCGCAAACCCGCCCCCTCCGGCGTCTTGTCCGCCGGCTGGTGGCCCACCGCGGCGAACGCCAGGATGGCCAGCGAGGTCAACGCCGTCTCGTGCCGGTCCGCTTCCCGGCCCGCCCCCTGCTCGCGGTCGTAAAACGCGCCCTCCGGCTCCTGCGTGCTCATTAAAAAGACAATGGCGCGCGCGGCGGCCGCGTCCGTTTTATCACGCAGCACACCGGGCGATGAAGAAGCCGCGGGCTGCGCGCAACAAACAAATGCCGAAAGGAAAAAAAGAAATGCGACGGACGGCCCCGTAACCCATTGGAACCACGGGCGCTGTTGAGTTCGCCCGTTCTTCGACGTTTCTTGTGAGTGCCATGGGAACCGACAAGCACCAGGCACCAAGCTCCAAACTCCAGAGAAATTCCAAGCTCCAAATCCCAAAAACCACTGGCAGACCAAAGGCCAGTGGGTAGTCGGGCTGGTCCATTTAAGCGGACGCGCGCTCAGCGATCGGTGTTTGTTGCTTGGAATTTGGATCTTCTCTGGAGCTTGGTGCTTGGAATTTGGAGCTTCCGTCGCGTGCTTACCCGCGTAGAACGTCGAAGATCCACTTCGCCCGACACTCACGGCGCATTCCCTCGCGCCTTTTCGGCCAATACGCGGAAATAGGTTTCCACCATGTTCCGATATTCCGCCGCCACGCTTTCCTGCCGGCCTTCGAGCACGTCATCCGCGACGAGCGCGCGCAACCGGCCCCACTCGCCGTTGGCGAGCCGCTGCAATTCTGGCAGGCGCCCGGAGAAGTCGCTACGCGCCTGCGTCAACGCGTCGGCGCCGGTGCCGTCCGCCGGCTGGTTGGCGCGCGCGGCGGCCATCGCCTGTTGCTCCGCCTGGCGTAACATCGCCGCCGCCTGCGCCGCGGCCTGCTGCGCCTGCCCGGCTTTCATCTGCGCCAGCGCGCGCGCCATGGATTTGGCCTCCGTCCCGGTCATTTCGTTGGGCGGGGCTTGCGGGGTGGAACCGGCCTGGTCCGGGTTGGCTGCGGCAGCGCCTTCCCCGAGGGCGGCCTGGAGTTTGGCGACCTGCTCTTCAATGGCCTGCTGGGCCGTTTGGACGGGTGCCTGTGCCGCAGCGGGATTCTTGCCCTTGGCCAGCGCTGCCCTGGCTGGCGGCAGCATCTGTTCCGCGACACTTTTGGTTTCCTCTCCGAGAGTCTGCAAGGTTTCCGCCTGGGGGCCGCCCAAAGTTTCTTCGAGTTTGCCGGCCCGTTCGAGATCGGTGGCTGCCGCCTTGACCGTTTCCTCGACGGTGGATTGTTGTGCCGCCGATTGGTTGAGCTTTTTTGCGTCGGCGCCGGTCATCGCCTCCAAAGCATTGGCCAATTCTTTCGCCTGCCGGGCCAGTCGTGCTGCCTGTCCGGCGGTTTTGGCTGTTTGGGTTTGGGTCGCTTTCGCATCGGGACTGCCACCTTTGGCGGCTTTCGTCGCGGTTTGCGCCGCGGCTTTCAGATTCACGTCGGCTTCCTGCAATGGCGCAGCCAGGCGGGCGACCTCTTTGCCCAACTCCCCCGGATTGGTGGCGAACTCTTCCGGTGTCATCGCCGCGGACTTCTCCAGGGCAGCTCTGGCATCCTCGAGCGCGCTCGCGTTTTCGATCTTCGCCTCGGCCGATTGACGGGCGACCGCGGGCACGTCCTGTTCAGCCAGGCGCCGGGCGTCCGCGCGGATGGTCTTCGCCTGTTCAGCGAGCGCAGATGACTTTTGCTGCTGCGCCGCGACGGTCGTGCTCAGATCGTTCGCGATATTCTTCTCATCGGTCGCCGCCCGGTTGAGCGATTTTTCGGCGGCCGTCAACGCGCTCCGGGCGATGGATTTCATTTCCTGTTGCATCGCCTCGTTCTGCTGAAGTTCTTTCTGCAACTGCGCCATTCGTTCCTCCGGCGATTTGTCCGCCAGTTCGGCGAGCATTTCGGCAAGCGCGTACCTCGAGTCCAGGGTGGATTTGAGGCCGAGCTCCTCTTCGGCCTTGCGCAATTCCGCGCGTGTGGCCATTTCGCCGGACGTCTCCCGGTTTTCAAAATGGCGGGCCAACTGGTTCAACGTCTCGGCGGTCTTGCGTTGCTGCCCGGCGGCCCCGTTCAAACTCGGCTCCGGCGTGGCCGGAGGTTTCGTGGAGGCGGCGGCGCGGAGAAACTCTTCGGCCTTCGCCGGCGGGTCGCGCAACATGGCGATGGCATCGTCGTTGTCGCGGGCGCGGGCGCGGCCCTCTGGACTGGCGAGGTCTTGCACGTTGGCGTCGCGGCGCAACGCCTCACGCAAGCCGTCAATTTGATTGCCGAGGTCTTTTTGCGCGTCAAGCAGCTTGCGGGTTTCCGGGCGGGCGGCCGCCGGGTCCTGCGCGGCGGCCCGGGCCGTTTCGCGCGTCGCCTGTTCGCGCTGTCCGGCGGTGCGCGCCAGACCTTTCATGCGCTCGCTCAGGGCCGGGGTGGACTTTGCCAATTGCTCGCGCGCGGCCGCGAGGGCTGTCGTTTGGTTTGGCGTGGCCTGGCCGAGCGCGGCGAGCAATTGCTCCAGTTGCTCGGGCACGGGCAACGGCACCCGCTGTTGCGCGAACCGTGTCATCATCTCACGGTCCACGTCGCGGGCGGGCGCGCTCGCGGCAATCTCCTGAAAGCGCGCGGCAGCTTCGGTCTCCAGGCCGGCGGCGCGTAATTCCTGGGCGACGCCCTTCCAACCGTTGGTCGTCCACTGCCAGTCCTTCGGGCGCGCCGTGGTGGCGACGGCGGCCTGCGCCTCCCAGCGTTCCTGGCCGGCCAGTTCGCGCAGGCCCGAGGTGTTTTCAGTGAATAGATGTCCCGCCTCCAGCGCGCGAAAGGCATGTTCCAATTGCTGGAGCGGTTCGAGGGCGCCGCCGGCCCGCGCCTCCGCGCCGTAAGCCGCGCGCAAAGCGTTCAACGCCTCGGCGGCATTGCCCAGATCGGCGACAAAAAAATGGTCGGCCTCCGGCCGCAACTCCTCGAGTTCGGCGCGCGCCTTGAATTGTCCGGCGGCGGCGAGCCAGCGATGCCGGATCTGTTCCTCGAGCGTTTTGGTCTTGCGGGCCTGCGCGGCGGCGGGCGCCGGCTCAGAGGGGTTGGGCTGTTTCTTCTCCAGCCGACGCGCCGACTGATCCAACGACTCGACGCTCTGGCGGAGGCGCTCAAGCTGTGCGAAGGAGCTGCCGGCCAGTTTGTTCAATGCCAGGCGCGATTTGTCCGCGCGCAACATCAGCTCCCTTTCCACGGGCAGCAGGCCGGCCAGCGCGGACTCGATGCCTTTCTGCATTTGCGCGGCGGGCGAGGCCAGCTGTTTGTCCGGCGAAGTCATGGCCAAAGCATTTTCCAACGCCACGCGACTGCCGGTCAAACTCTCCCTGGCTTTTCCCGCGCGGTCGGCGAGCGGTTTGGCCAGCCGTTGAATGAACGTTTGCAAACGCTCTTCCACGCTCCGGGTCTCCGCCGCCGCGCCACTTTGCCGCCGGGCCAGATGTGTCCAAGTCTGCGCGTCTTCTGCGGCGGCGCTGGCGCGCCCGTTCACGCGCTGTTGTTCGTAGGCGAGGTAGTTCAGGTTCTCGACGAGCACGTCGGCGTGTTCGGCCGCGAGCAGGTCGTCGAAAATCGGTTCGAGGCCGGCCGCGAGATCCGACGCGCGATGCAACGGCTGGGTGGCCCGGCGCAAATCGGTCCGGGCGGTTTTCTCGTCTGGTTCATTGCCGACGTTTTGCAATTCCGCGCGACCGCCCGCCAGGAGATCATGCTTAAGCTGGTTGAGGACTTGGCCGGTGAGCGCGAGATCGGCGGCTTCGCGACCGGGCCGCGCGAGCAGCAACGCGGCCTTGAGATGGCCCAGCGCCTTTTCGGCGAGTTCCTCGACCTCGTTGATTTTGGCGTTGAGGTTGAGCAGCGCCTGCTTGAGCGGCAATTCCTCGCCGCGGTTCAGTTTGGTCGTGGCTTCGGAGGCCGCCTTGTCCAGGTCCCGCGCAGCCTGGCGCAACAACGCCAGCGCGTCCTGCACGGCGCGGCGCGCGTCGAGCGCCTTGAGCCGCGTCGAATCGAAACCGGGCGAACTGATGATGATCTGGAGCGGGGCCGACTCGCCTTTGTTGCCCTTGAGGTCGGTGGCGACGAGCTTGGTGCTGAGGCGGTCGCCGGGGTTCAACTTGAGCGGCAGCAAATCCCACTTGCGGGCCACGATGGTTTCGGGACCGGGCTGTTGCGCCAGCGGAATTTCCACCCAGTCGCCGTTGTTGACGCGATACGCCTGCGCCACGTTGGCAAGGGCGAGGTCGTCCTTGGCGCGGCCCTGGAGCTGGACCACTTCGTCGGGCGGGGCGATGAAATCCTTTTTCGGCTGGAGAAGCTCGGCTTGCGGCACAAGGTCTGGCGAAGGTTTCAACTCATATTGCGGGCTGAACTTGTTTTCAAACCCGGTTTCAACGGCGACGAGGCGCACCCGATATGTGCCGGCGGCTTCGAGCGTGATTTTGCCGGACAGCCGATTAGTCCCAGCGGGCGTCAGCGGCACAGTCGCCTGGCTGTCAGCCGTTTCGATTTGCAATTCGCCTTGCTGGATCGGCTGGTCCACTTCGAGTTCGAGCGCCACCTCCGTGCCGGTCAACGCCGCGAGATCGCCGGTTTCCTCGGTGAGCTTTCTGGACGCGAGCCGGGTGTAAGCGGGATAGGTAAAGGTCTTCTCAAACTTCACCACTTGTGGCCGGGCGCGCGAGGTCAACGTGAACTTGCGGGTGAGCGCGTCGCCGGCGCGAATGCGGAATTGGACCGGTTGCTGCGCCATCTGGATGCCGGCGGTAAACTGATTGGTGGCCAGCCGGTTCATGGCCATGCGCTCGACACCCTGGCCGGCGCGAAAAGTTTGGAGCACGACCTTGCCCGCCCTGGTGCCGGTGACTTCGACCACCACGGGCACCAGATCGCCCAATGGCGCGATAAAATCCTGCGGCGCAACCAGCCGGACTTGTGTGCTGGCAACGCGGTCGCGATTGGCCAGAGGCGCGGCGGCGCGCAACATCAACTCCCCGAAGCGCAGTCCCGGTATCAGCGCAAGGACAAAACTGATTCCCACCACGGCGCCCGCCAACCGCAGCCACCGGGCGATGAGTTTGCGCGGCAGCAGGCTTTCCACGTGCAGATCGCGCAAACGGCCGGCGACGTTTTCCTGCAATCGGGCGCGGAATTGTGCCGAGTCCCAGCGCGGTTCGGACTGGCCGAGTTCGACAGCCGACAGGAGGTCTTCGCGCAGTTCCGGTCTGGCGCGTTCAACCAATCGCGCCAGCGAACGCGTATCCGGCGACAGCCACAGAAACCGGCCGGCGGCCAACCACCCGACCAGCGCGGCGGAAAGATAGATGATCGCGCTTAGACCCGCGCGCGCGGCGTCGGGCAGAACGAACGACCAATCCAGCAGTGCCGCCAGCGTCAGGCCGCCGAGGAGCGTGGCGGCCGCGCCACAAAGACCGCGCAGCAGGATGAGTTGCCGCCAGCGGCGATTGAAGACCGCCAGTTTTTCCAGGATGACAGGCGATGCGGGCATGGCCGTTGAAACGTTGATAACAGATTGACCATAACATGCCAGCCCGTTTTCGCAGTGAGAAGGCGTCAGTCAATGGCATTGCCATATTTCCCCCCCCTCGGCAGCCCAAGGACGAAATCGTCTGAAGCCGAATGCGCCACTACCATTGATTGATACCGTTCCGGGTCACTGCTTGGCGTGGATCCCGCGCAAGTGTTCGTCGAACCAGTCGGCCAGCGCGTTCAAATCCGGCGACAGATCAGGCCAGCCGTGGCCCTTTCCCTCCTTGACGATGAGCTTCGCCGTCGCGCCGGTTTCCTGCGCCCTTTTCACAAAAATCTCGGCCTGCTGGATCGGCACCAACTTGTCCGCGTCGCCGTGGATGATGAGCGTGGGCGGCAGCCTGGCAGTGATGAAGTAGATCGGCGAAATCTCTTTGCCGAGTTTCTGCCGGCCTTCGCCTGTATCAACCGTGGAACCGAAGGCTGTCTTGAAATTTTTCAGCGTGCCCACGCCCACCGCATCCTCGCCTGGCTGGCCGTAGTTGAGGAAGTCCGTCGGCGGAAACAAGCAAGCCACGGCTTGCACGGCGCTGGACTGGCGGTCCACAGGATCTTTCGCGTCCGGCTGGCCCGGCCCGCCTTGCGTGCCCATCGTGAGCGAGAGATGGCCGCCCGCGCTGCCGCCGGAGATGCCGAACTTCTCCGGGCCCACACCCCAGCGCGCCGCGTTGTGCCGCACGAAGCGCACGGCGCGGTGAATGTCCTGCGTGATCTCCGGGATGGTGTATTTCGGCTGCGACCCGTGGACGACGGCGAACACCGTGTAGCCGCGATCGAGAAAGGCCTGATACGCCTTCACGTTGATCGCCTCATGGCTCGAAAACCAGCCGCCGCTGACCATGTAAAGCACGACGCAACCGTTGGGCTTCTCCGGTTGGAAGACATCGAGCGTGAGCGCCACCCCGGGCTTGCGGCCATAAATGACGTCCTCGGTGTGTTTGACGTTGTCAGCCGAATGCGCGCGCAGCGGCAGGCAGGCCAGCACGGCCAGCAGAAGGAGGGAGGTCGGGCGTTTCATAAGGCGGGTGGACAATAAAGCGGCGGGCCGTTCGCAGCCAAGCTTGGAGAACGTTTCAGTCAAGGCCATAGACATATTTTCTCCCCTGCCAGCACAAGTGCACAATTGTCTGAAGCGAAATGTTATACTGCCATTGGCTGACACTTTTCTGCGGAGGTCGGCGTTTATGGTGAACGTGCAACCCACTTCGCGGACGTGCGGGAGTTCGGCGTGCGAGGGGGAATTACAGCGCGTGGCAATTCCGTCTCACCTGACAAGAGATGACCAAACAAAGCTTGCCGTGTAGCCCTGACAGGGCTACATTCGCCGCATGAGCAAAACCGCCAACATCCGCGCCCGCGTCGAGCCGGGCCTCAAAACCGAAGTCGAAAACATTCTTTCAGATTTGGGACTCACCGTTTCCGAGACGGTGCATTTGCTCTATCGGCAGATCAAATTGCAACGCGGCCTGCCCTTTGACGTTCGTATTCCGAACGAACTTACTGCGCGCACACTCAACGCGAGCAGGAAGGGCAAAGGCCTCAAACGCTTTGGCAGCAAAAAGGAACTCTACGCTGATTTGGGTTTGTGAGAACTTTCAGCCGGACCAGCCAGTTCAAGAAAGACATCAAGCTCGCTGGACGGCGCGGCAAAAATCTGGAAAAACTCAAAGCCGTCATTGATCTGCTGATTGACGGCAAAGCTTTGCCAGCGCAATACAAGGATCACCCCCTCCGCGGAAATTATGCGGGCAGCCGCGATTGCCACATTGAGCCTGACTGGGTTTTGATTTACACGCTGACAGAAATCAATTCACACATCCGCTTTGAACGCACCGGCACGCACAGTGATTTGTTTCGCTGATGGGAGCGCGGAAATTATTCCGTCCTGCGTTGCGGGATGCGATGTTCCAGTGCGCGTGGAAAAACCGGATGCCGTTCGCAGTTCGGACGGTGAAGCGGCGTGAACGCCGCGCCTCACCAGACTGCCTTCCGCTCCTTCAACGCCGGCAACCCGTTCACCACCTTCATCAGCAGCTCCAGGCCGACGTCCGAAGGAAAGCCCAGCGCCGAGACGTGGTCTGTATCAAGAACCAGCAAGCTCTTTATCGTAGGTTTGCTGTTGCCGATACTCGCGTCCGAGCCGTTCCGCTTCTCGCGTTATTTCGTCGTCGGGCAGGGAGCCGATGGTGCGGTGCCAATCCTTCCTAGACGGCCGCAAATCAAGGACCTGCGCGCTCAATTCTGCGACTTTCCTCTCCAACTCTTCCACGCGTTTTTCGAACGTCTGCGACATGGCACGAACATACTTCGTTGCTCGCAGGACTTCCACAACGAAATCCGTGATCCTGATTTCAACGGGCACCTCTCATTTTCTTGCAAGCGTAGGAATTCGAGCGTGTCCGCGCGGAACCGGTCTCATTAACACCCAGCTTTAGCTGGGTGAAGGACGGGCTTGGAACGTCGGAACCGCTTTAGCGGTTTTCGGCGCTCGATAAACCGCTAAAGCGGTTGGAGTGTCTTCCGAGCGTCCACACCCAGCTAAAGCTGGGTGTTAATGAGAGGGTTTTCAAAGCATTCCCGCGCGTTTTCGCAGTACCCACTCAGCGGTCAACAGGAGCAGCACGGCGCCGAACCACCAGTCGCTTTGCCAGAGGAGCGTTTCGCTCTCGACCACCTTGCCCTGGCTCAACGGTGAGAGCCGCTCCACCAGGCGCCTTGCCATTTCCCTCCGTCTTGAGTTCCCGCATTTGCTCGACGATTCCAGAATCTGCTGCTCCTCCTGCGTTTTCAAATTTGGAGCAGGATGCGCAGCGCTTCTTTCACCTTGGCGTATTGTTCGACGGAGAGGGTGCCGAGACGGCGGGCGAGTTTGCCGGGATCGAAACTGGCCAGGCCCTGCACGTTGACGGCAGAAACTTTGGGCAGCCAGCGCGGTTTGCCGAGCGGGACTTCGCCGCGCAGGCCGCGAATTTGCGAAGTGAGCGGGGCGACCACCACCAGCGCGCGGGCGTCGGAGGGTTGGGGATACGCGAGAACCAGAACCGGGCGGCTTTTCTCCGCCATGCCGAGTTCGGCGAACCAGACTTCGCCGGGCTGCGGTTCAGTAGGCACCGAGCGCCTCCGTCCACGCCGCCGCCTGTTCCTCGGCAGTGAGCAATGGATTCGACCGCGCGCTCACCTCGAAGGGCAGGCCCTGCCGGATTTCGATCTGAGCCAGCAGCATGTTCACGGCGTCGGCGGGGGTGAGGCCCAACTTGTGGAGAATTTTCTCGGCGCGTTGCAAGCGCCGGGCCGGCACGCGCGTTCGGACGACAGCGGTTGGATCGCTCATGCCTTGAGTATGCCCGCCCCAGTTTCCCGCGTCAACGACTGTGCGCTGGCTTCCGTCACTCCCATTCATCACCCGGTAGTGGTGGAACATCAGGTGGTCTATAACATTCCCGCGCGTTTTCTCAACATCCACTCGGCGGTCAGCAGGAGCAGCACGGTGGCGAACCACCAGCCGCTTTGCCACAGCAGCGTTTCACTTTCGACCACCTTGCCCTGGCTCAAGGGCGTGAGCCGCTCGGCCAGCCGCGCAGCTTCCTCTTCGCGGAAATATTCGCCGCCGGAAAGCGCGCCCATCTGTTGCAGCAAATCCTCGTCGCAACCCAGCTCGACCATTTCGTTGGGATGCTGCGCCTGGACCGTGAAGGTGGTCTGCGCTTTCATTTCCGATTCGGGAAGGCCCTCCACGTGCACGCGCACTTCGTAATCGCCTTCAGCCAGCGCAGCGGTCTTGCCGCGGTAAACGCCGCTGTCGCTCTCCTCGGACGTCAAAGGCACGGTGGCCACTTTCCGGCCGTCGCGGAACAGTTGCGCTTCGGGATGCGCGCGGGTCAGCAGCCGCCCCTGCGCGTCGCGGACTTGCGCCCGGATTTCGGCCGCCTCGCCGGGGAGGTATTGGATCGGCCCGGTGTCGAGTGAGACGTATTTGTCCTCGACGGGATAAAGCGGGTCCATGATCCAGCGGGCCATTTGGTTCCAGAATTTCTGATGATAGCGGTCGGCCACTTCGTAGCGCCAGCGCCAGGATTCATCCAGGCTCAGATACAACACGCGCCCGGCGCCGTAGCGCCGGAACCCGATCGCCGGCACGCTGCGCTGCCCGGAAACCGCCGCGAGCAAAACATCCGTGCCGGGCAAGGCCACCGCGCCCGCCGTCCAGCGCGGTCCGGGCAGCGCATTCCAGATCGCCGCGTTGTCGCGCGAGTTCGAGGCCAGTGCCATGGGCGTGAGGGCGGCGCCGCGCGGCGTGAGTTGCAACTGGATGTCGGCCCCTTCCAGCGGCCCGCCTTCCCAGCCGACCGGCAACAGCGGCGCGAGCGGAGTTTGCGTGTAGGTGGCCAGTTGTTCCTGCCGGCCATCAATGAAGATGATGCCGCCGCCGCGCTTCTCGACGAATTCCTTGAGCCAGCCCAATTCCTCGGGCTTGAGATAATTCGCCGGCAAGTCGCCGAAACAAATCAGGTGATAGGCAAAGAGCGATTCACGGTCGGCGGGAAATTTTCCCGCTCCCGTCCCGCGTGGCCACGGTTTGAACTCGCCGCCGCCCCCGCCCGCGAGCAGGCTGTTGACCTCCCACTTCTCGTCGCGTTCGAGGAGATTGCGCAGGTAGCGGAACTCCCAACGCGGCCGGCCATCGAGCAGCAGCAATTTTGGGCGTTGCGTAACGGTGCGGAAGCGCAGCGTGGCGGTGTTGTTGTTGGTCACGCGTTCGGGGGCGATGGACGTGGCGGTGACGTTCATCGTCAACGGCACGCTCGTCCGCTTGAGCCCCTGCTCCGGCTGGAGAATTTGCGAGGGCACGAGGTCCTTGACCGGAAAATCAAACGGCACCGCGCGCCGGTGTTTCTGTTCGGCAGTCAGCGTTTTCGCCCAGACGGTGCGGCCCAGGTGTTCGATCTTCACGATAAAATTCTGCCCGGCCGGCAAATCATCTTTCAGCATGATCTCGCCCTTGGCGCGGTCATCGAGGAAAACCGATTCCGGGCCGGTGACCTGAATGACCGCCAGGTCTTCGGGCGGGGACTGCGGGCCGAAGCCGACCGTGAAGACAGGAACCGTGCGGTTGCCGAGCAGGCGGGCGGTCTGCACCGGCGAGCTGCCTACGTTGTGCTGACCGTCT
>CAZIFU010000222.1:0-29702 GCA_964539075.1 uncultured Verrucomicrobiota bacterium | reverse complement strand
TTGATGCTAATCTGGGGCTGTGGCGCGTCATGAACGACTTTCCGCTCCTCACCGCGCTGATGCTCACGCCGCTGATCGGCGCCGTGATGCTGGCCGGGCTTGATCCGGCGAACGCCCGGCTGGCGCGCCGGCTCGCCGTGGGCTTCAGCCTGGTGGCGCTCGCGCTGGCGGGCCTGCTATGGAAAAATTTCGACGCCGCTTCGGGGGAACTTCAATTCGCGGAGCGTCACGCGTGGATTCCCTCGCTGGCGGTCGAATATTTCGTCGGCGTGGACGGTCTGTCGCTGTTGCTGGTGCTGCTGGCGGCGCTGGTGGTCCCACTGGCGATGCTGGCGTCGTGGCGAATCACGGAAAAGGTCCCGCTTTACTTTTCCCTGGTGCTCTTTCTGCAAGCCGGCCTGTTCGGCGTGTTCACGGCGCTGAATTTTTTCCACTGGTTCCTGTTCTGGGAACTGAGCCTGGTGCCGGCCTTTTTCCTGGTGAAATTCTGGGGCGGGCCGCGCCGCAGCCCCGCCGCGCTGCAATTTTTCATTTACACCATGGTCGGCAGCGTGGCGCTGTTGCTGGCGTTCCTGGCGATTTATCTGGCAACCGGCAAATTCGATTTCATCGAGTTGGCGGAACTGGGGCGCAACGGCGGCCTGGCCTCGGCGTTGTCGGCCCGGCTGGGCTGGTATGATCTTTCGCCGCGGGGGCTTTCGCTGGTGATTTTTGCGGGCGCCTTTCTGGGATTTGCCGTGAAAGTGCCGGTGATCCCGTTGCACACCTGGCTGCCCGACACGTACGCCGAAGCGCCGACCGGCACCACGATTCTCCTGACCGGCGTGATGTCCAAGATGGGCGTCTATGGTTTTCTGCGCGTCCTGCTGCCGATTTTTCCCGAACCGATGCGGCTGCTGCAAACGCCGTTGCTCTGGCTGGCGGTGGCGACGATCGTCTTTTCGGCCTGCGCCGCGTTCGCGCAAAAAGACCTCAAGCGGATGCTGGCCTACTCCTCGATCAACCATCTCGGCTATTGTCTGCTGGGCATTTGTGCCGTCGTCAAATTCACCGGCGACGATCCGCACTGGGCGGTCGAGAAGGCCGCCGCGCTCAACGGCGTGCTGCTGCAAATGTTCAACCACGGCCTCACGGCGGGCGCGCTGTTCTACTTCGTCGGTTTGCTGGAGCAGCGCACGGGCCGGCGCGGGCTGGACGATTTTGGCGGGTTGCGCAAGGTGGCGCCGGTGTTCTGCGGGCTGATGGGCATCGCGCTGTTTGCGTCGCTGGGCTTGCCGGGATTGAACGGGTTCGTCGGTGAGTTCCTGATATTCAAAGGCGCGTTCCCGCTGGCGAAATGGGCGGCGGGCTTGTCCGCCATCGGCCTGCTGGTGACGGCGGTTTTCATCCTCACGATTTTGCAACGCGTCTTCAACGGGCCGCTGAATGAGCAATGGTCGAAATTTCCCGACCTGACGCTCACCGAGCGCCTCGTGGTGTCGCCCGCCATCGCGCTGATGTTCGTGCTGGGAATTTACCCGCAGCTCTTGATCGGCCTCTTCAACGCGACGGTGATGCAACTGGTGGAAAATCTGAAAGTTTAACCACGGATGAACACGGATAGGCACGGATGTCTTACGATTTGTCCCGAAGGGACGCCGCAGGAAATTAACCGGGGGCAAGTCCGCACCAGCGGACGCGGCCCCCGGTGCAAGTTCGAAAAGAGCCTCCTGCCCCGGAGGGGCATCGCATTTCAAAAGTTACTGACTTACGATTTCTTTGATGGCCTGCACCTCTACCTTTCGTTCCTTGGCGCGGCGGTGCTGATGTGCCTGCCGTTCAAATTGACTTTCCTGCCGTAAAATGGAATAACACCATCGTGAAAGCTGCCAAACCCACAAAAGAACGAAAGACCTGGGGGACGCTCGTCGTTGAGAAATACCGTCCGCGCATGAACAAGCTATCCCGCAAGGAGCGCGAACGGCTTCTGGACCTCGCGATGCAAATTGCCTATGGCGACGCTTCTGCCTCCGCCGCTGATCGTCGTCGCTGACACCAACGTCCCGCTCGATCTCGCGGCCGGTCGCGATGTCGTCCTGGACGCGGTGGCGGAGATTCAGCGCCGGTTGCGCGGAGGCAAGTTGCTCATTCCGCCAACCGTCGCAAAGGAGCTGGCCTACCTTTCCCGGTTCGCCGAAGAACCCGAAACGCGGACCAACGCGGCGCGCTTTCTCCGGCATCACCGCGAGTGGGACTGTCAGTTGGTGAACTATGTGCCGTTGGGAGAGGAACTCATCGAGCGCGCTGCCATGGCGTTGCGGGCGAGTCGGCTCCTGCCTGCCAACGAGGTCAATGATAGTCTCATCCTGGTCGAAGGCGCGGCGCTACACGCTTCGCTGCTGCTCACGACCGACGAACATCTACGTGGCCTGGATTTTCAACGGCTTAAATTTGTCCTGGAAAAATATGACCTCTCGGCGCCAGTCATTGCCACGCCTCGTGAGATTGTTCAAAAGTTTCTCCCCTGATGCTCGCCTGGACCCTCTATCTCTCGTTCCTCGGCGTGGCGGTGCTGATGTGCCTACCGCGGGGGAACGCGCGCGCCGCGCGGCTCGTGGCGCTGGGCGCGGCGTTGGCCGGATTCGTCGTGGCCTTGGCGGGCTTCCTCGGCCACCCCGCGGGTGCGGACATCCACACCGTCGCTAAATTGCCGTGGGTTCCGGCGCTGGGCATCGAGTATTACCTCGCGGCCGACGGCATCAGCCTGACGCTCGTGTTGCTGACGGGCATCGCGGCGGTCGCGGGTATTTTGTTTTCCTGGAACGTCGAACATCGCGCGAAGGAGTTCTTCGCGTTTTACCTCGCGCTCATCGGCGGTGTTTACGGCGTGTTCCTGAGCTTCGATGTGTTCCTGCTCTTCGTGTTTTATGAGCTGGCCATCATCCCGAAATATTTTCTCATCGCGATCTGGGGTTCGACCCGCCGTGAGTACGGCGCGATGAAGCTGGCGCTCTATTCGTTTGTCGGCAGCGCCATGGTGCTGGTGGGCATCGTCGCGGCCTTCGTCGTGGCGGGCAGCCGGACGACGAGCCTGCTCGAACTCGCGAAATTCCCATTTCCCGAATCGTTTCAATACTGGGCGTTCCCGCTGGTGTTTGTCGGATTCGCCATCCTGGCCGGGCTGTGGCCGTTTCATACGTGGGCGCCCACCGGCCACGTCGCCGCGCCAACGGCCGCCTCGATGCTGCTGGCGGGCGTGGTGATGAAACTCGGCGCCTACGGCTGCCTGCGTGTGGCCATGACGCTCTTTCCGTTGGGGTTGAAGGCGTGGCATAACGAAGTCGCGCTCCTGGCCGTCATCGGGATTGTTTATGGCGCGATGGTGGCGCTGGTGCAAAGGGATTTCAAATTCGTCATCGGCTATTCGAGCGTGAGCCACATGGGGTTTGTGCTGCTGGGGCTGGCGACACTGAACGAAATCGGCCTCAGCGGCGCGGTGATGCAGATGTTTTCACACGGGATCATCGCGGGACTGCTGTTCGCCGTCGTCGGCCGGATGGTTTATGACCGGACGCACACGCGCGATCTGGCCGAACTGCACGGGATGAACCTGGGACGGGCGCTGCCCTTCGCCGCCGTGACGTTCGTGATCGCCGGCTTGGCTTCGATGGGCCTGCCCGGCTTCAGCGGATTCGTGGCGGAATTACAGGTGCTCATTGGCGCGTGGCGCGCCTTTCCCACGTTCGCGGTGCTGGCCGGCGCGGGGATTCTGATTGGAGTGGCCTACACGCTGCGGGTGATGTCGCAGGCTTTTTTTCCGGACGAGCATGTCGAACGTGAAACGTCCGGCTGGCGTGAAACAAAATCTCCCGCCCACGGCGTTTGGGAGCCGATCTCGATTCCCGAGCGGTTGGGCGCGGCGATTCTGATCGCGACCACACTGGCGATCGGGCTGTATCCGCGGCTGCTGCTGGACGTGATCGAGCCGGGATTGAATTCACCGCTGTTCGACGGCTTGCGCAAGGGAGGTTTGCTGTGATTTACGATTTACGATTTACGATTTACGATTTGAACGGCCAAGGCCGTGTTTTCCGGCACATTCAAGTTCGTTCGGTTTCCGAGGGCGCATGAATAGCGGGAATTACCTCGAACTGCTCAAGCTGGCCGCGCCGGAAACCATCCTGGTCATCACGGCGCTGGCGGTCCTGGCCATTGATCTTCTGGCGATGCGCGAGGAACCCGTGCGCAACCGGCTGCTGATGGCCGCGGCCTTCGCCTGCTTCGGTTGCCTGGCGGCGATGGCGTGGATGTTTAACTTTTCCGTTCACGGCCAACTGTTGAACGGGATGCTGGTGGTGGACCCGTTGACGCGCCTGGTGAAAGGGATCCTGCTGGCGCTGGCGGTTTTCACCATTTTGATTTCGGTGGAGACGGGCTTCACGACGCACGTCGGTGAATATTTCGCGCTCATCCTGCTGGCAACGGTCGGGATGATGTTCATGGTCAGCGCGGAGGAACTGCTGATGATCTTCATCTCGCTCGAACTGACCAGTTTGTCGCTCTACATCCTGACGGCCTTCAACAAGGCGAACATCCGGTCGGCCGAAGCCGCGCTCAAATATTTTCTGTTCGGCGGCACCGCGGCGGCGTTCACGCTGTTCGGGCTGAGCCTCATTTATGGTTTGTCGGGAACGACCCAGCTCCGGCAAATCGCAGCGGCGTTGAAAGGGCAGGGGCTTGACCCGTTGCTGGTGGTGGCAATGGTCATGACGGTCATCGGTTTCGGATTCAAGATCGCCGCGGTGCCGTTCCATCTTTGGGCGCCGGATGCCTATCAAGGCGCGCCGACGCCCAGCGCGGCGTTCATCGCGTCGGGATCGAAGGTGGCGAGCTTCTTCATTTTCGCCAAGATCATGATGCTCGGGTTTGCGGGCGCGGAAGGAAGCGGCGCCTGGCGCAATTATCTGCCGGGCTGGGTGCCGGTGCTGGCCGTGCTGGCCGCGCTTTCCATGGTGTTGGGAAACGTGGTGGCCATTGTCCAGACCAGCGTGAAACGATTGCTGGCGTATTCCGCCATCGCCCATGCCGGTTACATGTTGCTCGGCATCCTGGCGGGCGGCCAATCGGGTGTGGCGTCTCTGCTTTACTACGCCGCGACGTACGGCCTCACAACCATCGGCGCCTTTGGCGTGGTGGCGGTGGTCGAGCAAACCGCCGGCGCGGACCGGGTATCGGATTTTGCCGGGTTGAGCCGCCGCGCGCCGCTGCTGTCGTTCTGCATGATGATTTTCATGCTGTCGCTGGCGGGGATTCCGCCACTGGCCGGGTTCTTCGGCAAGTTTTACCTGTTCACCGTGGCCGTCGGCGCCGGCCCAAAAAATCTGGGATTGCTCTGGCTGGTGATTTTGGCCATCGCGATGAGCGCGGTGTCGCTTTATTATTATTTGCAGGTGCTCAAGCAGATTTACGTTGCCGACGCGCCGGCGGGCAGCGAGGCCGTCGCCGCGCCACCGATCGGCACGGTGGCCGTGGCCTTGCTGGCGGCGGGCGTGCTGGCGCTGGGTTGCGCGCCAGACCTGTTGCTGGGGAAATTGATGGCGGCGATCAAGCTGGCCGGTTTCTAAATCCAGGGAGCGCGGTCGTGGGCCGGAATGAGGTTCCTTTTGACTTGGCGAACGGGGCGGACGCGCATACTCTCAGGGCATCGAAGCTATGAAGCGTCCAACATTTCTCTTTGCATTCGTTACAGCGTTGGTGTTTTCCGCCCTCGTCAGTTGTTCTCGCGCCGCCGAAAAGATGCGCGTGTTGATCGTGGACGGCCAGAACAACCATGATTGGAAGGCCACCACGCCGATCCTCAAACAAATCCTCGAACACTCGGGCAAGTTCGCCGTCGAGGTCGCCACCACGCCGCCGAGCAAGGGTGACATGAATTCGTTCAAGCCGAAGTTTTCCGATTACAAAGCGATCGTGTCGAATTACAACGGCGACCCGTGGTCGAAAGAAACCGAGGACGCGTTCACGGCCTACGTGAAGGGCGGCGGCGGCTTCGTGTCGGTGCACGCGGCGAACAACTCGTTTCCGAAATGGAAGGAATACAACCAGATGATCGGCCTGGGCGGCTGGAGCGATCGCACCGAAAAGGACGGGCCTTACGTCCGCTACTGGGAAGGCAAAATTGTCCGCGACATGTCGCCCGGCCGCGCCGGCAGCCACGGTGCGCGCCATCCGTTCGTGGTGGAAATCCGCGAGCCGAACCACCCCATCACGCAGGGCTTGCCACCGAAGTTCCTGCACGCGCAGGACGAACTCTACGACCGTTTGCGCGGCCCGGCGGAAAACCTCACCGTCCTGGCCACGGCTTTCGCCAATCCCATGAAGGGCGGTTCCGGCGCCAACGAGCCGATGCTGATGGCGCTGACGTTCGGCCAGGGCCGCGTGTTCCATACCACGCTCGGCCACGACCTGACCGCCATGAGGTGCCAGGCCTTTGCCACAACACTTCAACGCGGCACGGAATGGGCCGCCACGGGCACGGTGACGATTCCCGTGCCCAAGGATTTTCCGGCGGACAAGGAAGTCGTGGTGCCGGAGTATCTGAAGTGAATTGCTTTTGTCGGCGTTCCTCCCCGTAATTCCCGCGTCGGGTTGACGCTTCCTCCGCCGTTGGAGGAAACGGACACGCCATGCCAAGACTTATGATGACCCCGGCGACGGGGGAACGGCGTCTGCGATTTGTTGGCGACCGCCTGAGCTTTGCTCTCGCGGTCGAGGGCGGCGCGTCGTTGCCTGCCGGCTGGCGCGCGCTGCTGCGCACCAACCTGGGCCGCGCCCAAATCCTCCGCCAGGAAATCATTCAGTCCCATTTTCGCAAGCTTCCCCTGGCCGGCGCTTCGTGGCGCGATGTGCCGATGCGCCCGGAAGGCGGCGGCTGGGCGCTGGACCTGCCGCTGACCGAAGTGGGTTTTTTCCGCGCCAAGGCTTATGCCGTTGATGCCCAGGGCCGGCAGCATTGGCCGGAAGGGCCGGACGTCGGCATCACGGTGCATCCCGATGGCCATCGCACCGCCAACACGATTTATTGCGCGTTTGTCCGGTTGTTTGGTAAAACCAAAACCGCCGTCCGCACAAAAAGCGAAAGGCACGAACGGCAACTCAACCGCATTGATCACCTCGGCTATACCGTC
The DNA here is from genome assembly GCA_964539075.1 of uncultured Verrucomicrobiota bacterium. Classification (GTDB taxonomy): domain Bacteria; phylum Verrucomicrobiota; class Verrucomicrobiia; order Limisphaerales; family CAZIFU01; genus CAZIFU01. The sequence continues at coordinate 22,536 of CAZIFU010000222.1, read as the reverse complement.
ATCCCGCCGTCGGGGAATTTGCGCGATCTTGTAAAGGAATTGCCCCACATCTTTGACACGCTGGGCTGCCGCATCCTGCATCTGTTGCCGATCAATCCCACGCCGACCACGCAGGCGCGCTTCGGGCGGTTCGGCAGTCCGTATGCGTGCGGCGACCTGACTGCCATTGATCCTGCGCTGGTGGAATTTGAAAAGCGCACCACCGGCGTGGACCAATTCCGCGAGCTGACCTACGCCACGCACCTGAAAGGCGGCCGCCTTTTTCTCGATCTCGCCATCAACCACACCGGCTGGCTCTCGCCGTTGCAGGAAAATCATCCCGAATGGTTCGCGCGCGATGCCGATGGAAATTTTGTCAGCCCCGGCGCCTGGGGCGTGACGTGGGGCGACCTGGTGGAGTTGGAGCACAAGCACCCGGAGTTGTGGGATTACCTCGCCGGCGTGTTTTTGGAATGGTGCCGCCGCGGCGTGGACGGCTTCCGTTGCGATGCCGGTTACAAGGTGCCGCTGCCGGCGTGGCAATTCATCACGGCCCGCGTCCAGCAGGAATTCCCGGAAACCATTTTTTTGCTCGAAGGTCTGGGCGGCGCGTGGGAGCTGACGGAAAACCTGCTGACCGACGGCGGCATGCAGTGGGCCTACTCCGAGTTGTTCCAGGAGTTTTCCGGCGCGCAGGTGGCCGGCTATCTCGTTCACGCGCGCAAGCAGAGCCAGCGCGTCGGAGTGCTGGTGCATTACAGCGAAACGCACGACAACCCCCGCCTGGCCGCCAAAGGCCGCGCCTGGTCGCTGCTGCGCAACCGGCTCTGCGCGCTCACCAGCGTGTGCGGCGGCTATGGGTTCACCTGCGGCGTCGAGTGGCTGGCCCCGGAAAAAATCCTCGTCCATCAGGCCAACGGCCTGGCCTGGGGCAACCCCGACAATCTTGTGCCTGAACTTGCCCGCTTGAACCGCCTGCTCGTCGAGCACCCCTCTTTCTTCGACGGCGCGAAACTGACGCAACTCAGTCCCGTGACCTCGCCTGTGTTCGCTCTGCGCCGCGACTCCGCTGAAGGCAGCGACACCGCGCTCGTGCTGGTCAACACCGACCCGGACAAGGAACAAACCGTTCAGCTTGAGAGCGAGATCTGGCGCGCGCTGGGCGAACCGGCGATGGATCTGTTGGACCAGCCTTTTGAAAAACCGCCGCCGCCGGAAAACGGCAAAATCACTTTAACCCTTGGCCCGGCAGCGGCCTTGTGCCTGGCGGCCACGCCGAAAGCGCGCGGCCTGTCGGGCCAGGCGTACCGCACCGCCCGGGCGCAGGCCGCCTGGGCGCTCACCCAACTGCAACAGGCCGTGCCGATGGAAGCCATCGGGCCGTATGACTGGCGCGAGCTGGCTGCCTGGGTCAGCGCCGAACCGGAACATTTTCTCGCCAGCCTGCCGCATCTGAATTCCGACCGCGTTCGCGAGGACCTGTTGCGCGCCTTGCGCGCGGCGTGCGAGCGGCATCCTTACCCGCAGGTCGTCACGTGGGAATTGTCCGACTGCAGCCGCATCCTGCCGGTCCCGCCCGGCCATTGGCTGCTGCTTCGCGATGAGCATCCGTTTCGCGCGACTCTCGCCGTCACCCCCGGGTCACCGCCACAGCACGCTCGTTCGGTCGAAGTGAAGCAAGGCCATGTCGCCTGTTTTGCTTTTCCCGCGGCTGCCGGCGATGCGGAGTTGAACGTCGAACGGTACGCGGAGGAGTTCCGGCAGGTTCAGGCGCGACTCCGTTTTTTGCCGGTCACGCCCGATCGGCGCGGGCTGCGACTCTCCTCGCTGGATTCAGCGCATCCACCCGATGCCGCGCTGGTGCTCCTCACCAACGGCCTCGGCGGCATGGCGCGGCTGAACACGGACCTCGGCGCCGTGCGTTCCAAGTACGACTGCGTGCTCGGCGCCAATCTGCACGCGACGCTGCCCGTGGACCGCCATGTGTTCGCCAAGCGGCTCCGGGCCTGGGTGAGTGCGGACGGGTTCATCTCGCCATTGAACGCGCAAAACCTGGTCGGGTTTTCTGCCGGCCCGCCGGCGCAATGGCGCTTCGTGGCCAACGCGGGCGACGGGCGCAGCGTCGAGATTCAACTGGATGCCGACCTGCTGGAACTGAGGAACACGACCGTGCTTCGCTTCAGCCGCCCGCCACAACCACCGCCCCTGGGCAAGGACCTGCCGGAACATTGCGACGTGCGATTGACCGTGCGCGTGGACATCGAGGACCGCAATTTTCACACCGAAACCCACCGCAACGCCGGCGCCGAGCATCATTTCAGTTCCCATTGCGCCGCGCTGGCGGACCAGATCGGCTTTGCCTTCACACCCGCTGCGGACCGGCACCTGAAGGTTATGGCCGACAGCGGAACCTACCATCACGAGGTGGAATGGAGCCAGGGGATCGCCCATCCGGTCGAGGCCAGTCGCGGACAAGTGGACCACGGCGACGCCTACAGCCCCGGTTGGTTCGATCTGCCGTTGAGCAAAGGAGCCGGTGTTACACTCACTGTCACGGCGGACGACGAGGAACCGGCGGCGGAGGAGACGCGCGATTTTATCTGGCGCCGTCTGGCGGCCAATGTCCTGGCCGTTGAGCGCGCCAATCTGCCGGCAACGGATGTATTCGGTCGTCAACTGGCGCTCGCGACGCAGGCGTTCGTCGTGCGCCGCGGCGAAGAAAAAACGGTGATCGCCGGCTATCCGTGGTTTTTGGATTGGGGCCGCGACTCGCTCATCTGCGCGCGCGGCCTGCTCGCCGCCGGCCGGCGCGACGAGGTGCTGCAACTGCTGAAAGTCTTCGGCCGCTTCGAGGAGCACGGCACGTTGCCCAACACCATTCACGGCGAGAATATTTCCAACCGCGACACCTCCGACGCGCCGCTTTGGTTCGGCGTGGTGTGCGAGGAGTTGGCGGCGTCGGAAAGCTTCAAGCTCAAAGCGCCAGGTTCCAAGCCCCAAGGTGCGACCTCGACACCACCGGACCTGGGCCTTGAGGCTCGGAGCTTGGAGCTTGGAGCTTCCGCACGGATTTACCCGGCGCCTGTGGACGCGAACCAGCGCACCATCGCCGACGTGTTGCGCTCCATCGCCGTCGGTTACTCGCGCGGCACACCGAATGGGATTCGCGTGGACGCCGCTTCCGGGCTGGTCTGGAGTCCGGCCCACTTCACGTGGATGGATACGAACTTCCCGGCTGGCACGCCGCGCGAAGGCTATCCCGTCGAGATCCAGGTTTTGTGGATCCGTTTGCTGCGCCAGCTCGAACGGATCGGCGCGGCGGCGGAAGAAATCCCCTGGGGCGAACTCGCCCGGCGCGCGGAAGACTCGCTGCAAAAATTATTCTGGCTCGAAGACCACGGTTATTTTGCCGACGTGCTGCTGGCGGAAAACGGGAAGCCGGCGCAGCAAGCGGTGCCAGACACTGCGCTGCGGAGCAATTATCTGCTGGCCGTCAGCCTCGGCCTGGCCACCGGCGAGCGGGCGCGGCGTTGCGTGGTGGCGGCATTGCGTCATTTGGTGGTGCCGGGCGCGCTGCGTTCGCTCGCGCCGTTGCCGGTGTCGCCGCCGCTGCCGGTTCATGCCGCCGCCGGACGCCTGTTGAACAATCCGGAGCGGCCCTACTGGGGAAGTTACGCGGGCGACGAAGACACGCGCCGCAAGCCGGCCTACCACAACGGCACCGCCTGGACGTGGACGTTTCCGACATTTTGCGAAGCGCTCGCCCGTGCGTGGAATTTCTCGCCGCCGGCCGTCGCGGCGGCCCGGGCCTATCTCGGCAGCGTGGACCGGCTGATGACCGAAGGCTGCCTCGGCCATCTCCCGGAAATCCTCGACGGCGACGCGCCTCACACGCAGCGCGGTTGCGACGCGCAAGCCTGGTCGGTGACCGAAGCGCTGCGCGTCTGGAAACTGCTCAATGTGGAAGTCCCGCAAAAGGCATGAACCGCCTGGCGGTCTCCAGCCAGACGCGACCGCGAGCTATTTGAGTTTTCCCAGCGTTCGGTTTTTCGCCCGCGATTCCCTCGCCAGGCGCGCCTTAAAACGTTTCAATCGCACGCCCAGTTTTGCGTCGCTCAGGGCCAGGATTTGCACCGACAGCAGACCAGCGTTGCGCCCGCCGCCGACCGCCACGGTGGCGACCGGCACGCCGCCGGGCATTTGCACGATGGACAACAGCGAGTCGAGGCCGTTGAGGGACTTGGTTTCAATCGGCACGCCGATCACCGGCAGCGTGGTGAAGGCCGCCGTCACTCCGGGCAGGTGCGCCGCGCCGCCCGCGCCGGCGATGATGACGCGCAGGCCGCGCCGGAGCGCCGAACCGGCGTAGCGGGCCAGGTCCACCGGCGTGCGGTGGGCGGAGATGACGCGCGTTTCGCACGGCACGCCGAACTCTTCACAGACCTTCGCGGCCTGGCTCATCGTCGGCCAGTCCGAATCACTGCCCATGATGATGCCGACCCGCGGGCGAAATTTCACGTTTTTCATTTTTTGTTTCCTGCGGCATCTTGCCAGAACGCCCGCCGCTTCGTCTAAGCAAATTGATGACCGTGGTTCGGTTCCGGTGGACTGGCGGGGAGCCAGGGAGGAAAAGATTTGGATTGGGGAATCCTTCTGGCCGGGCCATAGTTTTGCGGAATCATGCAGGAACGGCTGCTTGTCACCATGATTATGAAAACCGTTTGGGCGGATTGTTTCAAACTTTCTCCGGGTGCTTGTCGTCCTTTGCGCCCAGGGAACAAAATGGACTTGCCGTGAAGCCGCACCACCGTCTCATCTGGTTTGTTTTGCCGTGCCTTCTGAGCGCCGGGCTGCTGTTCTGTGCCTGGCCGGCGCGCGAGCCGGTTTATGACGGAAAATCGCTCAGCGAATGGATGATCGAACTGGGCACCGAGTCGGACGATTCGCTGGATCTGCCCGAATACGTCGTGCGCCAGATGGGCACCAATGCCTTGCCCGCGCTCCTGCGCATGATCCGCTCCCGCGACTCCCGCTTCAAATTGAAGCTGATGGAACTGGCCGCTAAACAATCTCTCATTCCAGTTCATTTCACGCCCGCTTCGGCCCGGCAATGGCGGGCCATCTGGGCCTTTCGCGCGCTGGGTCCGGCGGCGGTGCCGGCGCTGACCAATCTCCTCGGCGACCCAAACGCCACGGTGTTTGTCCGGCAATACGCGGCCGTCTCGCTCGGCCAGTACGAAAATCAGGCCAAGGCCGCCGTTCCCGCGCTGTTGCAGGCGGTGAACGATCCGGACGCCCAAGTCCGCACGGCCGCCGCCGCTTCGCTGAAGAAAATTGATCCGGAAGCGGTGGTGCAGGCCGGAGTGAAGTGAAGGCAGCGATGAAATCTTGTTGGCAAAACGATTCGGTGCGGCAAACTCATGGAACCAGTGAATCTGAATACTTCTCCTGAAAATTCATGAGCAAACCGTTGATCCTCGGGAAATTCTCCTTCGGTATCGGCGACCGCTTCGCCCACCAGGCCAAGGCCCAGCTGCGCGCGTGCGTCATGGCCGCGCAACGCGGCGCCGAAGTCATCCCTGTCTGGAACAAGTCCAACCGCGAACACACCATCATCGGCTCCGAACCGTCGAGCACGCGCGCCGCCGCCGAGGCCGCCGTGCAGGAACTCGGCTGGAAAGGCGCTTATCACCTCGACGCCGATCACATCCGCCTCGAAACCGTGGACCGTTTCCTCGCCCACTGCGACTTCTACACGATTGACGTTGCCGACGCGATCGGCCAGCCAGCCGCTCCGCAGGCGGTGAAGGGGTTCGCCGATCGCCACCCGGAACTCGCCGGTCGGATTGTCATTCCGGGCATCGAGCCACCGTTCGAGATCACGCGGGCGGAAGTCGAGCGCATCGCCGCCAAGTATCTGCTCGCCGTTCAGGACGCGGGGAAAATTTATCGCCACATCGCGCCGGCCAAAGGCGCGGGCAATTTCATCACCGAGGTTTCGATGGACGAAACCGACAGCCCGCAGACGCCGCCGGAGCTGCTCGTGATTCTCGTCGCGCTGGCGGATGAACAGATTCCCGTGCAGACCATCGCGCCGAAGTTCACCGGCCGCTTCAACAAGGGCGTGGATTACGCCGGCGACGTGGCGCAGTTTGAGAAGGAGTTCAACCAGGACCTGGCCGTCATCGCTTACGCGGTGAAACGTTACGGCTTGCCCGCCAATCTCAAACTCAGCGTCCACTCCGGCAGCGACAAGTTCTCAATTTACGCGCCGATCCGCCGCGCGCTCGCGCGTTTCGGCGCCGGCCTGCACCTCAAGACCGCCGGTACCACGTGGCTCGAAGAGGTCATCGGCCTCGCCGAAGCCGGCGGCGACGGGCTGGAGCTGGCGAAGGAAATTTACGCCGCCGCGCTCGATCACGTGGACGAGTTGTGCGCGCCCTACGCAGCGGTGATTGACATTGACCGCAAGAAGCTGCCGTCGAAGGAAACCGTGAACGGCTGGACTTCGGCGCAATTCGTCGCCGCACTGCGTCACGAACCGAAGAACCCGGCGTTCAACCCGCACCTGCGGCAATTGCTTCACGTCGGTTTCAAGATCGCGGCGAAGCAAGGCGACCGTTACCTCAACGCGCTCAAGAAGCACGAAGCGGTCGTGGCGAAAAACGTCACGGAAAACCTTTACGAGCGGCACCTCAAGCCGCTGTTTGTGGATTGACAACAAAAATGTCCCTCCAACAAGGCATCCTCAATCCCGGCATCCTCTCGCTGCTGGCGCGCGCGCGGCACACGAACGCCATCGTCCTCGCCGACTGCGATTTCCCGTCGTGGCCCGGCGTCGAGACCGTGGACGTGTCGTTGATGCGCGGGATGCCGACGGTGTTGCAGATGTTGAAAATCATCCTGCCGAACTGGAAGTGCGGCGCAGTGTTCATGGCGAAGGAATTTCTCGAGCACAACGACAAGCGCACGCGCACGGCGTTCGTGAAGGCGTGCCGCGGGATGGAGCTGCAGTTCGAGCCGCACGCGGAGTTCAAGTTGCGCGTCCCGCGCGCGGTCGGCCTCATCCGCACCGGCGACGCGACGAAATACGGCAACATGATGCTTGTATCCGCCTGACCCGTGGGAGACGACGTGAGGAGACTCACCATGATTAAGAACAATCCACGCCACATTTGAGTCTCCTTACGTCGTCTCCTACAGACATTGACCATGAAATCCGCTGTCACGATCTCTCTTGTTTCCGAAGCGCGGGGCGGGCCGTTCGTGTTTTGGGACGACCTCGCCGCCGGTATTGCCCAGGCGGCGGCGATGGGCTTCGACGCCGTCGAAATATTCCCGCCGTCCGCCGAGGACCTCAACGCGCGCGAGCTGACGAAATTGTTGGAGTCGCACCGCCTCAAGCTCGCGGGCATAGGCACGGGCGCCGGCTGGGTGAAACACAAACTGCGGCTCACCGACCCGGAGCCAACGGTGCGCGCCCGCGCCCGCGCGTTCATCGCCGCGCTGATTGACTTTGCGGGCGGCTTCGGCGCGCCGGCCATTGTCGGCTCGATGCAGGGACGATTCGAGGGCGAGGTCGCGCGCGAACAGGCGCTCGACTGGCTGCGCGAAGCGCTGGAGCAGTTCGGCCCGCGCGCCCACGCCCTGGGCGTGCCGCTGCTCTTCGAGCCGCTCAACCGTTATGAAACCAACCTCGTCCGCACCGTCGCGGATGGCGTCGCGCTGCTCGAGTCGCTGCGGACGAAAAACGTGAAACTGCTCTGCGACCTGTTCCACATGAACATCGAGGAAGTTTCCCTCGCCGACGCGCTGCGCGCCGGCGGGTCGCACGTCGGCCACATTCATTTCGCGGACAGCAACCGCCGCGCCATCGGCTTTGGCCACACGGACCCGAAGCCGGTCATCGCCGCGCTTCGCGACATCGGTTACACCGGCTACCTCTCAGCGGAGGTTCTCCCGCTGCCCGACAGCCACCAGGCCGCCGAGCAAGCTATCAAGAGCTTTCAGCAAATTACTTCGTGACCCAGTAGGCGCCGACGTTAGGAGGCTCACTATTTTATTCACTCGACAACTCGTTCGTGTCCGCCGTCAATTCCCCAAAAAGTTAGAGCCTCGTCACTTCGGCTCCTACGCGTATGTTGAAACACCAGCTCATCCATCCGAAAATCAACGAAATCCTCGGCCGCGCCGGGCATCACGCGAAGATTCTCATCGCCGACGGCAACTACCCCGCCTCGACGAAGAAAGGCCCGAACGCGGAGCTGGTTTGTTTGAATTTATCTCCGGGCGTCGTGACGTGCGCGCAAGTGTTGCGGGCGTTGTTGAGTGCGGTTCCCGTTGATCACGTCAACACGATGGGCATTCCCGCCGACGATCCTTACGCGCAAAAAGGCGAGCCGCCGGTCTGGAATGAGTTCCGGCAGGCGCTCAAGGAAGCCCGGCTCAAGCTGAAACTCGAGCCGATCCAGAAATGGGATTTTTATGAGGCGGTGGATTTGCCCGACCACGTGCTGACGGTCCAGACGGGCGACCAGGCGTTGTGGGCGAATGTGCTCCTCACGATGGGATGTCGAACGAACTGATTTTGAAACCACGAATGAACACGAATGGACACGAATTCTCTCGGTTGAGTGCGGCCTCGCGAACTCGCCCTCATTAGTGTTTATTCGTGTCCATTCGTGGTTAACACCTATGCGAATGCGTTTACTCGGCAAAACCGGCCTCCAACTTCCCATCCTCGGCTTCGGCGCGTCGTCGCTCGGACAGGAATTCCGCAAGGTCTCGCTCGAGGAAGCGCTCCAGAGCGTCCGCGTCGCGCTGGACTGCGGGCTGAGCTTCATTGACACCTCGCCCTTTTACGGACGCGGCCTGAGCGAGGTGCTGCTGGGCATCGCGCTGCGCGACGTGCCGCGCGACACGTTCACGCTGTGCACCAAGCTCGGCCGCTACGACCTGCAACACTTTGATTTCAGCGCCCGGCGCGTTGCGGAGAGCGTGGACGTGAGTCTGCACCGCCTCGGCACCGACCACCTCGACATCATTCTTTGCCACGACATCGAGTTCGTGGACATGCAGCAGATAGTGGAGGAGACTCTCCCGGCACTCCGCAAAATTCAGCAAGCCGGCAAAGTGCGCTTCATTGGCTTCAGCGGTTATCCGCAGAAAATTTTCCCCTTCATCTGCGACCAGGCCGACGTGGATTGCGTGTTGAGCTACAACCAATACACGCTGCAAAACACGCGCTTTGCCGACGAGACCGTGCCCTACCTCAAGGCCAAAGGCGTGGGCGTGATGAACGCCGGCCCGTTCAGCGCGCGCCTGCTGACCAACGCGCCGCTGCCCGCGTGGCTCAAGGAACCCGAGAACGTGAAGGCCGCCGCGCGCCAGGCCGCCGCGCATTGCGCGAAGAAAGGCGTGGACATTGCGAAGCTCGCGCTCCAATTCTCGATCACAAATCCCGACATTGCGACCACGATCGCCGGCAGCGCGAACCCGGAGAACATTCGCAACTGGGCCAGGTGGGCCGCCGAACCGATGGATCAGGAGTTGTTGAAAGAAGTGCAAGCCATCTTCGCCCCGGTGAAGAACCTCGGCCATGAAGAAGGGTTGGCGAAGAACAACTGAACCAGACCCGCATGACCACCGCTGAAATCATTGCCGCTTGTTCCCAGGACACGGGCCTCCCGTTCCTGATCATCGGCGGCCTCGCGGTGATCGCGCACGGCTACCCGCGCGATACGGTGGACCTGGACTACCTGGTCCGTCACGCTGACCGGGAAGCGTGGCGGCAGGCGCTCGCCAAATATGGCTACGAGATCGCAGAGGAGCATGAGCACTTCGCGCAGTTTAAGTCCCGGAACCGTTGGATCGACCTCGATTTGATGCTCGTGAACGAACGGACTTTCGACGCGATGTTTGCGGCATCTGAACTCAAAAGCTTCGGCCCCGCGGCGGCTCGATTTCCGTCTCTGGAACACCTGCTGGCGTTAAAGCTGCACGTCGCCAGGCAGAATCTCCGTCATCGCACGCTCGGTGATCTGGACGACATTATCAACCTGGTCCTTGCCAACCATATTGACTTGCGCGAAAAAAAGTGGCGGCAATTGTTTGAGAGGTATGGCAATCTTGAACTGTATGAAAAAGTCGCCCACGCCACCAGCCCCTGAATCCACGCTCGCGATGCACGACCAGCCGGCCGGACCGCTCGAATTGGATTTGCCCGACGCGCCGGACTTCGTCTCACGGCGAACCCCCATGTCTCTGGAAGAGGTGTTGCCGCTGTTGGAGGAGCGTCGCCGATGGTTTCCGCTTACCCGCGCGATGGCCGAGGCGCGGCGCCAGCGGCGGGTCACGGCGGAGTTCATTTTGTAATGCAGCTGGTGAAGAACATCGGGCACGTTGAAGGCTTGGCTGAGAACAACTGAACGGTTATCACCCGCTCGTGTTTCCCGTCAACCTCATCCACGACAAGGCGCAGAAGCTCGGCCTGGCTTACCTGGTGATTGGCGGGCACGCAGTGAACGTCTATTGCGAACCGCGCGCGACCCTGGATGTGGATTTTCTGGTGCGCAAGGATGACGGCCCTCGCTGGCGCGCGTTGCTGACTGCGGAGGGTTTCAGACTGAAGAACGACGGCGAAAATTTCCTTCAGTTTTCGCCCCCCTATGGGGTCGATTTTCGGCTGGATCTGATGCTCGTGAACGACTCCACCTTCGCAAAGCTGTATGAAACCGCTCGACGGATCCCTTGCCTTGGGACGGAAGCACCGATCCCGACCGCCCTGAACCTCATCGCGCTTAAGATTCACGCGATCCGTCACGGGCCTGCCGAACGAAGGAACAAGGACTGGCTGGACATCGAAAACCTGGTCCGTGCAATTGGAATGGACCCAAGGGGTCAGGATCTCCACGAGGTTTTCCATCGCCAAGACACGCCAGAACTCTATGCTGAGTTCCTCAAACGATGCATCCATGACAAACAACCCTGACGAACTGAGAGATGCTGCCGCGGCCTACGGACTCGATCTTCCGGTGGCGCCCGCCTGGTTTTCCGAACCGCCCAAGGGGACGATGGAGGACGGAATCCGTTTGAGCCTCCTTGCGTTGGAGCAGGTCAAGGATCGGCCTGAGATTTTCGCCCAACGCGACCAGCGCAGGTGCGACGTGGAATTTAAACTGTGAAGCAGCTGGTGTAGAATCTCGGTCACAACAAAGGTTTGCCGGAGAATAATTGAGCCGCCGTAATCGGGCTCTGAAACCGCAAACTGAGACTTCCATCCCGGATTGAATTCATGAGAGTCTGCTTCGTCCACCAAACGTCATTTGAAACCATGAAGAAAGCGCTCGCACCATTCCTGATCGGCCTCTCCACCACCACGTTGCTCCTTGGGCCGCTGCCCGCATCCGCTGCGGATCAGGCCTCGATCACCTACGAGGCCAGGTCCGGTCCTGGCAGGGGAACGCACGTGGTGCTTCTCTCCGGCGACGAGGAGTATCGCTCCGAGGAAGGGCTGCCGATGCTGGGCAAGATTCTCAGCCAGCGGCACGGGTTCAAATGCACGGTGCTGTTCTCGGTGGGCGCCGACGGCACCATTGACCCGAACAACGGTGGCAGTCTCTCGAGTCCCGAGGCCCTTGATTCGGCGGACGCGATCGTGATGCTTCTCCGCTTCCGCCATTGGGACGACGCGACGACGAAGCGCTTCGATGCGGCCGTCAGGCGCGGCGTGCCGATCATCGCGTTGCGCACCAGCACGCACGCGTTCAACGGCTATCCCAAAGACAGCGTATGGGAGGATTGGAACTCCAACAAGGACGGCGGTTGGGGCAGAAAGATCCTCGGGGAAACGTGGGTCAGCCATTGGGGCCGGCACAAAGTCGAGGCCTCGCTCGGCATCGCCGAACCTTCGGCGAAGGACAATGTGTTGCTTCGCGGCGTTGGGCAGGTGTTTGCCGACTCGGACGTGTATGAAGCCCACCCGCCGCCGGACGCACAGATTCTTTATCGCGGCCAGGTGCTCAAGGGCATGACACCCGACTCGGGCGCCGCGGACTACGCCAAGAAGCGCGCGACCGACAAACAGGAGCAAGGCGTCAATTCGCCGATGATGCCCGTCGTCTGGACGCGCGAGTTCAAGAACGATGCCGGCACCGTGAACAGGATTCTTTGCACGACCATGGGTGCGGCGACCGATTTGCAAAGCGAAGGGTTGCGCCGTTTGCTCGTCAACGGCGTCTTCTGGGGCCTCGGCTTCGAAGTGCCGGCCAAGGCGAACGTGGATTATGTGGACGCCTACCAGCCGTTTTTCTACGGCTTCAACGGCTACCGCCGCGGCCTCAAGGCTTCGGACCACGCGCTCGGAAACGTTCTCCCCGCCGGCCTGCCTGCTCCCGCGCCGGAGCCAAAGAAAAAATCCAATGGCAGGAAAACGGACAATCCACCAAAGAAGTGATTGAACCGCCCGCGCCAACCCGACCCCCGATGAAAGCCCTCCAACTCGAAAAGCCCCGAAGCTTCCGGCCCATCGAAATCGCCGAACCCGCCGCGCCCGGTCCCGGCGAAGCACTGCTAAAGATCCACCGCATCGGCATCTGCGGCACCGACATCTCCGGCTATCTCGGCAAGATGCCTTTTTTCAGCTACCCGCGCATTCCCGGCCACGAGCTGGGCGTCGAAGTCCTGACGGTCGGTGCGGGTGTGACGAACGTGAAGCCCGGCGACCGCTGCTCGGTGGAGCCATACATGAATTGCGGCCAGTGCTTCCCGTGCCGCAAGGGCAGCGGCAATTGCTGCGAGAATCTCAAAGTGCTCGGTGTGATGATGGACGGCGGCATGACCGAGCGGATGGTTCTGCCCGCGCGCAAGCTGCATCCGGCAAACAAACTGACACTGGAGCAATGCGCGCTGGTCGAGACGCTCGCCATCGGCTGCCACGCGGTGAATCGCGGCAACCCGCAACCGGGCGAAAACGTGCTCGTCATCGGTGCCGGGCCGATTGGTTTGTCCGTGATTGAATTCGCCAGGCTCTCCGGCGCCAAGACCCTCGTGATGGACCTCAACGAGCAGCGGCTCGAATTCGTGCGCACGAAGATGGGCGTGCCGGACACGATCTGCTCGCAGGGCGACGGCGCGGAGATGGAGACGCTTAAGACGATGACCGGGGGCACGCTGGCGCAGTGCGTGATTGACGCCACGGGCAGCCACAAGTCCATGAGCGGCGCGCTGCAATACTGCGGGTTCACGGGGCGGCTGGTCTATGTCGGCATCACACAGTCCGAAGTGGCGTTCCCGCACGCGCCCATCATGCACCGTCGGGAGTTGACGCTGCTGGCCAGCCGTAATGCGCTCCCGCCCGATTTCACGCGCATCATCAAGCTGATCGAGGAAGGCCGGATTGACACGCGCCCGTGGATCACGCACCACGCGACGTTCGAGGACCTCATCGAGAAATTTCCGTCGTACACGAAACCGGAGACGGGCGTGATCAAGGCGGTCGTCCACGTCTCGTAGCAGCCGAGGTAACGAGGCTCCAACTTTTCCCAATTGAAGCGTGAGCCTCCTCACGTCGGCTGCTACGAGGAAAATAAATGAAACTCGACTCCCACCAACATTTCTGGAAATACAGCGCGGCGGAATATCCCTGGATGAAGCCGGAGTGGCCCATCCGCCGCGATTTCGTGCCGCCAGATTTACAGCCGCTGCTCTCCAAGGCCGGCCTCGACGGCTCCATCGCCGTGCAGGCTCGGCAAACGCTGGAGGAATCACACTGGCTGCTCGAACTGGCCGATCATCATTCGCTCGTCAAAGGCATCGTCGGCTGGGTGGATTTGCGCTCCGACCGCGTCGAGGAGCAGCTTGCGCAGTTTGCCAGCCATCCGAAGTTTGTCGGCGTGCGGCACGTTGTGCAGGACGAGCCCGATGACGGTTTCATGCTGCGGCCCGACTTTCTTCACGGGATCGGCCGGTTGAAACCATTCAACCTCACCTACGACATACTTATCTACCCCAAGCAACTCCCCGCGGCGATCAGGCTGGTGGAGAAATTTTCCGACCAATTCTTCGTGCTCGACCACCTCGCCAAGCCGTCCATCCAGGACGGCACCCTCTCGCCGTGGCGCGAACAAATCCGCGAGCTGGCCCAATCGCCCCATGTGCTGTGCAAACTCTCCGGCCTGGTGACCGAGGCGAAATGGCGGGAGTGGCGGGAGGAGGATTTCCGGCCGTATTTGGAGGTCGTCTGCGAGGCTTTTGGCGAGGACCGGTTGATGTTCGGCTCGGACTGGCCGGTGTGCCTGTTGTCGGCCAGCTACGAGCAGGTTCACGGCCTGGTGCGGGATTACCTCCGGCAGTTTCCCGAACCCGCCCGCCGGAAAATCTTCGGTGAAAACGCCGCGCGATTTTACAGAATCCAATCTTAAAGGCCGTTTCATGAGGCAATCTTTGGTGGGGCGAGACTCCGTCGAGCCAAGTTTGAACAGAAAAATGACACGGCTCGACGGAGTCTCGCCCCACCTGCCAAACCAATTTGAAACCGCGTCCAAGAATTGCTGGCAGCCGGAGCGCCGCGGAGGTATAAGTTCGCAAACCATGAAAGCCTTTGCCTTGTTTGTTTCCTTGTGGATCGCGGGATTCGGTCTCATTTCACTGCCCGCGGCGCCGGCCACGGAGCGGTTGCCCAACATCGTCATCATCTTCATCGACGACCAAGGCTATGGCGACATCGGGCCGTTCGGCGCGAAGGGTTACACCACGCCGAACCTCGACCGCATGGCGAAGGAGGGACGAAAGTTCACCAACTTTCACGTGCCGCAACCCGTCTGCTCCGCGTCGCGCGCAGGGCTGCTTACGGGCTGTTATCCGAACCGGATCGGCATTCACGGCGCGCTCGGGCCGAAGACCCCGCATGGCATTGCCGACACGGAACTGACCATCGCCGAACTCGTGAAGCAGAAGGGTTACGCCACCGGCATGGCGGGCAAGTGGCACCTCGGCACGCCCAAGCAATTCCTCCCGATCCACCACGGTTTCGATGAATATTTCGGCCTGCCTTACTCGAACGACATGTGGCCGCTCCATCCCGAGGCGAAAAAGGGCACCTATCCGCCGCTGCCGCTCATCGAGGGCGACACCGTCCTCAAGACCGACCTCGGCCATGAGGACCAGAACCAGCTCACCACGCAATACACCGAGCGCGCGGTGAAGTTCATCGAGAAGAACAAGGACCGCCCGTTCTTCTTCTACCTCGCCCATTCGATGGTTCACGTGCCGCTGCACGTGAGCGACAAGTTCCGCGGCAAATCCGAGCAGGGCCTCTACGGCGACGCGTGCATGGAAGTGGACTGGAGCGTCGGCGAAGTCCTCGCGGCTTTGAAACGAGCTGGCGTGGATGACAATACGCTCGTCATTTACACCACCGACAACGGCCCTTGGCTCAGCTACGGCAACCACGCGGGCAACGCCGGGCCCTTGCGCGAGGGCAAGGGCACCTGCTGGGAAGGCGGCACGCGCGTGCCGTGCCTCATGCGCTGGCCCGGCAAGATTCCCGCCGGCACCACCAGCGACGCGATGATGATGACGATTGATTTGCTGCCCACCATCGCAAAGCTCACGGGAGCGGACCTGCCCAAGCACACGATCGACGGCCTCAACGTCTGGCCTTTGATCGTCGGCGAGAAGGGCGCGACGAATCCCCACGAAGGCTACGCCTTTTACTATGAGCAAAACGCGCTTCAGGCAGTGAGCAGCGGCGACGGTCGCTGGAAACTGCAACTCCCGCACACTTATCGCACGCTCAACGGCCGTCCCGGCGGCACCAACGGCATCCCGGCAAAATACGAAAACCGCACGCTGGAGCTGTCCGAGCTTTACGATCTGAAGAACGATGTGAGCGAGACAAAGAACGTCGCTGCTTCGCATCCGGACCTCGTGAAACATCTGGAAGCTTTTGCGGACAAGATGCGCGAAGATCTGGGCGATTCACTGACCCAGCAGCAGGGCAAGGGCGTGCGCGAGCCGGGTCGATGGGCGGAGGCGAAGTAATCCGTTTGTAGTCCCGCCTTCAGGCGGTCGGCGCGGCCGATGATGCTTTGCCGCTTGAAGACGAAACTCCAAATGACACCGCGTGCGCGGCGATTTGGCGTCCCGCTTTTGGCATTGCCGCCCGCGCGGCGTTCTTGCATCCTCGCTGTATGAATCCCAAACGTCTCATCATCGCCATCGTTGCCGTGTTTGCCGGAGTCTGGGTCACGGACTTCATCATTCACGGGGTGTTGTTGGCAAACACCTACGCAGCCACCATGAGCCTGTGGCGCCCCGAAGCCGACATGCAAAAACACATGCCCTGGCTGATGCTTGGCCAGCTTCTGTGCGCGGCGACGTTCGTCGTGCTCTACGCCGTGGGCTTCGCCGCCACGGCCACCGTGCGTTGCGCCGCCATCTACGGGTTGTTCATGGGCCTGTTCAGCCAGGTGAACACGCTTGTCCTGTACGCCGTGCAGCCCTTGCCGCCGGACCTCGCCGTGAAATGGTTTGTGGCCGGCACTGCCCAGGCCGTGCTGCTGGGTGTGCTCGTTTTCTTCGCCTACAAGCCAAAAGCGGCCGTGGCCCAAACCGCCCCTTGACCCGCTAAAAGCCCGTTAAAAAAGTAGGAGCCGAGGTAACGAGGCTCTAATGTTGGTTCTTTTTCTGAGGAGAACTGAGCCTCGTTACCTCGGCTCCTACGGGGGAACAGTTTTTTGAACGGGCTCTTAAGCGCGGCCAGGAAAGTATTGCCAAACGCGCGCGATGTGGCAGTGTATGGCTGGATTTTGTCTTATGTAAGACAAGCTTGGTGAAATTATGAACAAACCCAAAATCGTTGCTTATCTGAAACCTTCCTGTGGCTGGAGCATGGGCGTGCGCGCCATCCTGCGCAAATACGATCTGCCCTACGAAGACCGTGACATCATCAATGACGCGGCCCAGCGCCAGGAGATGATCGAAAAGAGCGGGCAGATGCTCAGTCCCTGCGTGGAAATTGACGGGAAAATGCTGCCCGATATCAGCGGCGACGAAGTCGAAGCCTATTTGGTGGCCAACAATCTGGTCAGCCCCAATGACCGGGCCGCCGAAGCGCCGACCAACGCAGCTTGCGCCACGCACGAGCCGGAACCGTTCCCCTTCGGGGTCCGCCAGTAATTCCAGGTCAATCAAGACTGTCTCGACGCGCCGGTTCGCCCGGCGCGTTCTTTTTCGCGGACTGCAATCACTTGCTGGGCGCGACCACGTCCGGCACGTCCTTTGTGGCAATGGCCCAGGCCGCATTTTCGTCTGCCGGCAGCGGCTTGACCATCACGTTGCGAAATTGCACTTCGCTGCCGGGGTTGTGCTGCTGAAATGCCAGGTGGCCGGCCGTGAAAGTGTTCTTCGCGTCCACAAAATCCGTCACGATCCGGTCATTGACTTTGATGATGATCCGATTGCCGATGGCGATGATGTGCTGCGTCCACCAGGTGTCGTCGGGGACAAGCTGCTGCAGCACCGGATGGAGATTGTAGAGGCTGCCGGTCTTTTGCGGGTCGGGGCTGGTGTTTTCCACCTGTGCCTCGTAGCCCTGCGGCCAGCCGTGGCCCAGCGCCGCGCGGATATACATGCCGCTGTTGCCGCTGTGGTTGAGTTTGACCTCCGCTTTGAATTCCAGGTTGGCGTAGCTGTTCGGGCTGAACAGATGGCTCACGTTGCCTTTGCCGACGAGCACGCCGCCGGCGGTGACTGCCCACTCGCCGGGGTCAGGCGCGGTCCAGCCGCTCAACGCTTTGCCGTCGAACAGCGGAATCCAATCGGAAGGGGTCTGCGTGTCCGGGCGGCACGCCGCCAGCAACACACACAGGCCAAGGGCGCTCCAAGCGGGACGGCAGTTTTTTTTCATAGGCGTGAAGCCATGGTTGATGGTTCGGTGGAGTTGTAATGCGGGGCGGGCGGATTGACAATTGAATTGATAGTTCATCGGCGCCTGCTCAATTTGGGGCCATGCGAATCGTGACTTCCCTCGCGGCCATGCAGCGCCTGGCCCGCCGCTGGAAAGTGGAGCGGACTCCCGTCGCGTTCGTGCCGACAATGGGCTATTTGCACGCGGGTCACTTGCGTCTGGTCGCGCGCGCGCGACGGGCCGTGGGGAAAAAGGGCCGGGTCGTGGTCAGCCTTTATGTCAACCCCACACAGTTTGGCCCGCACGAAGACTTCGCCCGTTACCCGCGCGATCTGGCGCGAGACAAAAAACTCTGCCGGGCGGCGGGCGTGGATGTCTTGTTTGTGCCGGTGGATCGGGAAATGTATCCGGTTGCGAAGGGCGCGGCATTCAGCACCTATGTCGTCGAAGAAAATCTTTCGCGCGGCATGGAGGGCGCCTCGCGGCCCGCGCATTTTCGCGGCGTGACGACCATTGTGGCGAAACTATTGAACCTCGTGCTGCCGGACGTGGCAGTGTTCGGCGCGAAGGATTTTCAGCAGGCGGCCGTCGTGAGGCGGATGGCGCGGGATCTGAACTTTCCGGTGAAAATCGTGGTGGCACCGACGCACCGCGAACCGGACGGGCTGGCGATGAGTTCACGCAACAAGCTGCTGTCGGTCGCCGAACGGCGCCAGGCGGCGATTTTATGGCGGGCCATTCAGCAGGCGCGGCAGGCCGTGAAAGCCATGAACGTCTCCGCCGCCGCGTTGAAAGCCAGGCTCGCCCGATTGATTGCGACGCAACCGTCGGCGCGCCTGGATTACATCGAGTTTTTCGATCGGCACACCTTGCAGCCAGTGAAAAAAGTACGGCGCAGCACGCACATGGCGCTGGCGGTGTTCCTCGGCAAAACGCGGTTGATTGACAACGGCCGGTTGTGATTTAACGCAAAGACGTGGTGCGGCGCAGCCGCAACCAAAACGAATTAACCACAGATGGACACGGATAAGGAATTTCCGGAAATGTCGATCCATCCGCATCCGTAATCCGTGTCCATCCGTGGTAGAAAAATCTTCTCAGAAAGGAACGGTGTGATGGGATAGCACTGCGAAGACGCGAAGCATCGGAGCGCGGCGTTCACGCCGTTTCAGAGCACTTTGCTGAAGCAGCGCACTTTTTGGGACTCGTTCGCTTGTGGCCGTTGAAGCGGGCAGAAACCCGCCCCTCGTTTTGCGCCTTTGCACCTTGGCGTCTTTGCGTTAATTCTTCCATGGCATGAAGCAATTTAACTTCCTCGTCCTCGGCATCGCGGGCTTTCCTTTGCGCTCAGTGTTGCGCCTCGCGGGAGAGTCGCCATCGTCACACCAATTTAATCCGGAAAAATCAGCGGAATCATCTGCCGCCCGTGCCGCCGGTAAATTTTGAAATCGCGGTCGAGCGTGAAGACGCGCGCGTCATGGCGTTTCTCGACCATGCGCACGAGGCAGGCATCGGCCAGATCCATCGGTAAATCGTCGTATCGGCGCAGGAGCACAGCGAGGGCTTCAAATTCCATCTGCATATCGAAATCAACCTCCAGAATCTCGCGGCGCAGCAATTCCCAAAGCGATGCCAGGTTCAAACCGCGACGTTGCAAAAGAAATACCGTCTCCGTAATAACCGGCTCGCAGACAATCAGCGGCGGGCGCAGCGCGCGCCATTGCTGGCTGACCCACTCGTGCCTCTGGTCGTCGGCGTCAAGATAGGCCAGCAGCGCGCCGGTATCGAGCAGCGTTTCGGTCATGATTTGCCGAAGGTTTTCATGTATGTTTTGTTCGTGGAAAGATCGTGCACCCCGCTTCGCAAACTTCCGCAGAGATCTTTGCTCAAATCATAGCAGGATTTTCCCCCGGTCAATTTCATCCGCGTTTCCACGGCGTCCCGCACAATCTGCGATTTGGAAACGCGCAGCGCCCTGGCTTCCTTTTCCAGCCAGTTGTCCACCCGGTCGTCAGCCTTGAAGGTAATCGTTTTCATGCGGGGGACGGTAATACCAAAATGACGGATTGACAATACCAATTTTATTCGCAGAATTTTAATTGAAGTGAAACAATTCGACTTCCTCATCCTCGGCAGCGGCATCGCGGGCTTGTCCTTCGCACTGAAGGTTGCGCCGCGCGGGCTGGGACGGGCGTTGAAGGTGGTCATTATTGGCGATGGCGCGGGCCAACTTTCCCCTGGCCATTCTGATCCGGGACCTTCACCACGCCTTGGAACGCTTGCATGAACTGTGCGAGGGACTCCAGGGAGTGGACCATCCCTGGGCGGAGCGCATGGCGCAAACGTGGACCGGCCTGCTCAAGAACGACCAGGTCGGCGCGGTGATCGCGGCCGCGCGCCGCCGACTCGAAGACTTGCAGTTGCCACCGGACAACGCCCTGGAAAAGCAGATCGCTTATTTTGAGCACCATCAAGACAAGATGCTCTGCCAGACCTATCGCGATCAGGGTTTGTTCTGCGGCTCGGGCGTCATTGAGGGCGGATGCAAATCCGTCATCGGCCAGCGGCTCAAAGAGTCGGGAATGTTCTGGACGCAAGCCGGAGCCACCAGCGTATTGAACTTGCGCCTGGCTCTGAAAAGCAACCGCTGGGACAAATGCTGGAACCGCCTCAACAACTCCCAATCCCTCAAAATCGCCGCCTGATCCCAGGTTGCTTTGCGGCCACACACCCGAGGGCTCACGTCCCGGCCGCTGGTTCGTCGAGGACGAGCACCCCGTGGGGCGGCAGGTCATAGTTGCCGGAAACGGCCTGGCCGGAGAGCACATCGTGCATCGGCTTGTAGAAGCTCAGGCGCACCGGTGAATTCTGGTGGTTGAGGCAGAAATAAATCCGGGTGTTGTCCTTCTGGCGCATGCTCACCTCCACCGAGTCCGGAACCTTGAGCAACGGAAACAAATTGCACAACTGCCGCAGCCAGACGATCAGGTCGTAATAAAAATACTGATGGCTCAAGGTGCCGAGGTAGATTGCCTTGCCGAGGCCGAAAGCGTTCATCGTCATGGCGGGTTTGCCGGCATAAAAGTCCTTGGCGTAGGTGGCCAGGACCTGGCACTCCCCTGGCTCGATCAAATCGCACCAAAGCCGGGCGGGATGCAGGTGGCTGGTCGGGAAGGAGCCTTTGAAGGTCAAATGGTTCTCCTCGCCCGGCGGCAACACGTCGAACTCGCGCACCTCCAGGCCGAGCAAATCGGTCAGGTTGTGCGGATAACCGTTGTCCGGGGCGATGTGATGTTCGTCCACCAGGCCGGTGTTGAAGGTGGTGACCAGCGTGCCGCCGTTGTGGACGTAGAGCTTCAGGAGGTCCGCTTCGCCGCCGGCCAGCAGGTGCAGCGAGGGCGCGAAAACGATTTTGTACCGGGAAAGGTCCTCGGTGGGCCGCGCGAAATCCACCGGGATGTTGCGGTCGTGGAGCGCGGCGTGAAAGAGCTGGATGTGGTCGCGCAGTTGGAAATGTTTGTTGGGCTGCATCGGCAGTTTGAGCGCCCACTCGCTCTCGTGGCTGTAGAGGATGCAGGTCTCGGCCACCACCCGGGTTCCCTTGAGCGCCGGTGCCAGGCGTTTGACTTCTTCGCCGATCTGGCTGAGTTCGCGATACACGCGGTTGTCGCCGCGGCCATCGTGGGTGAGCACGCCGCCGTAGAATTTTTCGGAGCCGATGCGCGGCTGGCGCCAGAAAAAATAGAGCACGCCGCACGCGCCGCGCGACAGCAATTGATAGGTGAACAGCCGCACCACGCCGGGGCGCACGAGGGAATTGACGTCCTGCCAGTTGACCTGCCCGGCTTTTTGTTCGATGACCCAAAACCCCTCATCCCCGTCGGGCGTGCGGATGTCCTTTTTCTTCAGCGAACGGAGCAGATCAATTTCCAGCGCGTTCTCGGCGGAGCGGGACTTGATGGTGGCGTTGCTGTCCACCGAAATGAAGTCCAGCACGGCGGCCATGTCGAAGTGGTCGAATTGCCGCGTTTGCGCGCGCAGGTTGGTGGTGACCGGGGCGTGCGGCGTCAGTTCGTGGAGCAGGTCAGCCTGCATTTTCACGAAGGCGATGCAGGTGTCGCTGGAGAAGCGCGCCCAATCCAGCAGCAACGCGGGGTTGTGGACGGTGGGCGCGTATTTGGGCATCGGCACCTGCTCCCACCGGGTGACGACCTGGCCCCAGAAGCGCAGGCCCAGCCCGTCGTTCAACTCCTCGAGCGTGCTGTATTTCGCCTTGAGCCAGGCGTGCCAGTCGCGGCGGGTTTCGTCGTTGAACGAGGTTTCGGTGCGATGGCCGCCGACGCCATTGTCAATCTGCCAGGCGATGAGTTGCGGATGCCTGCCCAGCGCGCCGGCCAGCGCCGTGATGATCTTGCGGCAATAGTCCCAGTAAAGGTCGCTGTTCTTGCAATACGCGTGGCGGGTGCCGTGGTAGAGCGGAATGCGGCGCTCATCCAGCGGCAGGATTTCCGGGTGCTTTTCGGTGACCCAGATGGGCGGCGCGGCGGTGGGCGTGGCGAGCACGACCTTGATGTCCTGCCGTTTCATCACGTCCATCGCGCGCTGCATCCAACCGAAGTCGAACCTGCCCTCCTCGCGTTCGTAGAGGC